>CAYMHL010000287.1:0-2701 GCA_964390205.1 uncultured Marinobacterium sp.
CCCTCAGGCCTGCTCTGCGGTCACACCCAGCACGGCCAGGGCCGCTTCGGCACAGGCGATATCCTGCTCCTGAGACGCCCCGGACACACCGATGGCACCGATGCATTCACCGGCCAGGCTGATCGGCAGACCACCGCCCAGCATCAGCAGGTCCGGATGGGTATCCAGTGCCGCCAGCAGATGAATATCCTCCGCATTGCGATCGCGGAAGAAGCTGCTGGGCACCTTGAAACCAGCCGAGGTGCGCGCCTTGCGCAGCGCCAGCAGGGATGTCTGCGGCGGGGCTTCATTCAGGCTCAGCTGTGCCAGTGGCTGGCCGGACCGGCCCACTACTGCAATGCTGACCTTCACGCCCAGCGTTTCTGCCTGTTCGGCGGCGGCAGCCACCGCTTTCAGCGCCGCGCGATAGTCCAGTGTCTGCTGCGTCAGTGCCAGTGTATCCGTCATCGGGCAATCTCCTTGTGGATTCAGTCGATACGTTCGAACATCAAATCCCAGACACCATGTCCCAGCCGCTCACCGCGACTCTGGAACTTGGTAACCGGGCGCCACTCGGGCTGAGGCGAATATTGCCCTGTACCGGCTGCATTGCGATATCCCTCCGCTGCAGACATCACTTCCATCATGTGCTCGGCATAGTTTTCCCAATCGGTAGCCATGTGGAAACAGCCGCCGATTTTCAGCTTCTGGCGGATCTTCTGGGCAAACTCCGGCTGCACGATGCGGCGCTTGTGGTGACGCTTCTTGTGCCAGGGGTCGGGGAAGAACAGCTGCAGGGTTTCCAGACTGGCATCGGGGATGCACTGCGCCAGCACTTCTACGGCATCATCGCAGTAGACACGGATATTGGTCAGGCCTTCTTCGGCCACCCGGGACAGCAGGCGGCCGACACCCGGCGGATGCACTTCGATACCGATGAAGTTTTTCTCCGGCGCCTGACGTGCCATCTCGATCAGGGAGTCTCCCATGCCAAAGCCGATCTCCAGCACCACCGGTGCTTCACGGCCGAACACAGCGGCAAAATCAAGCAGGCCATCCTTGAGCTCCAGCCCGTACTGGGGCCAGTTTTCGTCCATGGCACGTTGCTGGCCTTCGGTCATGCGGCCGGCACGCACCACGAAGCTGCGGATGCGGCGCAGCGGTTTCTGTTCGTCAGTCATTGGGTCACTATCGCTCTGCGGGGCCACGCAGGCCCCGTGTGTTCAATTCGGTTCGGTTCAGTTGCTGATCACGCCATCCAGCGGCGAGGACGCACTGGCATAGGCACGACGCGGCATGCGCACGGCCAGATGGGCTTCACGACCGGCCTGTACCGCCTTCTGCATCGCTTTCGCCATCAGGATGGGGTTCTGCGCTCCGGCAATGGCAGAGTTGACCAGTACACCGGCACAGCCCATCTCCATCGCCATGGCGGCTTCAGACGGCGTTCCTATACCGGCATCCACCAGAATCGGCACCCGGGCCTCTTCCATGATCAGGCGGATATTGTGCGGGTTCTGAATACCCAGGCCCGAGCCGATCAGCGAACCCAGCGGCATTACCGCCACGCAGCCGATCTCTTCCAGCCGCTTGGCGACAATGGGGTCATCGTTGGTGTAGACCATCACCTTGAAGCCGTCCTTGACCAGGGTTTCAGCGGCCTTCACGGTTTCGATGATGTTGGGATACAGGGTTTTCTGATCGCCCAGCACTTCCAGCTTGACCAGATCGTGGCCATCCAGCAGCTCACGCGCCAGACGACAGGTACGCACGGCATCGTCGGCGGTATAGCAGCCGGCGGTGTTGGGCAGCAGGGTGTAACGCTCGGGGCTGATCACGTCGAGCAGGTTGGGCTCGTCCGGGTTCTGGCCCAGATTGGTACGGCGCACCGCCATGGTAACAATCTCGGCACCACTGGCTTCGATGGCGGCACCGGTTTCAGCCATGTCCTTGTATTTGCCGGTGCCCACCAGCAGGCGGGAGGTGAAGGACTGTCCGGCGATGATCAACGGATCGTTGTTTTCCAGTTCTGACATCATCTGTACCCTGGTATCTAAAGTGGTTGTTGGCTGCGCAGTGAAGGTCGCCGGCCTCAGCCGCCGCCGATGGCGTGTACGATTTCGACCCGATCACCCGCCTTGAGCCGGGTTGCGGCATGAGCGCTGCGCGGGATGATTTCCAGGTTCAGCTCGATTGCGATCCGCTTGCCGACCAGTTCGAGCTGCTCGATCAACTCGGCAAGGGTTGCGTTTTCGCTGGTTTCCAAAGTTTCACCGTTCACCTGAATCTGCATGCAGTTTTTCCTGTTGAAAGATCGATACGGCCAGACTCAGCCAGCCGATGATGAAGGCAGTCCCGCCCAGCGGCGTGATCGCACCCAGCCAGTGTACGCCGCTCAGTGCCAGCACATAGAGACTGCCGCTGAAGCAGACAATGCCGAACAGAAACGCCAGCGCACTGACCTTCAGTGCCCGGCTGTTGTATTGCCGCTGCAGCAGCCCGGTGACCAGCAGGGCACCAACGTGCCAGAACTGGTAGTCGACACCGGTCTGGAACACCTCCAGCAGGCGTACGCTGAGGATCGACCTGAGGCCATGGGCGGCAAAGGCCCCCAGCGCCACAGCCAGTGCCCCCAACAGGGCGGCGGTCAGCAGTGTAAAACGGGCAGACATGGGACCTCCTGAACAGGCATTATAACGATTTTATCCACGGCGCCTGAAAT
>CAYMHL010000288.1:0-2687 GCA_964390205.1 uncultured Marinobacterium sp.
GAAGTTGTCATTGACCTGATAGCCCGCACTCAGATTGAACAGGCTGTAACCGCTGACACGTTCCAGCTGGCTGTCGCTGTTGGTCAGCCACTGACGCCCGGTGTATTGCCACTCCAGTTGCGCAGTTAGCGACTCGCCCTGCCAGTTCAACATGGGCGTGATCACCAGTTCGGGACGCCCGGTCAACCGGTCCCGGGTATCGCTGTCACGTGCATCCATCCATGTCAGGTTGTTGCTGATGCTGAACCCGGCACCCAAATCACGCACCATGGACAGCTCCAGTCCATGAATGCGAGCTCGCGAGATGTTGTCATACTGATAAAACCCACGCGGACCTATCTTGTTGATCAGTCGTGTATAAATCAGATCTTTGATTTCATTCCTGAAAACAGTGGCCGTATAAGCACTTTTATCATCACGCCAGTCGGCTCCCAACTCCCAGGAACGACTGGTTTCGGGCTTGATGTCGGCATTGCCATAAAACGTGTGCGGGCCTTCACCACCTTCATAAATGGGTGAAATCTGCTTCAGGGTCGGTGCACGGAATGCTTCACCATACCCGCCTTTAAGTGTCAGCTCTGGTGTCACGCTCCAGACCAGATAGGCTCGCGGGCTGGTTTCACTGCCAAAAATGCCGTGATGGTCCAGTCGCGCACCCAATGTCAGGCTCAAGCTGTCGTTGAGGCTGATTTCATCCTGCACATACAGTGCTTTGTGTGTTACGTCATCCGACCCGCCCAGCAAACCGGCATTTTCCAGGTACTCCTCGCGGTGCTCCGCGCCCAGTGTCAGGGCGTGGCGACTACCCAGTGCAAACGCAACGTTTCCGTCCCAGGTTTTATCTTCCAGTCGCTGATCACGTGTGGGGGCAACGCCATTATTACGCTTATTACTGACATCAAAAGTAGCTTTGCCATACCGCAGCTCGGTAGTGGCGTGCGTCCAGTCTGCCTGCCAACTCACTGATTGCTGACGGCGCTCCAGGGTGTAGGTGTCCAGGTAGAATGGTGCGGCACCCCGGGTATTCTGGTGACGATCCAGATCCTCATTGCTGTGCAGCAAATCCAGTTGAAAGCGTTGGCCTTCAACAGGAGTAAAGCCCAATTGCAGGCTGCCATTTTCACGATCATGGCCCTCCATGTCACTCAGGCGCCGGTCTTCCTTGCGCGGCGTGGGCGATCTGCGCAGCTGCTCCACAGCCAACTGCAAATCGAACATCTCTCCCAGCCCGCCACCGACCCGGGCTGACAGCACATGGCCGTTGCCTCCCGAGCCTTTCTGTATGTCACCGCGCGCACTCAGGCTGCCGCTCCAGTTCTTTTGCGGGCCTTTGGTGATGATATTGATGACCCCGCCCACGGCTTCCGAGCCATACAGGGCTGACATCGGACCACGGACAATTTCGATACGCTCGATCTGGTCCATGGCTACCCAACCGTACTGGTAGTCAGAGTGGCCGATAGTGTCGTCAGTCGACGAAATCCGTTTGCCATTAACCAGCACCAGCGTGTGGCGATCTTCGGCGCCACGAATGCTGAGGGTTTTGCGCCCACCAACACCTCGGCCATTGAGCGTAATGCCGGGTGCCATACGAACTGCCTCAAGCAGATTGCCGGCACCACTAGCCTTGATCTGTTCCGCGGTAATCACGGTTACCGAAGCAGGGGCGCTGGAAAGGTTATGTTCGCTGCGAGTGGCGGTAACCACAGTGGAGTCCAGTTCTGCCATCTGTGCAGCCCAGGCAGGCTGGCTCACTGCTGCCACGCAACAAGCCAGGGTGAATGCCGATTTGCGCATGTCATCCTCTCAAGGTTGATCGGCTGGCTTGGGTGCACCCTGGCTGGCTGAATAAATTTATGGTGTGCTACGACTTGCTCCTCAACAAAAAGCCGGAGCGTAACAAGGCAGATCTTATTAGTAATGACTATCATTTGCAACTTGAGCAGCAACCAAACTGCTATCCACAAGAACTGTCTCTGCCTTTCAGTCATGTTAAGACCATAAACCGATCTATTCTTGCCCAAAAATAGAGTTCAGCAGGCAGAGCCACGTCAAAACGTTCGAGTCGCCGAGGCATAGAAAATGCTGGCTTGAGCGCCCTGTAGCAACTCAACCGTATGCTAGTGGCCTCAGGCTGCTGGCAAACGATATTCTCCGGTGCAGCTTACTGCGGCAATATTGATTTGCCCCGCCACATAAAAAACAGTGCACTGGCTAGCGGGAAAGCCGCTGATGCCAACCAGAACAGGCGGCCGCTACTGTCCAGGTCAAACAGTCGCCCCAGCCACACGCTGCCGGCCAGCACCATGCAGCCGGCCACCGATGCCAACGCGCCATAATACAGTGGTAGCTGCCGATGAGCGGCAAAGTACGGCACCAACGACAGCGCCAGCGGCTGCACACACATCTGGCCCAGCATCAGCAACAGCATCAGCCCGGCATAAGGCAGCCATGTGCCCTGCCCCCATCCACCCGGAATTTCATGACGCAGCGCCGGCAACACAAAGGCCAGAGCCAGCAGCATAAAGCCCAGCGCCAGCGTGCGCTGCGCTGGCCAGTGACGAGTCAGGCGGGTAATCGGTAGCTGCAGCACAATCACCAGCAGCGAGGCCATGGCAAACAGCCAGGCCAGCGCATCAATCGAGCCCTGACTACGCTGCAGCTCCTTGGGCAGACCAAAGTACACC
>CAYMHL010000289.1:0-2674 GCA_964390205.1 uncultured Marinobacterium sp.
TGTCCGGCCCGTAGACATACTGCATGCGGTCCAGGTACATTTTTGCCAGCTTTTCTTCGCCAGCCACTCGGTCCTGTCCTTGGTCTTCGGTTTCGCCAAAGCTGTTACTGGCCAGTGTTGCCTCATCCAGCCCTGTACCGTAGGCACCGGATTCGGACGAAAATATACGCGTACGCGCTGCCAACCGTGCATCCTGCGTGCTCATGCCGGTGGCAAGAAACTGCTGCTCCAGCCGCATACTGTTGAAAGCAATCGGGTTATCCGGCTCTTCCAGTTCACTGGCCTGATCGGCGGCCTGTGCCATCCACTGCATGACATTGGGAAACTGGTCACGGTATAAGCCGGTAGCAGAAATAATCACATCCACCCTGGGACGTTGCAGCTGTTCAGCAGGAATCACCTCAATTCCGGTTACTCGACCGCCTGCGTCCCAGACCGGCTGGTAGCCCATCAGATACAAAACCTGAGCTTCCAGCAAGCCAAAATGACGCATGGTTTCAACCGACCACAAGCTGAATGCCAATTTTTCAGGGTACGCTCCCTGCTCCGCCCGATGCTGCTCCAGCAACCGTTGTGCTGCCTGCTGACCGGCCTCCCAGGCTTCACGTGTCGGAATCCGTGAAGGATCAAAACCATACAGGTTGCGACCAGTCGGCAGACTGTCCGGGTTTTTAATCGGGTCACCGCCATAGGATGTTGGCAGATGGCGACCCTCAAGGGCACGGAAATAACCGTCCAGCTCTCCCTGGTTACCCAGCATCGTCCAGTAGTCACGCCCTTTGGTCAGCAAAACATCCAGATTATCATCGTGGCCAAATGCTTTGCCGTGACGTACATGCTGATCCAGCAGCTTCCAGGGCTCGCTGTTGCTCAGCTCCTTATAATCCACAACCATCAGCTCCTCCGGGTCTTCTGGGAACAGTGCTTCCAGCAATGGCATGCCCAGTATCTGCTGTACGGTAAGCAAGCGTAAATCCGCCTCTGCTGGCTGACCAAAATGTGCCAGCCCGAGCGGTTGCTGCTGCAATGCCAGGTCATGCAGATGCCGGTGTAATGCATCAGTCAGCTGCGCAAGGTTGCTCCCGGCAGTGGCCAAATCCAGCGCCAGATCCTTATCGATGTTCAGCTCCGCTGTCAGCTCGACAATGCGTTCCGCTGTTGCATTACGGACCTCGCCATCGGTCATTGACTGCCATTGATGCAGCAGCTCGTGCAGCTGGTTCAGCTCGCCATGCAAGCCTGCCGGGCCAAATGAAGGTGTGTGATGACTGACAGTCACAGCACGCCCGCGCCGTTTGGTTTGCAAAGCCTCACCAATGTTGTCAACGATATACGGATAGATCACCGGCAGGTCACCCAGCACCATCAACGGATAATCCTGCACATCCAGACCACGCTCCTTGCCGGGCTGCCATTCGTAAGTGCCGTGCGTACCAAAACTGATCAGTGCATCCACATTGGCCTGTTCACGCAGCCACAAGAAAGTGGCCAGATAGCTGTGTGAAGGAGCAGTTTTGGTATCGTGATAAAGGGTACGCTCGTTATCTTCTTCCCGCTCGCCCCGTGGCGGTTGCGGCATCAGAATTTGCTGCCCCAAAAGCAAACGCGGAATGGCAAAAAACTGCTGCTCATCTTGCTCAAGATACAGCCCGGCCTGTTGCGGCTGGCCCCAGCGCTCAACAATGGCGTCCTGCTTGTCTTGCGGCAGACTGGCGAACCAGCGCTGGTACGTTTCCAGCGGCAAACGGCCCGCGCGGTCGCTGGCCAGCAATTCACTCAACAGGGCCTGACGATAGAAAGGAGCGAGCAAAGCGGTCAGCTCATCAATCAGCTGTTGCTCGGTACGCAGTTCAACCTGATAGCCGCGTTTCGCATACTCTTTCAACAGGTGTTCCAGACTGCGTGGCACATTCATGAACGAGGCGCCCAGGTTTTTTTCGCCAGGCGGATAGTTATAGAACTGGATTGCCGTCTTGATCTCGGCAGCAGGCCGCTGTTGTAAATGGACCAAACGCATGGCCTTGTCCACGGCTGCCTGTAATTGCCGGTCAATCGGCACGATATCACCGTCACTTTGCTGTGTAGCCGCCGCAAACAACGGATCAATCAGGCCGGCAAATTCCGGTTGTGCAAGGTAAAAGGGAATATCTTGCGGAGCCAGGCCCTGCGGGTCTTTTTCCCAGTCAGCCTGGTCACCACTCCGGTACGGCATCGCTTGCAGCACAGGAATGCCCAGCTGTTCAAATTCAGCCTTGCGCCCCTGCGCATTGAGCATGATCTGCATGTTGATCAGCACATTGGCACGAGGCTGGTTGTTCATGCTGACCAAACGAGTGATCTCGTTGCTTTCCATTGCACTGGTAAACAATGGCAAAGCCAGCGCACCAGCTGCCTCGATCCGCTCAATGGTGGCATCAATAAAACCGGTCAGACCGGAATCCACATAGGCACGGTGAAACAACAATGCAATCACCGGCTGGTGTTGATCCAGCTCCATTTCACGCCATTGCAGATAAGCCGGCAGGTCAGCAAAAAACTGGCCATCCGCGTCAGGATGGTAAATTCCTGCCTGTGGTGCGATAATCGGCTCGGCACAGATATCCGCAGCATTTCTCAGCTGGTTACCCAGCTGGCAGAAAAATCCGGCAAAGTTCCGCTTGCCACCATTGCTGTA
>CAYMHL010000290.1:0-2669 GCA_964390205.1 uncultured Marinobacterium sp.
AGTAGGGTGATGTATGCGTTGTGCCAGTCGTCGTCGGGTTTCAGATGAGGTGGGCTGGTAAAGAAAAACCAGCGATCACCTACCTGCCATAGCGTTCTGTGCGGCGGTCGTTTGATGACCATATCCGGTGAGGTGGTGGCGATATCATCGCCATGAGCAGTCTTATAATCAGCCGTCATGAGCGGCAAGTGCCCCTGTTCAGCGATACCCAGCATGTAGGTGAACCAGCCAGCATATTCAAAGTTCTGCCGTTGGGAGCGTGCCATCAGACGTGGAAAGCGGGTTTTGATTTTGTAAGCCAGTTCGCGCGCCGTATCCTGCTTTGCATCATCCCAGCCAAAGTATTCATTGCCGGTGTCGCCGGAGGAATGTTCTGCATACTCGATATCTGCACCAGGTATATCGACCCAGGCCTTACCGTCCCACTGCAGATAGTCGAATAACGTGAGCTTACAGCGCCAGTATCCGCCGGATGGTGCCAGAGAGGTGTTTACGGCAAGGTCCTGATAACCTTGTTTGTGCAGCTCATGTACGGCTGCAAGCAGGCGGGTTGAGCGTCGGATGACAGGGTTTTTGATCATGATGCCGTCCTTAGAATTCGCCTTCACTCACCCGGTCACTGGCGCGGATTTTGACGGTTGTCGGAACCTTGATGCTTTTGTTGGCCTTCGAGTCTGGCTTTTGGAACTGAGCGAAGGTTTTCAGTTTGTCGAAAACGCTGCCGCTCTCCAGTCCTTTGGCGTTGTCGTCGTAGTATTCGAACCAGGGGATGCCGGCGCTCTTGTATTGCTTGCGGGTAACGGGCGGGCGTGGGACAGGTTCGCCTGTCACTTCACACCACTGTTGGCTGTTGATGATGTGCACGAAGCAGCGCGAACTGGCTTCATCCCAGGCATCAGCACCACGGCTGTCGTTGTAAATGGTCTGGGTGATCTTGCCGCCCAAACCCAGCCCCATGGGTTCAGCAGCTGAGCGTCTGCAAAACATCGGCAGACCAAGGTCATCAGAGTCAAACTGAGCTCTGCGCTTACGTTCCTCTTCCTGCTCGCGTTCGTAGATCTCGGCCTTGAGCGGGTAGGCGATGATCTGCAGACCGCCGAACTCAGCTTCACCGGTGAGCTGTTCTTCAACGGATTGGCCATCACCCAATGGGCTGGCAACAAACTGGCGTACCTGATCTGGCCCGGTAAAGAAGCCATCCAGCCAGGGCTGAGTAGGTGTTACCACATAATCCTGAGGCTCTGCCTGCAGGCCGTTCTGCCAGCCTTCGCCGGTCACCGCATTGATCTTGCCGGCGGCGATCTTTACCGCCATTGGGTAGCTGCAATCGAAGCTGATCCACATCGCTTCAGATTGATACATCGGCATCATGACACCGCCACGCTGCAACCAGTGCTCAGGTACTTGTGAATGGTGATCTTCGATGTGTACCAATGAAAACAGGCCCAGTCCTGCGGGCAAAGGGTATGCCTTGTCATCATCCGGGATGCGCAGGGTGCGATTGAAGTTGATGCGTAAGACCGCTTCGGGATGAACTTCCGGGAACCGGAAGACCAGATTATCGTGTTCCAACGTGACCATGGTGAGTCTCCTTCCTTGATAAGCCTTTGCTGTTACCAGTCGCCGTCCGAAACCTCACGCACAATGCGCAGTACTGCATGGTCGGGAGTGTCTTTGAGCTGCCGCAGCAGCTGGGAAAACAGTTGTGGACGTTGGCAGATGATCTCGCGCAGGTCGCTGGATACCTTGCCGGCCATGGCCAGCAGTACGTCTGGATCCAGTTTCAGCTCCTGAGCCAGACGCTTGAGCGTATCCTCGCCTGGCGGCGGTAGCTCCTCACGCTCAATTTTGCTGAGATAGGTCGGTTGTATGCCAACCCGCTCGGCGACTCGCCGCAATGAGTAGCCTCTGTCGTGCTGGCGCAGCTGTTCGCGCTGCTGGCGGATATAAGGTCCAAGTCCATTCATGGTGTGTAGTATATAGTACACGGTTGAGATGGGAGCAAGGCTTTTGGCGGTTTCCCGCTCTGTCACCCTAGTTGTCCGGTAGGCGGTTTCGCCTAAATTCACCTCGGAGTGGGCCAAAAGGATTGCTATGCGCGCTACTCAGACGAACATAAGGCCGCCGTCTTGAAGAAGCTGTTGCCCCCTATGAATCGGTCGGTTGTCTCGGTCGCCACAGAGGAAGGCATTCCCGATGTGGCCCTGTATAGTTGGATGCAACAATGCCGACAAGATGGAGTTCCTGTGCCCGGGAACCAGCCAACAGCCGATACTTGGTAACCCGATACCAAGCTGACTGTTGTAATCGAAACAGACGCTTTGTCTGAAGTTGAGCTTGCGGCCTATTGCCGTGAAAAAGGTCTCTATGTTGAGCAGGTTCATAGCTGGAAGGCCGCATGTTTTTCATAGCTGCATCAATGGATGCACAGATCAGGCAATGGTTAAGAGACAACTACGGCGTGCTGACTGCTGAGGCACTTAGTGAGGGAGCTGGGTGCGTCAAGGGTATCGATATGACAATTGCAGATCATTTCTCTTTCAACTCCTGGCGTAGCCTTTCCGCTACACCGTTTGTCTCAAGGTGTTCCTGCATTTTGAGTAGGTCTTGCTTCATTTCTTCTCGGAGCGATTCGATTTCAGGTTCGGTCAATCTTCTTGGTGTTGAGA
>CAYMHL010000291.1:0-2661 GCA_964390205.1 uncultured Marinobacterium sp.
GCCACCGGCCCTACCGAGAGGGTACGGCTGGTGCCAAAGACCGCATAGAGCACCAGTGGTGCGATACTGGCGTAGAGCCCCACCTCGGGTGGCAACCCGGCCAGCATCGCATAGGCCAGCGACTGCGGGATCAGCATGACGGTCACGATCACCGCCGCCAGAATATCCTGATTGAACGTTGTCAGGCGGTAGCTCGGCAACCATTCAAGAAACGGAAAATACTTTCGGATGTTCACTCAAATCCCTTGAGACCTGGGTCAGGTCACGCTTGATGGCGCTGATGACAGGATTACAGCTGGAGTATTCGACAGGCCGTTCGCACTCGGATTCGGCATCGCCGACCGACATTGCCGGCCTGTCGAAAGCTTGGTCAGAACAGGTTGATCGGCACCTTCAGGTACACCTGCCCATTATCTTCCGCCGGCGGCATCTCACCGGCGCGCATGTTGACCTGAACCGACGGCAGGATCAGGGTCGGCATTGCCAGGGTAGCGTCGCGCTCGGTACGCATGCGGACAAATTCATCTTCGCTGATGCCTTCATGCACATGCACGTTGTGCTGGCGTTGCTCGGCCACGGTGGTTTCGTGGCAGTACTCTTCACGGTCCGGTGCCTTGTAGTCATGGCACAGGAAGATCCGGGTTTCGCCCGGCAGGCTGAGCACCTTCTGGATCGAACGGTACAGCGTACGCGCATCACCGCCGGGGAAATCACAGCGGGCAGTGCCATAGTCCGGCATGAACAGCGTATCGCCGACAAAGGCGGCATCGCCGATCACATAGGTCAGGCAGGCCGGAGTATGTCCCGGTGTGTGCAGTACATGTCCTTCCAGGTCGCCAATGGTGAAACGATCGCCTTCATTGAACAGGCGGTCAAACTGGCTGCCATCACGGGCGAATTCAGTACCGGCATTGAACGCCTTGCCGAAGGTATCCTGGACCACCGTGATCATGGCGCCGATACCGGTTTTGCCGCCCAGTGCCTGATGCAGATAGGGGGCAGCCGAAAGGTGATCGGCATGGACGTGGGTTTCCAGAATCCATTCCACCTGCAGGTTGTTGTCCTGCACGTAGGCAATGATGGCATCAGCCGAACGTACATCCGTGCGTCCGCTGGCGTAGTCAAAATCCAGTACCGAATCGAGAATGGCACAGGCGTTGGAAGCCGGGTCACGCACCACGTAACTGAAGGTGTTGGTCGGCTCGTCAAAGAAGGCCTTTACCTGAGGAACCTGGGGTGAAGTCTGGGTGTTGCTCATGATATGTCTCCACTACCTTTAATATTAGATACATCTAATAATAAGGAAAAATTTAACGATGTCAGCCCCACAAGGGTTGAATTTGGCTATCGGCTCAATAGCCATCATGCTCGACTACTGCATGGACGCGATCACAACCGGTTTGTGACGCAGCAGGCGGTGGCTCAAACGCAGCAGAGCAGCCAAGGTCAGCAGCTGCACCACCGCCAACAGCGCTATCCCCAGCCAGTACAGCCCGCTGAAGGCGGTTACCATGCCACCCTGCACCCACACCAGATGCCACCAGAACATGCCCATCACAAAAAGCGCAACACCGGGACAGATCAGACCAAAACTGACCGGATGGCGCTCATCGCCCTGCAGGTGCGCATGCAGATAGCCGTTGAGCTGCATGACCCTGTAGCCCAACAGCATCACACCCAGCTGAAACATGAAGATGGCGGTCAGCACAACAAAGAGTCTGCCCTGCTCCACCGGCGCAGCAAAATGATGGCTCAGGCCATGCTGCATGCGCACCCATTCAATCCCCAACAGGGTCATGATCGGCACCAGCATCCAGATGCTGGGCGTCGCCTGTGGCTGAAGACCATGCTGCAGCATCGCCTGCAACCCCGAAATCAACACCAGAATTCCGCTCACCACGGCGATGACCAGGAACAGGATCGACAGCGTACCCGCCAGAGCGGCTACCCCCTGTGAATGGGACATGGCCGCCGGGGCCGCAAAACCAACCGACAACATGGCAAAGGTGAACACCGCTATCAGCGGCGACAGATGATTGTGCTCTTCACTGCGATAGCCACCCTTCACCAGCATCCGGCTCAGATAACTGCCATAGAGCTTCAGTGACCAGACACCGATGACGGCAAACGCCAGCAGGGCCAGCGGAAAAAGGTACTCCACGACCGACCAGAGCCCAGGTACCAGCAGCGCCCCAAGGGCAAAGCAGACATTAACCGTCATCGCCAACGTCAGCGGTTGCGTCATCAGCTGGATTTCACTCGGTGACGCCAGCAAACGGGCATAGGCTGCCGTTGAGCGAGCCGCACGGTGTTCACGGAAGTTCCAGACCAGCAATACGAAGTGCAGCAACGCCAACAGCAGCATGAACACAACTGCCGGCAAGGCTACCGCAAGGACACCGGCAGGCAGATCAACCGAATCGGTCAACAGGGATCGCAGATGCTGCCAGGTCGGCATGGGAAAACCCGGATGAGGCACCAGCCACATCAGGTACATGAAAAAGGAAACGGACAATCCACCCGCACCCAAAGAGGCCAGCCAGTAGCTGGGGTGCCAGGGCTGTTCGGGATCTCGTCGTAACATCAGCAACCTCCTTATCCGTGAAATTGCTGTCAGTCGAGTCATTGAGGTGGCACACCGCCAACCGAGCCATCAGGGCG
>CAYMHL010000292.1:0-2610 GCA_964390205.1 uncultured Marinobacterium sp.
TGGCCCATTCCGGAGCCTTGGGTGTCATCACCATGGTGATCGCCATCCTCTGGAACCTGGTTTACAACACCGGGTTTGAATATTGGGAAAAACACCAGACTCGGCGGGGACGAAGCCTGAAACGGCGAATTGTGCATGCTGTCGGCTTTGAAACCGGACTGATGGCGATCACCTTGCCGATTTTTGCCTGGTGGCTGCAGCTGTCGCTGGTTGAGGCCTTCTGGCTGGATGCCGGACTGACACTGTTGTTTACCCTGTTCACGTTCGTCTACAACTGGTGTTTCGACCGTGTATGGGGCTTGCCGCTGGCGGCACAGTAGGGCAGACACTGCATTTTGATTGCCATTTACAGTGCCTGCTGTTATCGGCAGAGCCGCTGCTGAAGCAATGATCAGCAGCGGCAGGGGGCGATCAGGCCTGATGAGTCGGTTTGAAGCCCAGTGCCTTGGCGACAAGAATCGCCGGGCACCAGCCGGTAAAGGCGGATTGAATCAGGCTCAGGCCAACGATCAGCGTGACAACCAGCAGAGCCTGCGGGACCAGTTCCAGCACGACCGGCACACTGGTCACCAGAATCAGCACGCCTGCGATGATATGAACGCCCTGGTTAACGGTCATGCCTCGGCTGTCACAGACTTCATCCTTGAGGCCCAGCATACGGAAAATGCTCATCGCCGGGCACCAGCCGGTAAAGGCTGATTGCAGCAGGTTGAGACCGACAAAGGCCGTCAGCCAGAGCCACAGAGGATTATGGTAGTAACTCAGTACCAGGCTGAGCGTGACAACGGATCCGGCCATCAGGCGCAG
Source organism: uncultured Marinobacterium sp. (assembly GCA_964390205.1). Classification (GTDB taxonomy): domain Bacteria; phylum Pseudomonadota; class Gammaproteobacteria; order Pseudomonadales; family Balneatricaceae; genus Marinobacterium. Next base: position 808 of record CAYMHL010000292.1, read on the forward strand.
GGCAGCATTCAGGGTCATGGTGGTGCTCCATTCATTAGAGTTTGCTGAATTATATATTAGAGTTGATTAATGTATAGCCCATTGCAGTGATTGTGATCATTATTTATGTCACTGCGAAGACGAAACGAGGAGATGCAGCATGGAGAGGGCTAAAGTAGCGGTGGTAACCGGGGGTGCCCAAGGGATCGGCAGGGCAATCTGCGAGGCCTTTGTCCGCGAAGGCATTGAGGTATGTACCATCGATGTGCAGGACAATGATTACTTTGTCGGGGATATTGCGGATGAGCGGGTGCTGGAAGCCTTTGCCGCCAAAGTCATTGCCGAGCACGGCGCAATCGACTACCTGGTCAATAACGCCTGTCTGTCCAAGGGTGGCCTGAACAGCTGCTCCTATGAGGATTTCAACTATGTGCTGCGTGTCGGCGTCAGTGCGCCTTTTCGGCTGACGCAACTGTTCCGGGATCATCTCAATCCTGGGGCCAGCATCGTCAATATCTCCTCAACCCGTCAGCGGATGAGTCAGGCCGATACCGAGAGCTATACGGCTGCCAAGGGTGGTATCAGTGCGCTGACTCACGCCATGGCGGTCACACTGGCCGGCAAGGCGCGTGTCAACGCCATTTCACCGGGCTGGATTGACACCACCGGCACCGAGTTCACCGGCGCCGATGCCAGCCAGCATCCGGCGGGCCGAGTCGGACGCCCTGAGGATATCGCCAATGCCGTTCTGTTCCTATGTGACCCGAAAAACAGTTTCATTACCGGTCAGGATCTGACCGTGGATGGCGGCATGACCCGGCAGATGATCTACCACGACGATGCGGGCTGGCAGTTTCAGCCCTGATAGTATCTGATTGTTGGTATCTGACAGTAGAACCTTAAATGGCCCATTGGAGATTGCATGACCAAATCCTGTCGTGATGGCTGTTGCAGCGATGACAAGTCCTTGGCAGAGGTCCCTGTTCAGATCTCTTCCGAAGTATCCATGCAATGGGTCAGCCACTACGCTGTGCCTAAAATGGATTGTCCATCAGAGGAGCGCATGATCCGTCTGGCGCTTAATGGCATGGAAGAGATCCGAGTACTGTCCTTTGACTTGTCCAGGCGCACACTTGAAGTCGTACACGCGGGTGCCGCTGAGCCCATCAGCGCCAAGTTGGAGGCCTTGGGACTGGGGGCCGCTTTGCAGAAGACGGTTGCTGTTGAGCTGAACACTCTGGCTGATACTGATACGTCCGCTACTGCGCAACAGGAGTCAACCAGCCTGCGCCTACTACTCGCCATCAATGCGGTCATGTTTGTGATCGAATTGACGGCCGGCCTGATCGCTCAATCCGCTGGCTTGGTCGCCGACTCTTTGGACATGTTTGCCGATGCGGCTGTCTATGGTCTGGCACTGTACGCCGTGGGACACAGTGTGAAAATGCAGCTGCGTGCTGCTCATCTGGCCGGTGTGCTGCAGTTGATTCTGGCGTTGGGTGTGCTGTTGGAGGCTGGACGCCGATTTGTGTTCGGCAGTGAGCCTGAGTCGATGACCATGATGGCCGTTGCGTTTGTGGCCCTGATCGCCAATACCAGCTGTCTGCTGCTGATCTCACGCCATCGTGAGGGCGGAGCACACATGAAGGCCAGCTGGATTTTCTCCGCCAATGATGTGCTGATCAATATAGGCGTCATTCTTGCGGGTGCTTTGGTCGCCTGGACGGGCTCTCGTTATCCTGATCTGATTATTGGTACTCTGGTTGGCATCGTCGTTCTTAACGGCGCACGCCGAATTTTGGCACTCAAGGGGTGAAACGGTTG
>CAYMHL010000293.1:0-2606 GCA_964390205.1 uncultured Marinobacterium sp.
ACGGCAGCATTCAACAGCAGGAATACCACCTGATCGGCAACGTGTTCGAGCTGGAGGGCCGCACCCTGCCCAGCGCCATGACCACCCGCGAGCATATCGTTTATTTTGACATCAACGACAGCAGCGAAGAGATCAGCGCCAAGATCATCGAACACCCGCACAACTGGTTTCTGGTCTGCGATGGCTCGCTGGACAAGGTGATCGGCGCGGTGGAGTCCAAGGAGATTTTGCGCAAGGTGCTCAAGGGCGAGCCCTCCAGCATCATTACCGAGATGATCGAACATGACCTGCTCTACCTGCCCGATACCCTGACCCTGTCGGAAGGCCTGAACGCCTTCAAGACCTCGGCCCAGCCCTTTGCCGTCATTCTGAACGAGTATGCGTTGGTGGTCGGGATTCTGACGGTCAAGGACCTGATGAACAGTTTTATGGGTGACCTGATCTCCAGTACCGGTGACGAGCAGATTATCCAGCGTGACGAGAACTCCTGGCTGGTTGACGGCACCACTCCGGTGGTTGATCTGGCACGGGTACTGGGGCTGGATATCGAAGACTTCCCCAACTACAGCCAGTACGAAACGGTGGCGGGCTTTCTGATCTATCACCTCAAGCGCATTCCCAAGCGCACCGACTTTATCCTCTTTGCCGGTTTCAAGTTCGAGGCGATGGATATCGACAACCTGAGGGTGGATCAGTTGATGGTCAGCCGTATCGGTGACGAGGACAGCCCCACCGGCGCTGCATCGGCCTGATGCGACTGGATCGTTTTATCTGCAAGCACACCGAGTACGGTCATCAGCAGGCCAAACGGCTGATCGCCGCTGGCCAGGTTAAAGTCAACGATCTGGTCATCACCGACCTGCGCGCCGAGATCGACCGCTTTATGTGCGTCGAACTGGACGGCCGGCGCCTGCAGCACCAGCAGGCCCACTACCTGATGCTGAACAAGCCCGCCGGCTATCTCAGCGCCACCTCGGACCCGCAACACCCTACGGTGCTGGAACTGCTGCCGCCGGAATTGCGCACCGACCTGCACTTGGCCGGTCGACTGGATCGCGCCACCACCGGTCTGCTGTTACTGACCAACGATGGTCTCTGGTCACGCCGCATCACCGCACCCGAGCAGAAGATTCCGAAGGTATATCGGGTTACCACCGCCGAACCCATTCACCCTGACGCCGAACCCCGCTTTGCAACGGGTATTTGGCTGGCACGGGAAGGCGTCTTCACCAGCCCGGCCCGGCTTGAACGGATCAGCCCCTGCGAAGCGCTTCTGACCATTTATGAAGGCCGTCACCATCAGGTGAAGCGGATGTTTGCCGCAATCGACAACGAAGTGACCGCCCTGCACCGTGAAAGCATGGGCTCTATCCGGCTGGACCCGGATCTTGCGCCGGGTCAATATCGCTGCCTTACTGCCGCCGAACTGCGCTTGGACTGAAGCGATTCTCTTTACCTGGCGCAGCCATTCACCTAGCCTTGGAGCAACGTCCACCTGAAAAGGCTGATCCAGGTTATGTCCGCATTTGCTCCACCCGGTTCCGGCTTGATTCACCACCAGACTGATCAGACTAGCCGGCTCAAGCGGCCCTGTACCACGCTCAAACTGCTGAGCTTCAATATTCAGGTCGGCATCAACACTCAAGCCTATCACCATTACGTTACCCGCAGCTGGCAACACCTGTTGCCGCACCGTCAGCGTAACCGTACGTTGGATGAGATCGCGCAGGTGCTGCGCCAGTACGATCTGGTGGCCCTGCAGGAGGTGGACGGCGGCAGTCTGCGCAGTGGTTTCGTCAATCAGGTGGAATATCTGGCAGAATCCGGGGAGTTTCCGCACTGGTATCAGCAGCGCAACCGTAACCTGGGCAAGCTGGCACAGCACAGCAACGGCGTACTCAGTCGTATCGAACCCAGTCTGGTGGAAGATCACTCGCTGCCAGGACTGATTCCCGGTCGCGGCGCCATCGTGGTACGCCTTGGCAGCGGCGAGCATTCACTGCTGGTGATCGTTTTACATCTGGCACTGGGCGCGCGCACTCAGGATCGGCAGCTGCGCTATATCCGCGAGCTGATCGAACATCATCCACATGCGGTGCTGATGGGGGATATGAACAACCCACTGGAACATCTGCTCAACCGCCCGGCGCTGCAGGGGCTGGGGTTGGTCTCGGCGGAACAGGTAATGCCCACTTACCCCAGCTGGAAGCCGACGCGGGCGCTGGATCATATTCTGATCTCCCCCAGTCTGGAGATGCGCAAAGTAGAAGTGCTGGACTGCATGATCTCGGATCACCGCCCCATCGCCATGGAGATCGGCCTGCCGGAATGCCTGCATGGATTGTGACCTACGGTGTCGCATCCCGGATGATCATATAAGCAGAAGGCGTTATCCTTGGTTTGCCGCTCGCGGCATCATGTACAGCGCTATTCAGCAATTCATCCGGGAAGCACAGGGAACCACCTGACATGATGGTATCTTTGCACAAACGAGCACGTACGACACCGGCCATTCGCGAAGAACTGGCGGCCAGTACTAAACCTGTCCGTGAACTGGCTCGACAGTATGGCATCAGCGAGGCCACTGTGCGCAAGTGGCGTAGCCG
>CAYMHL010000294.1:0-2557 GCA_964390205.1 uncultured Marinobacterium sp.
GAACTTTGTCGCCAGGATGTACTGGAACTATCACGCAACTAACTGCCTGATGCAGCCTATAGGTAGGTATACCTAAATATGAAAGCGGTATTGCAAACAGAGAGTCAGGAGTGCGGGCTGGCTTGTCTGGTAATGATAGCCGGGTACCACGGCCTTCACCTTGATTTGATGAGTGTGCGCCGGCGCTTTTCAATCTCGTTGAAAGGTACCAACCTAGCCCAACTTGGGCATTACGCGCAAAACTTGGGTTTTTCCTGTAGGCCTTTGCGGCTTGATCTTGACGAAATGAGCAAGCTCAGGCTGCCCTGCATCCTGCACTGGAACATGAATCACTTTGTGGTTCTGGAGAAAGTGCAGCGGGGGCGTTTATACCTGCTTGATCCTGCAGTAGGGCGCCGCGTGACATCATGGACCGAGGCTTCTACACATTTTACTGGTATTGCGTTGGAACTGACGCCAAACACCTCGTTTCAACCCGCTCAGCAGAAAACCCGGATTCGCCTTCGCGATCTGATTGGTCGTGCGGCGGGACTGAAACGGGCCTTGGGCAATATCTTCATCCTGGCACTCGCATTGGAGATAGTAGCGCTGCTTTCTCCGCAGGTAACACAGTGGGTGGTCGATGGTGCCTTGGTGTCAGCCGATCATGATCTCCTGCTGATTGCTGTGCTCGGGGGCTGCTTGTTGATGCTCATTGATTTCATTCTACGTATGGCACGCGGCTGGATGGAATTACGATTGAATCAACAGCTTGCGCTGCAGTGGTCGGGTAACCTCTTCAGCCATCTGCTGCGTCTACCTTGGACATTTTTCGAGAAACGCCAGCTCGGCGATATTACTGCTCGTTTCCATTCCCTGGCGGCCATACGCAACGTTCTCACTAACGGGGCGATCATGGTAATCCTTGATGGCCTGGTCACTTTGATTACGCTGGGCATGATGTTGCTCTACAGCACCGTCTTAACCGGTATCGTCGTGGTTGCCTTGACGTTGTACGCCATCCTGAGGGTTGTATTTTATCAACCACTACGTAATGCCTCTGAAGAACGTATCGTATTGGCCGCACGCGAAAACTCCTATTTTTTGGAAACGATCCGGACGGTGCAGCCCCTCAAGCTGTTCGATATGACCTCACTGCGTTTATCGACCTGGCAAAACCTGCTTGCCGATGTTCAGAATCGCGATGTCGCTACCCAAAAGCTGTTGCTGGCATTTTCCAGCCTAAACACCTTGATCTTCAGCCTGGAGGGCATGCTGCTACTCTATGTCGGGGGCATGGCTGTTCTAGAACGGGATCTGTCGCTGGGCATGCTGCTGGCATTTATTGCCTACAAGAGCCAATTTACTGGTCGAGCCAGTCAATTAATTGATCTTGGTGTTGAAATAAGGATGTTATCGCTGCATGCGGAGCGGTTGGCTGACATTGCACTGGAGCTGCCAGAACCTGAAAGCATGATGGAGACCGACCTGGATCGGATACAGCCAAGTATCGAGCTGCGCGACGTGTCTTTCCGCTATGCCGAAGGTGAACCATGGGTGCTGCGGAACCTGTCCCTAACCATTGAGGCTGGTGATTCCGTTGCCATCGTAGGTCGTTCAGGGTGTGGTAAAAGCACCCTATTCAAGCTGATATTGGGCCTGCTAAGTCCTACCGAAGGCGAGATACTAGTAGGTGGTATACCCGTTCGACAACTGGGGCCTCAAATACTGCGCAATCTGGTCGGTGCCGTGATGCAGGAAGATCAGTTATTGGCAGGGTCGCTGGCCGAAAACATCGCCAGTTTTGATCCGGAAGCAAATCAGGAACGAGTAGAAGAGTCGGCACATCTAGCGCACATCCACAAAGCAATCACTCAAATGCCTATGGGTTATCAAACTTTGGTTGCTGAAATGGGCAGCGGACTTTCCGGGGGACAGAAACAACGAATCATGCTGGCACGGGCACTATACAAACGCCCTCGTATCTTAGCCATGGACGAAGCTACAAGTCATTTAGATTTGCATAGCGAGCAGCACATCGTCAAGTCGCTGCATCAAATGACATTAACTAGGATCACCATAGCACACCGCCGAGAAACCATTGCGTTCGCCAAGCGCATTGTTTGCCTAGAACGCGGCAGTATCGTGGAAGACGTCCGTCTTGATGAGGACCAAGCTCTAGCATGAAACAAAAGAAGGGAAGATGGCTGATTTTGTGGGCTTGGGGGGTTGTGTGTGTGGCTGATCCGGTTCAGGCCGATGATTTGATGGAAATCTACCGGCTTGCTTTAAGACATGACGCGCAGTATGCCGCCTCATTGGCGCAACGACGGGTCGGAGATGAACAGCCAATCCAAGGGCGAGCAGGTTTATTGCCGCAGATTTCATTCGATGCTCAAACAAGCTGGAGTGAAACTGAATATAAGGTCGTCACTGGAACGGTAGAGCAACGCCGTCAAAACCGCAGCTATGGCGTTCAACTGGTACAACCGTTGTTTCGCTGGCAGAACTGGATTCAATACAAACAGGGCCAACAACAAAAACTACTGGCCGACCTTCAAGCGGAGAGTGCGGGCCA
>CAYMHL010000295.1:0-2546 GCA_964390205.1 uncultured Marinobacterium sp.
CGACTGCCGGCTGCATTCAACATGCCGGGAACGGCTGGGCGTGAGCCGGTGGCAATCACGATGCGTTCGGCTTCGATCAGTTCCCCTGATGAGGTTTCCAGCAGGTGATCGGATTTGAACCGTACCGCTTCATGCAGCCTGTCGGTGTCAGGAATGGATTCCATGCCCTTGAGCACCTTGCCGACAAAACGATCACGCATCTGTCGCACGCGCTGCATCACTTTGGGGCCATCAACTGTGATCGCTCCCGGGCTGACGCCGAATTGCGAGGCATGTTGCATATGCCAGGCCGTATCGGCGGCGGCGATCAGCAGCTTGCTGGGCATGCAGCCAACACGGGCACAGGTCGTACCCAGCGGGCCGGGGTCGATCAGCAGCACGGAATCCGTGTGCTTGCGGGCGGTGCGATAGGCGGTCAGGCCGGCGGTACCGGCACCAATAACAGCGACTTTAACCTTGCGCATATTCACTCCTTGTCGATCAATTACATATGTTGGTACTCAGGGGTGCAGGTCAATAACGGCACGGGTGCGATCATCTCCACGCAGGGCGCAAAACTCCTGCTTACGACCGTCACTGTAGTTGACCTGGACATTAAAACCCATACCGGGACCGTGATTCAGCGCCAGCGTGCGTGATGCACCGGGTGCCAGACGAAATGCCTGAATTCTGGACTGGGTATCCGCACTGCCGAAATCCAGCTGTATTGAGTCGATATTGACCTCGCTGACATTGCGAAAACTGATTTCCAGACCCTGCATGGGGGCGGTCAGACGGCCACCGATCCAGCCTGCCGCTAGTGCCAACAGCAGGCTGAAAAACAGCAAGCGCCGCACGGATGTGGATTCAAGTGCAGTGGACAGTTCCATCTCTGACCTCCCTGGCTGGATCTGATTTAGCTGGCCGGTCAGATGGACTCCCATAGCCGGCAGATTCTTGGTAAGCCAGTATGGCTGTGTCCAGACAACACTGGCATCAAATTTATTTAGATAATCCTAATATAACAGTTAAGGAGCTTTTGGGAATATGAATCCTGCTGAAATACACGTTCAGACTTCCGACATCAGGCGGGTAGCGGATATCTTGAGCAGCGGATGCGACCGGGGTTTATCCTCTGTAGCGGGATTCATGTATAATTCGCGCTCAATTTTTAACCCCTCAGTAGTAGCCACACGCCATGCAGACCGACAGCCACGACAAACAGACCAAGACCCGCCTCAACAAGCTGCAGAAACGTCTGCGTCGTGAGGTAGGCCAAGCCATTGAAGCCTTCAATATGATTGAAGAGGGCGACAAGGTGATGGTGTGCCTGTCCGGTGGCAAGGACTCCTACGCCATGCTCGATATTCTGCTGAACCTGCAGAAGAGTGCGCCGATCCGCTTCGAGCTGGTGGCAGTCAACCTGGACCAGAAACAGCCTGGCTTCCCTGAAGAGGTACTGCCCAACTATCTGGAATCCATCGGTGTGCCTTTCCATATCGTCGAGCGTGATACCTACTCCATTGTCAAGGAAGTGGTGCCTGAGGGCAAAACCACCTGTGCGCTCTGCTCGCGTCTGCGCCGTGGCACCCTGTACGGCTTTGCCGACGAGATCGGTGCCAATAAGATCGCCTTGGGCCACCACCGTGACGACATTCTGGAGACCTTCTTCCTCAACATGTTCTACGGTGGCAAACTCAAATCCATGCCGCCCAAGCTGGTATCCGACGACGGCAAGAATATGGTGATCCGCCCGCTGGCCTACGCCCGTGAGAAGGATATTGCCGAGTATGCGCAGCTGCGCGAATTTCCCATCATCCCGTGCAATCTCTGCGGCTCTCAGGAAAATCTGCAGCGTCAGGTGATCAAGGAGATGCTGCAAGGGTGGGACAAGAGCCATCCGGGCCGCATCGAAACCATGTTCCGCGCCCTGTGCAACGTGGTGCCGTCGCATCTGGCAGATCATCAGCTGTTCGACTTCAAGGGTCTGCAGCTGGGCTTTCCACATGGCATTGCGCCGGACGTTGGAAGTGCGCTGGGTCCATTGGGCGATGACGAAGACACAGGGGCGAATGGCTCCGGTGTTCAGGTAATGGAAAAGATCGATATTCTGTCGGTGTGATGTTGCCGCACAATCGCTTGGCTTGACCTCTGACTCCCTTTTGCGGATATTCGGGTTTACCCGAATAATAATTCTACGCATAACAACAAAAGGGAGTCAGCATGTCGCAACCACTTTTACAGCGTCAGGATCACGAAGGTGTCGCCACCTTGACGTTGTCCCGCCCCGATGCCTACAACAGTCTTTCACTTGAGTTGATGCAGGCCCTGCAGGCCGAACTGGACGGCATTGTCGATGATCTCAGCGTGCGCTGCGTGGTGATTCGCGGGGCCGGCAAGGGTTTCTGTGCCGGTCACGATCTCAAGCAGATGCTGGGTGAAGGCGAAGAAGCCTACTACCGCTGTACCTTTGAAACCTGCTCCACCCTGATGCAGCGCATCGTCAGCCTGCCGGTGCCGGTGATTGCTCAGGTTCACGGTGTCGCCACAGCCGCCGGTTGCCAGCT
>CAYMHL010000296.1:0-2546 GCA_964390205.1 uncultured Marinobacterium sp.
GATCAAATCCTTGACTTTGCATACAGATGATTGAAAGATCTGCGGATCTGTTCTGGAGTTGCAACACTTTCTGCTGAAAGCTACTTCGGATAACAAGGATATGGAAGCTGTTTACAGGTACAAGGGAAATACATGAAACAAGTCAGCGTTAGCGTCAAAACGACTCAACTCAGACGTCAGCCCTCCTTTCTCGCCCCCATCATACGTAATCTTGAATACGCCACCAGCGGCGACCTGCAGGAAGAACAAGGCGACTGGAAACTGGTACGTTTTGGCAATATTCGTGGTTGGGTACACGGCGCCGCTTTGATGACCGGCGAAATTGTATTGAATGCAGGCAGTGATGACGTAGAGCGGGCCGCTTCCAACCGTGAGATCGCGCTCGCAGGCAAGGGCTTCAGTGCCAGCGTTGAACGTAACTACCGCCAGAATCACAAGAACATCAACTTCAAGGCTGTAGATCAGATGGAAAAACGCATCGTCGGCACTCAGTCACTGAACAATTTCATCAATGCCGGCAAGCTGAACCGGGTTTAAGCAAGGAGGCCAACCACCATGAACCGACGCAATTTCCTGCGTGCCGGGGCACACTTGATGTTTGCAGGTGCCGGCGCATCCGTTCTCTCCGGCTGCCAGACACTGGGACAGCTTGCAACCCTGGCCGATCCCTACCTGACAGAGGATGGCCGCACCATGATGAATATCCTGGTCAGTGCCGGCGATGCGTTCACCACCCTCGATCCCGAGCAGGAATACTACCTGGGTCGCAGTGTTGCAGCTCAGCTAATGACCGATTACAAACCCTGGAACGATGCCGCCGCCAACAACTACATCAACCTGGTTGGCCGCTGTGTCTCCTGCGCCTCGGGCCTGCCGGAAACCTTCGGCGGTTACCACTTCCAGATTCTGGATTCGGATGAGCTGAACGCCTTTTCAGCGCCCGGCGGCCTGATTCTAATCACGCGAGGCATGCTGCGCTGCTGCAAAACCGAAGACGAGCTGGCAGCCGTTCTGGCACATGAGATTGGACACACCTCGACTCGCCATGGTGTACGTTCCATTCAGGGCTCCCGTGTTACTTCCCTGGCCACCATGGTCGGAGTTGAAGCGGTTCGCCGCGAGGGCAATGACAACCTGGTGAAGCTGGTCAACATTTTTGAAGGCTCGCTGGATGATGTCACCAACACGCTGGTGACCAGTGGTTATTCACGCTCCTACGAACGCGAGGCCGATGCCGAGGCCAGCAAGATGATGGCCAAGGTCGGTTATGATCCACGCGCACTGGTGTCATTGCTGGAAACCATGGACAGCCGACTGACTCCGGGCGGCACCGATTTTGCCCGCACCCACCCAACGCCCGAAAGCCGTATCAAAGACCTGGAAAAGATTCTGCCTGCCACCGTAACCGCCTCAGGCACTGCAGCACGCCAACGCCGCTTCGGTCAGGCCATGCGACGGGTCTGATATGGCACCCACGCAGAAAACCAAATGGAAGCGAGCCGGGATCATTGCCCTGCTCGCTTTTTCCGTTTCTGTTTGTGCACATGCGCTGGGCTGGCTTGAGGGCGTTGAGCACAGCAGCTGGGACCTGCGCGCCCGGCTGCTGGCTGATCCCGAACACGCCGGCGACCAGATCGCCCTGATCATGATCGACCAGCCGAGCCTTGACTGGGCACAGCAGGTCAACGCAACCGGTTGGCCATGGCCGCGGGAGTTTTACGTCATGATCAACGCCTTTGCCCAACGCGCCGGGGCCAAGGGAGTGATCTACGACCTGCTGTTTCTGGAGGATTCCGTGTATGGCGTGGGTGATGACCAAAATTTCGCCACTGCCATGCAAGGGATTCCCACCTATCTGGCCAGTTACCCCGATAATCGGCCCATCGACGCACTGCGAACGGCCAGCCGCGCTTTGGGCAACGTAGCCCAACGGCCCGATGCTGACGGCATCTACCGCAGCCTGCGGATATTCGCCTCTGACGCCCCTCAGAGCCTTGCGACGCTGGGATTGGCCCCCTGGCTGGACCAGCAACCCGTTTCCCCTGCTATCACCCAAACGGAGCGACACATTGCGCTGGGGCACACCCAAATTCCGCTGAATGCTCAGGGGCGTGCCCTGCTCAACTTCCACGGTCCACTGGATGTCTACCCAATTTTCAGCGCCGCCCAGATCATCCAGTCCGAGCTGCGCCTGCGCGAGCAGGCAGCGAGTGGTTCCACTGAAAGCTCAGTGCTGGACCCGTCGGAACTCAAGGACAAATACGTCTTTGTCGGCTCTGATGCACCCGGCCTGTTCGATCTGCGCCCGACGCCGGTCAGCCCGGTTTATCCGGGTGTCGGTATACATGCCACCTTTCTCGACAATCTGCTGAATGACGGTTTCATCATTCAGCAGCCACGTCTGCACACCTACCTGTTCAACGCAGCCTGCGTGCTACTGGCAGTCCTGAGCCTGAGCTTTATCCCTTCAATACTGCAATCTGCACTGCTGACACTGGCCTTGCTGCTGGTGCCGCTGACAGCCGCCGCTCTCGCCTGGCTGAACC
>CAYMHL010000297.1:0-2519 GCA_964390205.1 uncultured Marinobacterium sp.
TCGGCTATGGTCTTTGGCAGGGTGAACGTTTCACTGCCTGGCAGCTGCTCGGTTTGGTGCTGGCGCTGGCGGGACTGATCGGGTTGATGCTGCCGGGAGTGTCGGCGCCGCCGTTGTGGGGCTCGATGTTGATGCTGGCGGCCGGAGTTGCCTGGGGTGTCTATTCGCTGCGCGGGCGTGGCGCGGGTGACCCGACCCGGGTGACGGCGGGCAATTTCATCCGTGCCATCCCCCTGGCATTGCTGCTGAGCCTGATCATGCTGCCGCACATGCACCTGGATCCAGTCGGTGCAGGCTACGCGGTTGCGTCCGGCGCACTGGCATCGGGATTGGGCTATGCCATCTGGTACACCGCCTTGCCGCTGTTGAAGGCTTCCAGCGCTGCGACCATACAGCTGAGTGTGCCGGTGATTGCGGCAGCGGGAGGTGTACTGCTGCTGGGCGAGGCCCTGACCCTGCGGCTGGTCTTTGCATCACTGACGATACTGGGCGGTATCGCCTTGGTTATCCTGCAAAAGCGCTGACGGCCGGGTACCAGATCCTGTTGGTTGATCCCAATCGATCAACGTGTATTTTCGGCCAGATACTGCCGCACTTCGGTATGGTTGCCGCGAAACACGATTCTGTCGGTATTGCGCTCACTCTGGAAGACGTACATGGGGTCGTAGTACTCGTTCAGCAGTGCCGCGATCCAGCCAAGGTGATGTTCGGTGGCACCGGTCTGCTGCTGTACCCTCAGCGCTTCGTCCATGATGGTCGTCAGGCGTTGATAGCGCTCGCTGCCCAGCCGCTTAGTGATGTTTGCAAGGCTCCTGCGCAGACGCTGGGCGTAGGCATCAAAACCTGCTGCCTCACCCTTGAGGGTGATGAATTCGGCAGAAAGGTCGATCACGTAATCCTGCAGAATGCGCTCGATACGGTTGTCCAGACTGTCTTCCAGCCAGACCAGTGGCGAAGTGGCAAAACGCCGGTGCAGCTCAAGTGGTACGTGGCAGCTGCCGATGGCCCGGTTTTCGTCTTCGACGACAAAACAGTCAAATCCTGTCTCGCGTTTGCGCAGCAGATCAACGGCCAGGGCATCCTCGAAGTTGATCTGCGTTGGTTGGGGCAGGGCATGGCGGCCGAAGCTGGAACCGCGGTGGTTGGCATGGCCTTCCAGGTCCAGCGCATTGTCCAATCGGTGCAGGAGTTCGGTTTTGCCGCAGCCGGTCAGTCCGCCCAGCTGAATGAACCGACACTGCTCGGCTGCATGATCCAGCGTTTCGATCAGGAAACCACGCAGAGCCTTATAGCCACCCACCACCATCGGGTAGTCGATGCCGGCTTCATGCAGCCACTGCTGGGTGATGCGTGAACGCAGACCGCCGCGAAAACAGTAGAGGTAACCGTCCGGGTTGGCGTTGGCAAACTCGACCCAGGCGTTCACCCGGGCCTGTTTGATGTCACCCCCCACCAGCCGATGGCCCAGCTTGATGGCGGCGTCCTGACCGTGCTGTTTGTAGCAGGTACCGACCTTGTGGCGCTCTTCATCCGTCATCAACGGCAGGTTATGGCTGCCTGGAAAGGCACCCCTGGCAAATTCGACCGGCGCGCGGGTATCCAGCAGAGCGACGCCACTGAGAAAAATCTGCCGATAATCCGAACTGTTGGCGCGCATCAAATAACCTCGACTGCGTGCGCACCTGCGCCCATCAGCTCGCCGATCGGTGCCAGTGACAGCCCCAGCTCAGCGGCAGCTGTCAGGAAGGCGTCATTGGCATCAGGTCTGACCGCGACCAGCAGGCCGCCACTGGTCTGAGGGTCACACAGCAGCTGTTTTTGATCTTCACTCAAGGCGGCAACACGCTGGCCATAACTGGCGAAATTGCGACCGGTACCACCGGGCACGCAGCCAGCGGCCAGATAATGCTCGACGCCATTGATGCGGGGTACGGCGGCGTAGTTCAGCCGTGCGGTCAGGCCGCTGCCATCCGCCATCTCGACCAGATGCCCCAGCAGACCGAAGCCGGTCACGTCGGTCATGGCGGTTACGCCTTCAAGTGCGGCAAAGCGCTGTCCGGCGCTGTTCAGAGTACACATGAGATCACGGGCAACACCCACATCTTCAGCACGCAGCTTGCCCTGTTTCTCGGCCGTGGTGAGTACGCCGATGCCCAGCGGTTTGGTCAGGTAAAGATGGTTACCGGCTTCGGCCGTGTCATTGCGCTTGAGCTGATGCTTGTCGACACGACCGGTCACGGCCAGACCGAAGATGGGTTCGGGGGCATCGATCGAATGGCCGCCTGCCAGCGGCATACCGGCCAGATCACAGACCGAACGTGCGCCGCGAATGACTTCACCGGCGACTTCAGCCGGAATCAGGTTGATCGGCCAGCCAAGAATGGCAATGGCCATCATGGGAGTGCCGCCCATGGCATAAATATCGCTGATCGCGTTGGTGGCGGCGATGCGGCCGAAATCGAATGGATCATCGACAATCGGCATGAAGAAGTCGGTGGTTGAGACGATCCCGGTCTGCT
>CAYMHL010000298.1:0-2516 GCA_964390205.1 uncultured Marinobacterium sp.
GTGCCCTTCAACAATTAACCCCATATACCAGGCATCAGGGTTCGGCTTCCAATTATGGTAAAAATGGTGATACAAGTGATAACTGAAAACCAATATGGCTGCAAGGCCTCGAAGATGGTCTAAACGGGGCATGTAAGTAATATTAGAAGAGCGCATCAGAAGTCCATTAACTAAGATGACTAAAAGGCTGGACAAAAGCCCAGCCTACGTGATGAAATTCAATGCGCATTATCTATGTTTTGTGCCGCATTCGCTACCTAAAGAATAAATACTACCATTGATGTTTTACAACAATAGTTCGATATGCTCCTGCGATTCTGAAATCCCCAAAATCACTTGGGCAAGCGGCTGTGCTTCCAATTCACCTGACCAGTATTCAAGCCCTGACTCTTCTGCCTGTCGGCCAAGCGCATTGCCATAGAGCAACCGGATCAGCTCTTCGTTGTCAGCAGCCTGCCCAAGCGTGCTCCCGTACTCGTCAGACGCCATAAAGGCTGCAGTGATCTGCTGCAGATTCAGTCCTGTCGCCAGCTCATTGTGCCAATATGCCAGCCCTGCCTGATCTGGCGTTCGATCAAACAGAGTGTCATACAGACGCACCACCGCATCGGTGTTGTCTGCAAGCACATCATCTTCTCTGAATGCAAGGTTCTGAATGCGCAGGTCTTGTGTTTTATCGGTATCTACCTGATCAAAGTCACGGTCTGAAAACTGACTTAACATGTACTCTGCAAAGGCGTCTTGCTCAGTGCCGGCAGCTGCTTCGTTGGCCAAGCCTTCACCTATCTGTGCCTCCATCAAGTCAATACGCTCAACGGCTTGGGGATTTAATTCCAGGAATTCACTGAATGGGTAGCCGTCTCCGCCATCGGCCATAAAGCCCAAAGTAACAATTTTGACATTTGCCGACAGATCACCAACCAGTTCGCCATTAACCACCAATACGTCCTGAACCACACCGCTTTCATCAACAATGGCGGCACTTTCAATACGGTCACCCGGTTCACGATTCCAGTCGAAGCTGTAGCGAATGCCGGAAACCTGAGCGAACTGGCCCGGTGTCGCGCCCTCTTCCGAAGCGGATACTGCATGTTCAAGCACCGCCAAAAGCTGAGCGCGTGTAAGGGTCAGGATACTGAGGTCGTTGTTGAAACGCAGTGAAGATTCAATATCCAGTTGCGAGATTTCGCCCTCTTGCTTGGCTGCATCCTGGTTAGCCTGCGGCGGGCGCAGCTCGTAGTCACCCCCCGAGCCAACTGCGTAGGTTGTGCCAATTGGTTCACGGATGCCACCGCCGTTTTTGATCGAGACCATCACGGCATCATCCAGTTGCCGTGCGTACCATAGGTTTGCATCGGCGGTCAGGTTACCCAGGTTGGTTTCCTCGGTGCGCACAAATGTACGTTCACCCTGCAGGTAAACATCCGTCATGCCGAAGGTGATACCGTCTTTGGCTGTTACCAGTGCATCAACCGCACCAACCAGTTCTTGGGCAATACCACCCTTGGAGCCTTCAGCATAGGCGGCTTCTTCACTGCCCCAGAGTGAGGCAGCGGTTTCATCGGTTGCGGTGTAGACTGTGGAGGTCTCGTCATTGATGGTATCCGCAATGACATTACCGTTTTGGTCAAATTCAACCGTCAGCTGTCCAACATAGCGCCAGCCTCCATCGGTGTTGACCAGCACAACGTCATTGCCAGACGCATCCTTGGTCATGATGGGATATGCATCATAGGGTTGCTGCCCCGTACCGGGGAACAGGCTATCTCCTTCATCAGCCAGCAACGCATTGGAGCCGCCGGCCATGATGATATCAACACCGTCCAGCAGTCCGGCCAGTTCTTCTTCCAGGCTGATCTGTTGCAGATGTGACATCAAAATGATTTTGTTGATGCCCTGGTCGCGCAGCTGATCGATATACACCTGTAGCTGCTGAGCCAGCAGTTGCATGTCGTTTTTGTCAGAGCCTGTAACCTGCACACCACCGGTGCTGGAAATGCTTGACAAAATCTGGGTGGTGGCACCGATAACGCCGATTTGTTCACCGCCTTCTTCAACAATGGTCACAGGGGCTATTTTGGGTGCTGCTGAGGCTGCTTCAAGGTCATCAAGACCTGAGATGAACGCCTGGTGATTGAGGATATCGGACGTAAACAACCCCGATAGTGCATCATCGCCGGCAAAGTCAAGGTTGGCACTCAGATAGGGGAACTGGGCACCCAGCCAACGAACGCCATCCAGCTCACCCGAGCGGATATCCGCTTTGATCAAATCAGCAAGGGCGCTGGTTCCCTGGTCAAACTCGTGGTTACCCAATGTAATGGCACTGGCTTCCAGCAGGTTGGCCAAGGTCAGATCAACACGTCCAGCCCCTTCTCGCAGGTTGCTCAAGCTGCCCGGCTCAAGCCCGAGCATGGCTTCATTGGCCTGCTGGATTGCGGTGCGCAGACTGCTGTCACCCGCGGCAGACATGAACGGTCCCGGCAAGATAAGGTCACCACTGGACAGGAACAGGG
>CAYMHL010000299.1:0-2513 GCA_964390205.1 uncultured Marinobacterium sp.
CAGCAGGACAGCGCCCAGTTGCCAGAGGCCGCCACCCAGAAAGGCCATCGGCAGGATCAGCATCAATCCGACCACGTTGCCGAGGTAGGGAACGATGTTCAGAAGCCCCAGGCTGAAGCCGGTGACGAAACCGAACTCCAGGCCGACCAGCCAGAAACCTGAACCGAAGAGGATGGCCTGCGTCAACGCCACCAGCACCTGCCCGCGGAAAAAGGAGAGGATGATGTTTTCGAACTCGACCGCGAGGTCGACGATATCGGCGCGGGTCGATGGCTTGAGGAAGGGGAGGTAGCGCTCGATTCTGGCGGCCGAAGGCGGCTCGTCCGCCAGAAAGAAGGCGAGGTAGACGGGCATGACCGCCCAGCCCAGCAGCGAGACAACGATCGTCCAGGCGCCCGCGCCGACGCGCAGCAGATGTCCCCCCAGGCGGTTGTAGAAGCCCTGCGCGTTCCACCCTTCCGTCAGGATGAATTGCCGTGTATCCGGATCCCAGAGGTGGAGCCGTTCCAGCACCTTGATCAGGTCGGCGCGCTGACGCTCGGGGAGATGCTCCATTCGCTGCAGCAGATCGGGAATCCGCTCGATGAGTCCGAAGAACTGTCCCACCAGCATTTCGCCGAAGAACCAGATGATCAGACCCAACGGAATCAGAATGGAGAGAAAGAAGAGCGCGAGCGCGAGCGCATGCGAACCACGCGTCGTCCTGTTGAGCACCGTGTAATAAGGCTTGAACAGCATGGCCAGCATGGCGGCCACGAGAAAGGGAGCGAGCACCTGGCGCAGCGACGAGACGACGCTCAGGAGCAGCCACGCCAGGCCGCCGACAAAAGCCACCACCGCGCTGGCGGCCAGCACGGTCAAGCCGTCCGCGACGATGCCCCGCTGGCGGGGCGTGAAGCCGACCCCGGCCGAGGCGTGGCAAACCGTTGAACGGGAACTTTCGGGCGATGCAGGAACTTCAGACATGCCGTCAGTTTCCCATGCCCCGGCACGGCTGTCAATGGCTACAGTCCGTAATCGCGCGCCCAGCGCGCCCGCTCGTTCCGCATCATCGCCTGGTCGATGGCCGGCTGGCCGGCGTCGCCGATCCACAGCAGCGTCCCCTCGCCGGGTTCGAGTGTGGTGGGCTTGGCGGCCGTCGCCGGCCGGTTGCGCTTCATGTCCCAAATCGCGGCCGGCGCCTCGCAGGCGGCTCCGGCGAGATGCAGCGGCGCGCGTTCACGCGGATCCCAGTTGACGGCGATGGCGTACACCCCCTTGGCACGGAGTTCAGGAGCGTCGCGGCGCGTAAATGGGCGGACCACCACACGCGTGCCCGCGATGCGTAGCCGATCGGGAGCGGAATCCTCGATGGGGGCCAATTTGAGGAGCAGCGGGGTGAGTGGTTTGACCTCGCGGAAGAGTTCGCCCACGGCCGTCCACCGCTCGGTGGCGCGGAAGGCCGAATCGCGGCATTGGTAGTCGCCCTGGTAGGCGTAGAAAAAAAGACCGCGCGCGCCGGCGGCGAGGGCCAGCCAGCCCTGCGCCCGCATGTCCGCCGGCCGCAGAAACCGCATGCCGCCCCGCAGTGCGTAAGGCGCGCTGTTGAAATCCTCCCGCGCGTCCTCCGCCCAGATTTGCCCCATGAACCAGAGCGGCGTGTCGAACGGTTCGCCGAGCCGGCGGAATTCGGCCGTCCGGGCCAGGATCCACGTGGCCGCCTCATCCCGTGTCTCCCGGGTCGAGGCCACGTCCATGCAGTAGGCGTAGATGTCGGTCGTGGCGGCCCGGGGGCGGTTGATCGGCAGATCGAGCCGCATGGTTGCAGCGTTGTTGTAGAGCATGTGGATGGGGTGGTGGGGATCGCCCTGCCGGACGAGCGCGACGGCGTTCGACATCCGCTGCAGCAAGGCCGTGTCGGGCGGCTGCTCCTCGGCTGGACTCCAGGCCAGCAGGGCCCACCGGTTGGTCAGGCTGGGCAGAACCTTCTCCACGGTGCGCGAAAAGTTGCCCATGTTGTGCCGGATTTCCCGTTCCGGGTCGTTCTTCAGGAATCCGTAGCGGAGGTTCAGGTAGTAGAGGCTGCCGGGGCTGCCACCCTGGTGCAAAAGCTTGAGCCCGGCCCGCTCGCACAGGTCAAGCTGATCGGGCAGCAGCTCGATGCTGTTGTTCGAGGTATAGATCATGTTGCAGTGGTGGTCCGCCATGTCATCGACAATGAAGTCGAGCGTCTCCCGGCGCAGGCCGGCATAGATGCCGAGCGGGAAGAAATCGTCGAGCGGCACGGGCCGGCCCGTCCGCGCCGGTGCGTTGCGGAAGCGCGACACGTGGTTGGTCACGAAGGCCGGATAACCTTTGCGCCGGGGCTCGGGTTCCGGGTTGTCGGCGAGGGCGGGATGTTCGAGCACGACGCGCCAGAGGTGCGAGCTGTCGGGAGCATCCGCGGCGCGGATCACGTTCACGCCCGGCTGCAGGGTGAGGCGCGGCAGGGCGGCCGCGTCGAGATCGGCCTCGAGCCAGACCCGGTAGAGGCC
>CAYMHL010000300.1:0-2506 GCA_964390205.1 uncultured Marinobacterium sp.
GCCCGCGAGTACGAAGCGCAGAAGCAGAAGTAACAGGAGTCATCCATGTCATTCAGTGCCTGGTTGAAAGCGCACTATGACGAGAAGGGGCCGGTCCGTTGGCTGGCCTTTTTCCTCGAAGTGGTGTCGGCGGGTGTGCTTTTTTTCCTGATGGCGTTGACCTGTGTCGACGTCTTTGGCCGTTATCTGTTCAACAGCCCCGTTCACGGCGGCACCGAGATGACCGAGATCGGTCTGGCGGTGATGGTGTTTGCAGCGATGCCGGTGATCACCTGGCGTGGCGGTCACATCGTGGTTGACCTGTTGGACCGCTTCCTTGGCTCGAAAGTGGTCAAGGTACTGTCGTTGCTGGCGGCGCTGGTGATGTCCTCATCACTCTACTTCCTGGCACTGCGCATCTTTGAACTGGGTGAACGCTCCATTCGACGGGGTGTGGTGACCGAGTTTCTGGCGATGCCTGCCGGTTACGTGGTGCAGTACATCGCGATCATGAGCTGGGCCACTGCCCTGGGCATGATCACCTATGGCGTTTACCGTATCCTGTTCCAGGATAAACACTAACCCGAACCGGATTCAGGTATCTCGATTATGTCCGTTATTCTGATCGGCTTTGCCGTTCTCCTGTTCCTGATCATTGTGGTGCGGATGCCGATTGCATTCGCCATGGGTCTGGTGGGTTTCTTCGGTTTTGCATTTCTCAACGGCCTGGAACTGGCCAACATTGGCGACTTCCGCTGGACAGGACCGCTGTCCATGGCCTCCAACCGCGTGATCGACACCGTACAGGAATACAGCCTGTCGGTGATTCCGCTGTTTATATTGATGGGCAACCTGGTGACCCGCTCGGGCCTGTCCCATGAACTGTATTCCGTGTCCAACGCCTTCCTGGGCCACCGCAAGGGCGGCCTGTCCATGGCGACGGTGGTGGCCTGTGGCGGTTTCTCCGCCATCTGCGGTTCCAGCCTGGCGACGTCGGCCACCATGTCCAAAGTGGCCATGCCGCCGATGCGCAAATACGGCTATGCCGACTCCCTGGCCACGGCGTCCATCGCCGCCGGCGGTACCCTGGGCATCCTGATCCCGCCCAGCGTGATTCTGGTGATCTACGGCCTGCTGACCGAATCCTCCATCCGTGAGCTCTTTGCCGCCGGTTTCATCCCGGGCATCCTTGGCATCCTGCTCTATCTGGTGGCGGTACGTTATGTGGTCTGGCGCAACCCCGAAGCGGGTCCGGCCGGTGAGAAGACCGAATGGCCGGAACGCATCAAGGCGCTCAAGGGCGTCTGGGGCGTACTGGTCCTGTTCACCGTGGTGATGGGGGGTATCTACCTGGGTATCTTCACCCCGACCGAAGCCGCGGGCATCGGTGCCGGTGGTGCCTTCCTGATCACCCTGTTCCGCGGTCGCATGACCCTGCGCAACCTGTTCGAAACCCTGACCGATACCGCGCGTACCTCGGCGATGCTGTTTGCGGTGGTGATCGGCGCGCTGATCTTCTCCGACTTCATCAACCGTGCCGGTCTGCCGGACATGCTGCTGGAGCTGGTCACCTCCATGGACGTGGCGCCGATCGTGGTCATTCTGGCGATCCTGGGCATCTACATCGTGCTGGGCATGGTGTTCGAGAGCCTGTCGATGATGCTGCTGACGGTGCCGGTGTTCTATCCGCTGGTGGCCAGCCTGGGCTATGACCTGGTGTGGTTCGGCATTGTGGTGGTGGTTGTGACCGAAATCAGTCTGATTACACCGCCGGTGGGTATGAATGTGTTCGTACTCAGTGCAGTATTGAGAGATGTGAAAACGGGCACTATCTTCAAGGGCGTGACACCCTTCTGGTGTGCGGACATCGTGCGCTTGGCGATGATCGTGTTCGTGGCTCAAATTGCATTGTTCCTTCCGGAACTGCTGTACCGCTGAGCGGTACAGCCTTGGCTGTCCTGCAAGGATAGAGGAGTAGTTGTATGTTCCATGATGTGAAGAAGATTCTATACGTCTCCGACCTTGAAAAAGGCTCACGTCCGGCGTTTCGCGCTGCGGTCAGTCTCTGTGGTCACTACGCTGATTCGCAGATCACCTACCTGCATGTGATCGAGTCGCTGTCGGGGACCACCCGCAGCGTGTTGAGCAACATGATGGAAAAGGAAGAGATCGATGAGATGCTGCAAAAGGGCGTTGAAGCGCTGAGCAAAAAGATTCAGGAGCGGATCGAACGTTTCTGCGCGGATGAACTGGAAGAGCATGAAGTGCTCAGCCTGAAGAATATCGATGCGCGTGTAGAAGAGGGTACGCCCTGGCGCAAGATTATTGAGGTGGCCGACGAGATCAATGCCGATGTGATCGTCATGGGCACTCGCAAGCACAGCTCTCTGGGTCAGGTACTCATGGGTTCAACCGCCACCAAGACACTGGGACACTCCAAGCGTCCGGTGCTGATTGTGCCGCTGGGTACGTCTTGAGCGGCGCAAAGTGCTGCAGATGATGGACACATTGAGGGGGCGTTTGCCCC
>CAYMHL010000301.1:0-2505 GCA_964390205.1 uncultured Marinobacterium sp.
TTGCCTGCGAGCGATACAAGGATTTGGGCGTATTACTGGCTTACGCCATTGCGGGGCACCACACAGGCCTGGCGGATGGCCTGAGGCTGGACAAGCAGCAGTCGATTACACCCTTGGCCGATCGGTTGGCAGCATCGCCCGATACCGAACTGGATGACGCATGGCAATCAGAAATCACTCTGAAGCCCAGGCCTGCACCGCCATCGCTGAATATGGTGGAAGAGTACACGGGCAAGTTGTTTCAGATGTCGGTGCTGGGGCGGATGCTCTATTCCTGCCTGGTTGATGCAGATTTTTTGGATACCGAAGCCTTCTATAACCGCATTGAAAATACGCCCCTTCGTGACAGTTCTTTCCCCACAGTGATGGAGTTGAAACAGCAACTCGATCTTTATATGTCTCAACCGCGTTTCAACGCGACCGATGGTATTAACGGCATACGTCAGCGCATTCTGAGCCACGTTCGCCAACAGGCGGAACAGGACCCGGGGTTGTTTTCGCTGAATGTGCCGACCGGTGGGGGCAAGACCCTGGCCTCGCTGGCCTTTGCACTGGAACACGCTGTTAGGCACGGGAAAAGGCGGGTGATTCTGGTGATCCCCTTTACCAGTATTGTGGAACAGAATGCGAAGGTATGGCGCGAAGCGCTGGGACCGTTTGGTGAAACGGCATTGATTGAGCATCACAGTGCCTACGATCAGGAAAAACAGTCTTTCAAGGACCCAGGCAGCAAAGACAAGCTGCGTCAGGCCGCCGAGAATTGGGAAGCGCCGATTGTCGTTACCACGGCGGTGCAGTTTTTCGAAAGTCTCTATGCCAATCGCTCGTCGCGCTGCCGCAAGCTTCACAACATTGCCAACAGCATCGTGATACTGGATGAAGCACAAACCCTGCCCGTAAAACTGCTACAGCCCTGTGTCGCCATGGTGGCGGAGCTGGCGCGCAACTATCGCACCAGCCTGGTGCTCTGTACCGCAACTCAGCCGGCTCTGCGTAAAGACGATAGCTTCAGCAATGGGTTGGAAAATGTGCGTGAATTGGCCCCGGATCCGAAACGGCTGCACACCGAACTGGAGCGGGTGAGCGTAAGGCATGTGGGTGCTCTGACCGATGAAGACTTGCTGGACGATTTGATGGCACAGGAGCAGGTGCTGTGTATCGTCAATAATCGACGCCATGCACGCAGCTTGTTTGAGCAGCTGCGACAACAGGGGGAAGCTGCTTTTCATCTGACCACTCTCATGTGTGCCCGACACCGATCCGCCATGTTGGAGCATATTCGTGAGAGACTATTGGAGGGCCTGCCGGTACGGCTTGTTTCAACGTCCTTGATTGAAGCGGGTGTCGATATCAGCTTCCCTACAGTCTACCGTGCCGACGCAGGGCTGGACTCCATTGCCCAGGCGGCCGGACGCTGTAACCGGGAAGGGCGGCTCGACAAGTCGGACAGTCGGGTCAATGTCTTTACCGTTGCCGATGACTGGAGGGTGCCGGCGGAGCTTGAACAGTATGCGCAGGCGTTTCATCGAGTTTATCGCCAATATGCCGACAACCTGTTGTCACTGGATGCAATTCGCGCCTATTTCAGTGAGGTCTATTGGGTCAAGGAACAACAGATGGATGCGCCCGGTATCCTCGGCAGTGTGCGCCAATTGGAAGGTATACCCTATGAACAGATGGCGCGTGGGTTCCGCATGATCGAAAGCAATATGCTGCCGGTCATTGTGCCCTATGACGGCGAGGCACGAAGCCAGCTGAATAGCCTGGCGTTTGCTGACCGAGTAGGCGGGATTGCACGCAAGCTGCAACCTTATCTGGTCCAGGTGCCGGAGCAGGGGCTTAAGGCGCTGATGTCGGCGGGTGCTGTACAGCCTGTTGCTGAGGAAAAATATGGGTATCAGTTTTTGGAGCTGGTGAATGAGAACCTCTACGACGCCGAGTGCGGGTTAAGCTGGGATGAGCCTGGCTTTGTTTCTGCGGAAAAGTTGGTACTGTGATTGTTGGTTTCTATTGATTTTAATTGATAGTTTTTGACTTTTAGCCAGGTGTGTCTAGACTGATTGTTGTCGATGCAATAAAGGCCGCCCAATGCAAACCCCATCGGAACAAAAACCATGGTTTCTTATGGACTTGAGACTAGGGAGCAGAAGGTATTACTGTCACCTGAAACTGCTGTGTGGGCTCGGTTTTGTATCGACAGTTGTCACAATAACAGTCGTATTGGCTGCCCAAGATAAGGTGTTGGACGCTCTTAAAGTGCTGTTAGGGTGTGGATAGAAACTATTGGCTTTAATTGATGAGGCCCAGGGCTCCCTTGCAAATGGTAAGGGAGTCACCCCAAACAGGAGGTTACATGGCATACGGAATTCGCTTGAAAGTATGGGGCGAACGCGCCTGTTTCACCCGTCCCGAGATGAAGGTGGAGCGCGTCAGCTATGACGTGATTACGCCATCGGCCGCACGAGGTATCATCGAAGCCATCCACTGGAAGCCGGCCATTCGCTG
>CAYMHL010000302.1:0-223 GCA_964390205.1 uncultured Marinobacterium sp.
ATTTTGTACAGCTTGATCGTACCGCTGGTGAAACGACGCCGGAAGCCGGTTACGACACCGTTGGACTGGATTACACGGTGATGACGCCGGAGGGTGAAGAGCCGGTGCTGTTGGTGGATGAACAAAGCGTTGCATCTCCTGTTATTGAAAGTAGCCTCGCTAACAACCAGCTGGTGATCGAAGAGGATGGCACCGGCAGCTTCAGCGTCACCGCCACGGTGGG
>CAYMHL010000302.1:323-2496 GCA_964390205.1 uncultured Marinobacterium sp.
CGGATACCAGCGATAACCTCAAGACCGACACGGCCGGCTTCAGCCTGACCGTCACCGGCGACGTCCAGCCGCCGAGTGTAGTCAGCAGCCTCGACGGCAATGAGCTGGTGATCGAAGAGGATGGCACCGGCAGCTTCAGCGTCACCGCCACGGTGGGCGAGGCCAGCGACATCATCAGCCAGATCGCAATCAGCAACCTGCCGAGCGGTGCCACCGTGACCGGCAGTGATGGCGGCAGCTACGACAGCACCACCGGTGTGTACACCACCAACGGCAACCCGAGCAGCGTCACCCTGACCATCGGCAGCCTGACCCCGAGCGCCGACTCGGACGTTGACCTGGGCAGTATCGGCTTCACCGCCACCGCCCAGGACGGCACCGACAGCAGCCTGACCAGCAGTGCCGGTGTCAGCGTCAGCGTCATCACCGATGCGGTGCTGGACCAGTTCGGTGATCTGAGCGCGACCGCCCAGACCGCTGCCGAGTCCAATACTGGCAGCCAGACCCTGAGTCTGGGGGCCAGCATGACCCTGGCCGATGCGTTCCAGAGCGGTGACAGCGACACGGACGGCTCCGAGAGCATCAGCGTTGTGCTCAGCCTGAACAGTCCGCTGCCGACCGGTGTTACCCTGAGCAGCACGGCCGGTACGCTGACCCCGGTCAGCAACAGCAGCACCGACTATACCCTGACCGCGGCCAGCGGCAGTACCCTGAGCCAGGCCGTTGCGGGTCTGCAGGCCACCGTGCCGCAGGGCTGGGATGGCGTGATCAACGGCACCCTGACCAGCACCGCGACCGACACCCCGACCGGGGGCGGCGATGTTGAGCCGGATACCAGCGATAACCTCAAGACCGACACGGCCGGCTTCAGCCTGACCGTCACTGACGGAGAAGGGCCTACCGGCGGTGGCAATCTGTCGATGACCCTTAATGAAGCGGCGTTGGATACGGCGTTGAATGGGGATGATGACAGTGCAGATCTGGCTGTAGGTAGTGTCACTGGCAGTACGCCTGATGCGCTGACTGAAACCGACACCGCCAGTGTCAGCTTCACGGCTGGTTCGACTGATCCAATCGTCACCATTGGTTTTGCTGACCCTCAGGTGTCTGGGAATATACCAGTCGTTCTGGACGCCGACAGCAACCCAGTCGCAATCAGTTGGAGCTTGAATGGAGCGGTTCAACTGATCGGGCAGATTGGTGGTCAAACAGCCATCATTCTGGAGTTGTCAGGTGATTCAACGGCTGCAG
Source organism: uncultured Marinobacterium sp. (assembly GCA_964390205.1). Taxonomy (GTDB): domain Bacteria; phylum Pseudomonadota; class Gammaproteobacteria; order Pseudomonadales; family Balneatricaceae; genus Marinobacterium. Next base: position 1,575 of record CAYMHL010000302.1, read on the forward strand.
CGGCTGGCACAGCCAACGTTGTTGTGACCGCGACGTTGACTGCCAATTTCCCGCACAGTGGTGTGAACACGGCGGGTGACGCTATATCGGTTAGCGGAATCAAGGTGCTGGCGACCGATACGGATAATGAGTCTGCGGTAGCCAATGTTGATCTGACGATTCTGGATGACGCGCCTAGTAATATCGCGCCAGTTGATGCAAGTGTCGATAATTCGGTTGGCGCATCTGTCAGTGGTGTTGCGCTGGACGGCGACATCAACATTGATGATGCAGTGGGTGCAGATCAGCAGGGAGTACTCAGCTTCAAAGTGCCCGCTGACCCCGATAGCGGCTATACGTCTGCCGGGCAACCAATCTATCTGTATATCAGCACTGATGGCCAGACATTGATCGGTTCAACAGTAGAGCCAACGGTGCCTGTGCAAACGGCTGATGCTGCAGCTGTACAGGCTGCGAAGGTCTTTACACTGACGCTCAACACCGATGGCGATTACGACAGCTCGAATGACACCTATTCGGTCGAAGTCCACCAGTTGATTGATGGTGGCAGTGGTTCGTTCAATGTGGCGGACTCAGGTTATGATTTTGTGGGTGGTAATGATCCTTATTCATACTTCCTGGACTCGACTACAAACAACAATGACGTGCTGCTGACGCCCATGATCAACGGTGTCAGCGATGGTACGACCAATACCAATGACAATACGGGCGGTGTTGGTAGCGGTAACAGTGTCGGCACAGGTGAAGCAATGCGGGTCGACTATGTATCCGGCATCAGCGGTGATCCTAAAGCTAATGTAGGTGGGGATGATTACAGTAATGTTCTGAATCAGGACCATGTCTTCGACGGCCACTACATGGTCAATGGCGCCTCTGCTGTGTTTACGAACATCACCGGTAGCACAACCATTCGGATCAAGGC
>CAYMHL010000303.1:0-2467 GCA_964390205.1 uncultured Marinobacterium sp.
GTGGCGATCGCGGTCAATGAGGACGGCTACCGTGAGGTTTTGGGTGCCGCTGTAAAAAACGATGCTAAAATACCCCAAATAAACGGTTGAAAATTCCCCACGAACAACGTATGTTACTTCCTTGGAGGGAGGACATACAGCATGATCAACAGTGAGGAGTTTTTTATGATTAAAGAACTTAAAAGTAAAGGTATGACCATTAAAGAAATAGCCAAAGAAGTCGGTGTAGACCGAAAAACAGTCAGTAACTGGCTCAAAGCGAACACTCTGCCGGCCTACGAGAGGAGAACCAAAAATGAGAGCAAGATAGAACCATTTGAAGCATATATCCTAAATCGAATGAATGAAGGCTGCGTGAATGCCGTGGTGATCTTCGATGAAATCGTTGAACAAGGCTATCGGGGCAAGCTGACGATTCTCAGAGAGTTCATGCGACCCCGTCGGGAAAGAGCATTGTCGAAAGCCTCCATTCGCTATGAGACACCGCCCGGCAAACAGGCGCAAGTGGATTGGGGTGAGTTTTACGCACAGTTACCAGATGGAAAGTTCAAGAAGCTCTATGCCTTCATCATGGTTCTAGGCTATTCAAGAGACTACTTTCTTGAGTTTACCGAGGACTCGAAGTTTGACACCTTGATAGGCTGTCACGAACGAGCCTTTAGATACTTTGGAGGTGTCCCGGAGACGATCCTTTATGACAACATGAAGACCGTTGTGGCCCATAGTCATAAGTCAGGAATGGACAAGTGGAACCAGAGATTTCTTCGATTCGCAGATCATCACAACTTCACACCTGTCAGGCACCGGCCCTATTGGCCCCGCAGTAAGGGCAAAGTTGAAAGAGGCGTCAAATATGTCAGAGGTAACTTCTGGCCACGCATCAATAGTTTCACTGACTTGGCTGACCTCAATGAAAAAGCATTGGATTGGCTTGATACAAAATGTAATTCCAGGTTGCATCAAACAACACGTCGCATTCCTAAAGAGGCGCTGGAGGAAGAGGGACTGAAGCCTATGAACCCAGCGCCATTCCTTGGAGCGGATCTGCTTTCCAGGAAGGTCATGAAGGACTGCATGATCAGTTTCGAATCAAGCTACTATTCAGTTCCGGCTCGGTATGTGGGCTGCCGTGTAGGCATCAGAGATCTTCGAAATGGCAGCATTGAAATCTATGACGAAACAGGTAGATATGTTGATTCACATCGCAAACTTACCCAGAAGCACCAGGTGCAGAAAAACAAAAAGCACTTTGAAGGATTGCTCACACAGAATCGACAAGCCAAAGCCCACAAAGCACCGCTTGTCATTCCAGATCAATCTCCCAAAGTGCATCAAAGACCTCTTGAGGTCTATGACTCCTTGATTGGCGAGGTGGGCTAATGATTACACAGACCTTAAAGCAGGCTTTTGAGGTATTAAACCTGAACCATATGGCTGCTGTGTACGACCACCACGCTGAAGAAGCTTCCAGGGACAGTATATCCTATCTGGAATTTCTGGACAAGCTACTTTGGGCAGAGATTGAGGCAAAAAGGGAACGGGCGACCTCGACCAATCTGAAGCTGGCCAAACTCCCCTACGTGAAGACTTTAGACTCATTTGATTTTGACTTTCAGCCTAGCGCCAACCAACGTAAGATCAATGAACTAAGGACCTTAGCCTTTGTTGGAAGGTCAGAGAATGTGGTGTTTTTAGGACCGCCAGGGGTCGGGAAGACTCATCTGGCTGTGGGACTTGCCGTTGAGGCGATTCGTAATGGCTATACGGCCTATTTTCTAAGCGCCCATGAGCTGATCACGATGATCAAAGAAAACATAGTATCTGGCCGCATACATAGAAAACTCAAAGCCTTAAACAAGCCTGGAATCTTAGTGATTGACGAAGTGGGCTACGCATCTATGGAGGATGATGTCGCTCATTACTTCTTTCAGATTGTCTCAAACCGCTATGAAAAGGGCTCAATCATTTTAACCTCGAACAAGTCATACGGTAGCTGGGGGGATGTCTTCGGTAACAATATTGTAGCTACAGCCATCCTAGACCGACTGCTTCATCATTCAACAACAATTAATATTAAGGGGGACAGCTACCGAATTAAGGAAAAGAAGAAAGCTGGATTTTACGATGTCAGTCGATACGAATCCAATTCCAGTGACCTAAATGAGTAATTTTCGACCGTTGTTTTTAGGGAAATCTAGAGCGTTCTTGACAAAATGAGAGGTATGCCCTATATGAACACATTGAATGACGGTAAACATATGGGGGTTAGATATAAATCAAAGGATACTAGGCATGAAAGAGGCCATCCCTTTTAATAGGACGGCCTCTTTTCCGTTTTTTTATTTTTTACTTATATATATACTCCGACTGCTGCCTTCCCATAGGACCTCATCTCCCAGGGCTTCTCCGACAAAGCGGAGGGGGATATAGGTTCGGCCGCCAATGATCTTAGCAGGAACATCAATGG
>CAYMHL010000304.1:0-2464 GCA_964390205.1 uncultured Marinobacterium sp.
ATGGGGTACACCCACCAGTTCTTGCCCCAGGAGATCAGGCCTTTGCGTGATGATATGAAGTTGGCTGGGAAAGCCATGACTGTGCTGATGATTGATGTGTTTGGGCCGCAGAAGAAACCGTTTGGTTTGCTTACTGAAGCCTTGGACCAACTGAAGGAGCATGAGATTTACCTTGCTACCGGCGGGTCCAAACGTTGTGCGTACTGGGGAGAGCTGCTCACTGCCACCGCTCGTACTCGTAAAGCTGTAGGGGCAGTAGTGAATGGTTGGCACCGTGATACTCCCCAAGTCCTAGAACAGAACTGGCCTGTTTTTTCTTGCGGTTGCTATGCCCAGGATAGCAGTGTTCGCACCCAAGTGGTTGATTTTCGTTGTCCCATTGAGATCGGGCAAGTAACCATCAATGATGGTGACTTACTGTTTGGGGATGTAGATGGCGTACTAGCCATACCTCGGGAAATTGCAGAGGAAGTAATTGTCAAATCATTGGAGAAAGCCAGTGGTGAGAAGGTTGTACGGAAGGCTATCGAAGAGGGGATGAGCGCAACTGCAGCGTTCGAAAAGTTTGGAATTCTCTAGGAGCAGATCATGCAAAAAGCTTTTCAAATCAGTTCTGAGGATACAGTAGCCACGTGCTTGACTGAGGTGGTCGAGGGGCCTGTTTCTTTGAATCATGACGCTCCGATTCAGCAACTCGAGGCAATAGAGGCGATTCCTGTAGGACACAAGATTGCGTTGAAAGACATCAAGAGAGGGGAACCTGTCTTGAAGTATTCAGTTGTAATCGGTGCGGCCAGCGAGGATATCAAGAAGGGGAGCTGGGTTCATTTGCATAACATGAAGAGCTGTTATGATGAACGTTCCAGCCATCTGGATGTGCACACCGGAGCACCACAGGATATACAGTACGAATGAGTGAGGAATGCATGGATCTAGAAACGATGACATGGTCTGGCTATAAACGTAGGGATGGTAGATTGGGTATCCGAAACCGGGTATTGGTGATCTACACAGTGGAGTGTGCTGCCTTCGTTGCGCAGAAGATTGCCTTACAGTCAAACAATCTTGATGTTGAATGCATTGGTTTTGAGGGCTGTACCGATAATGAGTATGCCGTGAGGATGCTTATCTCCATGATTCGCCATCCCAATATCGGGGCTGTGCTGACAGTCGGCCTTGGGTGTGAATACATCCAACCCGAGTGGTTGGCTGAGATAGCTGAACAGGAGGGCAAGCCAGCTGACTGGTTCTTCATTCAGCAATCTGGTGGAACCTCTGCTTCCATAGAAAAAGGATTGACGATCGTAAAACGTATGCTCAACGAGCTGGAGCAAGCCGAACGTTCCCCCATGGGGCTGAAAGACCTGGTCATCGGGGCAGAGTGTGGGGGATCGGATTATACCAGTGGTTTGGCAGGGAATGTGGTAGTCGGTAATTTCTTCGATTTCCTTGTGGATGCTGATGGAACGGCCATCTTTGAGGAGATTGTTGAAGCAATCGGATTGGGTGACCTCCTTGCAGCAAGAGCTGCGGATGAGGAAGCGAGACAAGCGATTGTCTGTACTTATAAGAAGGCCTTGGATTATTTCAAATCGGTACGTCAGTACTCGGTGAGCCCAGGCAATTTTGCGGGTGGCCTTTCCACAATTGAAGAGAAAAGTATGGGGGCGGTTATCAAGAGCGGGAGTCGGCCCATTAGAGGCGTGCTCAAGGTAAGCCAGAAAGTACCATATCCTGGTCTTTGGTTGCTGGACTCTACCCCAGACCCACATTGGATGCAATTCGGTATTACGAATCCCAATGACAATGAAGGGCTGATGGATCTTATCAGTTGTGGGGCTCATATTACGTTCTTGGTAACAGGAAGAGGAACAGTGGTAGGTAGTGCTGTCGCCCCTGTTATCAAGATTACGGGAAATAGTGCCACCTATAAGAAAATGGAATCTGATATGGATTTTGATGCAGGTAAGGTCCTATCTGGAATATGTAGTCAGCAAGAGCTTGCACAGGAGCTTGCTGGAATGGTTGTAGAGGTTGCTTCCGGGAAATTGACAAAAAGTGAAGCACTTGGCCATAAGGAGTACTTCATTCCCTATAAGTTTCAGGAGAAAGAAGTAGTACTGCGCGCTTGTGAACAATAAGAAGGGGAAAGATAATGATAGATATGAATGAAATGTATTCTCTCGAGGGTAGATGTGCCGTAGTTACCGGTGGTTCGACTGGATTGGGCCTTGCGACAACCCGTGCATTGGTTGCAAGTGGTGCAAAGGTCCTGGTGTTGAGTTTTGAGACTAAGGAACAAGCCTCCGAGGCGTTGGCGGAGTTTGGTGATCGTGTGGCGTTTTATCAGTTCGATATCACAGATACAGACAATACGCCAGCATTGGTGGAGACCTTGATCGCCGAACATGGCCCTATCACCATATTGGTAAATAATGCTGGTAACCATTGCAAGAAACCAATT
>CAYMHL010000305.1:0-2460 GCA_964390205.1 uncultured Marinobacterium sp.
ATATGACAGGAATGATTGGTAGAGCAACTAAAGATCAGTTCTTCAAAGTTACGTTACCAAGTGGCAGGGAAATAATGCCGCCTTCAGGACGTTCTTGGGGGTTAATCGAAAAAACATTTCAAGAACTGCGTAACGACAACAGAATTTGGTTCGGTAGTTCGGGTGACAATGTTCCACGAATAAAGCGATTTCTTGCTGAAGTAGATGGTCAAACTGTTCCAACTTACTGGTCGAATGAAGATGTCGGTAGCAACGAGGATGCTTCAAGTGAGTTGCTTGAGTTATTTGGACATCCCAAACTGTTTGATACTCCTAAACCTACTCAGTTGATTGATCGCTTGCTTGAAATCTCTACAAGTCCCGAAGAGCCTCAAATAGTTCTTGATTTTTTTGCTGGTTCTTCAACGACAGCGCACAGCGTTATGAAAGCTAATGCTAGGGATGGAGGGCAAAGGCACTTCATAATGATTCAGACTGCAGAATCAGTTGGGGAAAAATCTGAGGCTAAGAAATTTGGCTATGTTCATATAGCCGAACTCTCAAAAGAACGTATACGTCGCGCAGGCAGGAGCATTCTTGCTGAAGCTAGCCATGAAAACTGGAATAAAGACACCGGCTTCCGCGTCCTCAAAATCGACACCTCCAATATGGCCGATGTCTACTACGCCCCCGACGCGCTGGACAAGGGCAGCCTCGATCTGTTCGTAGACAACATCAAGCCCGACCGCAGCGCCGAAGACCTGCTGTTCCAGGTGATGCTGGACTGGGGCGTGGATCTTGCTCTGCCCATCGAGAAAAAGACCATTCAGGGCAAGGATGTGTATTTCGTCGATGACAATGCGCTGGCTGCCTGTTTCGATGCTCATAGCGGCATTGACGAAGCCTTCGTCAAGGAACTGGCCACACACCAGCCGCTGCGCGTGGTGTTCCGTGATGCCGGTTTCAGGGATAGTGCGGTCAAGATCAACGTGGAGCAGATATTCAAACTGTTGTCGCCTTCTACCGAAGTGAAGAGTATTTGAGGGCGCATATGGATTCATTGGAGCTTAAAGCCGTACTGGAGAGCCTGATTGTCACTTGGGAGAACGAGGTGGTGGAGTTCAAGCAGGCGGGCAACGACTACGACACGGACAAGATCGGTGAGTATTTTTCTGCTTTGAGCAATGAAGCCAATCTGCGGGGTTCGGAGCGAGGCTGGCTGGTTTTCGGTGTCAATGACAAGACCCGTGCCGTAGTGGGAACGAATTACCGTCCCGAGCCGGAGCGTCTGCATGGCCTGAAGAATCAAATTGCCCAGAACACTGAACCCAGCATCACCTTCCGCAATATTCATGTACTGAATCACGAGAATGGCCGTGTAGTGCTGCTTGAGATTCCGGCAGCGCCACGCGGCATTCCCATTGCCTGGAAAGGTCATTACTACGCCAGGGCGGGTGAAAGCCGTGCGCCGCTCGGTCTCGACAAACTAGACGAGATTCGCCAACAAACGATGCACGTGGATTGGTCTGCACAGCTTGCTCCTAAAGCCAGCCTGGAGGATCTGGATGAACGTGCCGTGCAAGCAGCGCGGGAAGCCTTTGCTCGCAAATATGAAAACAGCATTGTAGCTGACGATGTCATGAAGTGGCCGCTGACAACATTTCTGGATCGTGCTCGTTTAACGCAAAACGGCCTGATTACTCGTACCGCCCTGCTGCTATTGGGAAAAGCAGAGTCAGCTTGGCACTTGTCACCCCATATGGCTCAACTTACGTGGCGGCTTGAAGGCCAAGAGCGGGCGTATCAGCATTTCGCGCCGCCTTTCTTACTCAATTCAACTGCGCTATACCAAAAAATTCGCAACATCCAAATCCGCATCCTGCCCAAAAATTCGTTGTTGGCTGTAGAAGTTGCCAAGTACGACCGCAAGATAGTGCTGGAGGCGCTGCATAACTGTATTGCCCATCAAGACTACACCTTGAATGGCCGCATTGTTGTGACAGAGTGGCTGGACAAGCTGACTTTTGAAAACGATGGCTGCTTCTTTGAAGGTAAGCCAGCTGATTATCTGACTGGGAATAAAACGCCTCGCCGCTACCGTAACCCCTTCCTTGTGAATGCCATGGCTGAACTTGGAATGATAGATACTATGGGTTACGGGATCTACCAGATGCACATTGGGCAGGCACGGCGCTATTTCCCGATGCCAGACTATGACCTCAGTGAACCCAATGTGACACGCATGACGGTTTACGGCGGAGTGATCGACCAAGCCTATAGTGAAATCCTGATTCAAGAGACTAACCTGCCTTTGGTAGATATCCTTGCGCTGGATCGCGTACAGAAGAAGCTGCCGCTGGATAACGAAGTGCTCAAGCACCTGCGGCGTGCTGGGCTTGTAGAAGGCCGCAAACCAAACCTCTTCGTCTCTGCCAGTGTTGCCAAGGCCACAAACAAAAAAGCGGCTTATATTCATACACG
>CAYMHL010000306.1:0-2448 GCA_964390205.1 uncultured Marinobacterium sp.
CCCTCGGTCATATCCAGCGCGTGGGAGAGTGCACTGATCAGTTCGGACAGTTTAAGTCCGCCGTAGCGGGTCTGGCGCCAACGTTCCATGCTCACCCCTTGCTCTAATGGCTCAATCAACTATAAGCCGATCGACACCGGATGGATCACGCCCAGCGGGAATCCTGGCGAAACCAGCGCGGCCAGGCGGCATTCAGCCAGATGGACGCGAGAATGACACCGCCGCCGATCAACAGTCGCGGCAGATCCGCTTCCCGGTTCCAGATCAGCAGATTAACCACCAGCCCGGCTGGAATCAGCGCATTGTTCATGATGCCCAGCATACCCGCATCCACCTGAGTGGCACCACGGTTCCAGAAAAAGAATCCCAGCCCTGAGGCTACCAGCCCCAGCCAGGCCAGTACGCCCCAGTGCAGTGCCGTCTGCGGCAGCCTGTCCGTGTTGCCCAGCAACAGCCAGGCGGGCAGCACCAGCAGCAGAGCGCCGATGAAAAAAAAGCCGAAGCCGTGCCAGGCCTCACGTCCGCCATGGTCATAATGTCGGCTGAGATGGGCATAGCCGACCTGCCCGGCGGCAAAGGCCAGGTTGGCCAGCTGCAGGATCAGAAAGCCACGGATAAAATCTTCGCTGACCTGATCGTAGCGGATGATGGCGGCACCGATCACCGCCACCAGTGTCGATACCAGCGGTGCCAGACTGAAGCGCCGCTGCAGCAGGTTGTCGATCAGCGCCACGTAGAGCGGGGTAAAAATGGTAAACAGCAATACCTCGGGCACGCTGAGGAATTCGAAGGAGAGGTAGAGGCAGATGTAGGTCAGGCCGAACTGCAGCGCGCCCACCCCGGTAATGCCCAGCATTAAACCGGCAGGAAAGCGTGCTGGACGCAACAGCGGCAGAAACAGCGCACCGGCCAGCAGTACGCGGGTCAGTACGGCAAAATAGCTATCAACCTGACCGGCCAGATATTCGCCGATCAGGCTGAACGAAACGGCCCAAAGAAGAGTGACCGCAATCAGGTAGGGCATGACAAATCCTTGCAGCTGCTAAAACAGCCTAGAATACCCTGTCTGCCCTTTGGCGACACTTCTCGTTTGACCGCCGGTCAGAGCACCCGCGGCACAGGCTTGCCTTCGGACTGCAGCGCCAGATACTGATCCGGCGTCAGGGTCAGCGCCTGATCCAGCTCCACCTCGATGCCGGCCTGCTCAAGCAGCAGTTGCTCCAGCTGGTCCCGATCCGGGCGTCCCTCGAAGCTGATCTGACGACTGCTGTCTGTCTGCCCCGCATCGGCGCCACGCCCACCGGGCAGATAGATGGTGCCGTTGCTGAAGTCAACGGCAAAGGCGATCACCCCAGGCACGAAAAAGAACAGCAGGCCGATGCCATCCAATACGGCCACACCGGGGTCAATACGGCCGCTGACCTGGCCCTTGCGCTCGGGATGCATGATGGTGCCACAGCCACTCAGCACCAGTGACAGCGTCAGTATGGCAATACCTGTTTTTTTACCTGTCATGGCCTTCCCTCCTTAACTCTGTGTATGGGTACGCGGTGCATTGCCGATCAGCTGTTCGGCATAGGGTTGCAGCTGGCTCAACTGAGAACCCTTCAGTGCCTCCACTGGCATCAGTGCTTCCGGCGGCTCGATACTTACGGGTGGCTTAACGCTGGCGCGAGCGCCGGGATTGAGTACATGCGGCGTTTCACCCGTGGTCAGAATCACCAGTCGCGGCTCACTCTGAAATAATAGTGGTTGCAGAGCCTTCGGCAAGCCGATCACAGCCAGCATAATGGTCATTACCAATGTCAGACGTACCATTGCGTTTACTCCTTTCTTGGACAGCTGAATCGACTAAACACATTCCATGCCATGTTAAAATTTTATCTTTAAAAACAGATGGTTATATTTCAAATAAATGGCTCATCCCGGGTTAAGCGGACGGATGCTACGAAAAACGCAAAAAAGTGTCGCCATTTGCCTGATTCATCTGGCATTCATATTAACAATCATTATAAATCAACAACTTAAGTAGTCTTAATGCTGCGACAGACGTGTATCACTCAGCAGCAGGGGCAACAACAGCCACTCCCACGTAATAAGTACAAATAGCAGACACAAAAAACCCGGCGCAGACCAATCAGGTCCGGGCCGGGCTATCCAGCAGGAAAGACGTGCGATCAGTTGATCTTCGCGTCCAGCTCGCCGCGCTCGTAACGCTCGGACATGTGCTCCAGCGAGATCGCCTTGATCTTGCTGGCATGACCGGCAGTCCCGAAGGCTTCGTAACGGGCGATACAGATTTCGGTCATCGCCTGCATGGTGGCCTTGAGGAATTTGCGCGGGTCGAACTCGGCCGGGTTTTCGGCCAGGAAACGACGCACGGCACCGGTTGATGCCAGACGCAGGTCGGTGTCGATGTTGACCTTGCGTACACCGTACTTGATGCCT
>CAYMHL010000307.1:0-2448 GCA_964390205.1 uncultured Marinobacterium sp.
GGAGCAGGTGCTGGACAGCGAAGAGCCCAACATTCTGATCGGCATTCACCCGGTACGGAATTACGAGGGACTGGGCCGCATCTGGCAGAAATTCATTATCCGTATCGGTCGCGAGGTATTGGCCCTGCTGGATGGCCAGCGCAGCTATCCCTCCATGGGGGCTTTTCGCGTCCTGCCGGATGAATCGGAAGCCGCGCTGGTGGAGCGCGTGCAGCTGATCAAGCAGGTGTGGCAGGACCGCAAGGTGTTGCTGGTCGTGGGCGAAAACAGCCGCTTCACCTTTGAGGAAGAGTTGTTCAACAACGCCACCTCGGTGGATTTCCTCTATGCCCCGGCGAAGAATGCGTTCGAACAGTACGATGATATTCTCAACCGGATCCGGGACTATGATCCCGGTGAGTACCTGATTATGCCGGTGCTGGGCCCCACTGCCACCGTGCTCGCCTATGATCTGGCGAAGCTGGGCTATCAGGCGATCGACTTCGGCCAGATGCCGGGCACTTTCCGCCGCGCCAAACGCAAGCTGTTCGGTGATGAGGATCATCCCCTGCCTGCGCTGACTCAGCCGAAACAATCAACCTGATGCCGCTTTTTCACGTTTTTCTACAGGAATGACCATGCAACACGACCTGACTCTGGCCATGCTGTCATGGCGCCAGCCCCGCACCCTGAAGCACTCTTTGGAAAGCTATAAGCGCCAGGGACTGCTGGAAATGGCCAAGGAGAAGCTGATCTTCTTCAATGAATGTACCGCTGAAGACCGCCGCATCGCGGAAAAGTACGGTTTCAAGGTACTGGAGGCCAAGCGCAATATCGGCATCGCCAAACCCTTTCAGGAGCTGATCAAGGCCGCCAGTGGTCGCTATTTCCTGTTTCTGGAAAATGACTTCATGCTGGTCGAAGATGGCGATACCTGCGAACAGGAATTGAAAGCCGCCATGGCCGCGCTGGAGGATGACGTTGCCTGTGTACGCCTGCGCCACCAGCATCACTACGGTGACCCCAACTACTGGTTACTGAAAGTCTGGGAGGGCCGCAAGAGTGCTGAAGAGGCCAACCTCAACGCCACTTACCTGTTCAACGAACCTGATCGCCATTATGAGGCGATCGGCCGTCTCGAATACCTGGGACGTACCTTCTTCGTGGCCGATTCCGGTATTGCCAACTTTACCAACAACCCCTGCCTGTACCGCACCGAGTTTCTGCACCAGCACTTCCTGGAGCATGCGTTCAGTGAATTTGACAATCTGGAAACCAATATCGAGCCCTGGTGGCAACAAGCAGGGTTGCGTATTGCCCAGGGGCACGGGCTGTTCAAGCACCACCCCCTAGAAGTCAGTGGCTCCGGCTTCGCTCAGCACAAGCGGATCAAGCACCCGATCAAGCACTGGTCACATTACCTGATCCGCATCGGCTACAAGCGCCGGGTGATCAACCTGTTCCTGCTGCAGTTTCTGCCCATGCTAATCAAGGCCAACATCAATATCGGCAACAAGTTGATGTTTAACCTGTCACTGGGACGTTACGAGAGCGAGTAACGGCTTACTCTGCACCACTGAGCAGAGAGTTGAACAGCCTGTCCAGCTCGTCCCTGCGCTGTATAAGCAATGCGGGGTCGGGCAGGCTGGCCAGTGATTTCAGGTCAGATAACGTCATATCCGGCTTCAACTCGACGGGCCGCAACTCGGCCTGCACCGAGGAAGCGTAGTCGTGAAACTTGAACCCGCCCCCGGCCACGGACTCGGACAACTGCATCCAGACCGCCGGAATACCCAGTGCATGCGCCACGATAATGCCATGCAGCGATGATGAGACCACCTGTTCACAGGCCGCAATCTGGCGAATGACTGCCTCTGGGTAGGCCTCAGGATCGATCAGACAGGCGGTATCGCCCTGCTGTTGCAACAACGCCAATACCTTGGCGTCCTGCTTATCGGCATAGTGCGGAATAACGCCCAGGCGATATCGCTTGGCTACCGGTTTTGTCAGCAGTTTCTCCGCCAACAGCCCCGGATCTCCCAATGGCATTGACTCATCCAGCCCCAAACGGTCGCGCGTCAGCTCGCCCCGTACTGCCAGAAAGCGGGCATTGGGCAGGCGCACCTGGTGGTCGCGAATCAGCCCCGACCCCAGCACCTGGCCACTGAAGCTTTCCTTGACCCCATCCAGAATACTGCCTGTACTGAGCAACTCGGCTCGATGCTTTTTTTCATAGACCGGTGTGTAGCCGTAGGCCAGCAGAAGTGCTGGCGTAATCAGGTCACCAAAATTCTTCTTTGAGCCCCACCAGTAGGTGCGAATACGCTGACCATGCAGCACTCCGTGGACGGCGTGACAAAGACGATCGCGGCTTTTTTCGAGCTTCCAGGTATTCATTAGTGGCATGGCGATTCCGGTGACGATGAAACACAACAGGGTGATTATTGATATTATAATTGGGTTTATTCA
>CAYMHL010000308.1:0-2425 GCA_964390205.1 uncultured Marinobacterium sp.
CCGGCGACGGGCCTGATGCCAAGGCCGGCCATGACCTGGCGCTGATCGAACTGGATCACGGCTACCGGGTACGGGCAGGCAGTGAACGTGGACAGGCGTTGATGGAGCATCTCCCGCTGGAGCGTTCAACGCAGCGCCACCGAGAGCAGGCTGTCTCCCAGCATCAGCTGGCCTGTCGCCAACAACGCCAACTGCCCGCCTTCGAGCCGGCCAAGCTGATCCATCAAGGCCAGCATCCGGCCTGGGACGAAGTCGCCGACGCCTGCCTCAGCTGCGGCAACTGCACCTCGGTCTGTCCCAGCTGTTTCTGTTTCAGTGAAAGCGAGGTGCCGGAGCTGGACGGAAAACGCTCCGACCATCAGCGCCAGTGGGACTCCTGCTTCAGCGAAGGCCACAGCTACATCCACGGCCATCGCTTCCGTCCCGACACCAAAGGCCGCTACCGCCAATGGCTGACTCACAAGTTCGGCAGCTGGGTCGAACAGTATGGCCGCAGCGGCTGTACCGGTTGCGGCCGCTGCATCAGCTGGTGCCCGGTGGGTATCGATCCGCTGCAAGTGCTGGCACAAATGGGACACACACCAACGGACACTAACTGAACAGATATCCCGTGTATTCCGGCGTCCGGCGCTGGTATTTTTCATGCAACTCTGTAATGTCTCGTTTTGGATGGCTCCTTCCCATATCCGAGGAAACCATCCACCTCCCCCGAGGTCGCAATCAGAAGCGGAACGGTGCAAGCAGCGCCGTCCCCAACCAAGGAGAGTGATCATGGCTATTGAAGCGTTTTTCGTCCCCAATGTGTCCCTGATGGGTGAAGGCTGTCTCGCCTCACTGGCAGAACGAGTACAGATGCTCAACGGCAAGAAGCCGCTGCTGGTCGCCGATGGCGGCATGACCCAGCTCGGCTATACCGCCCGCATCGTCAAATTGCTGGAAGAAGCCGGTATTCCCTGCGCGGTCTATGACGGCACCGTGCCCAACCCCACCGACCACAACGTAGAGGAAGGCACCGCCCTTTACCGCAGTGAAGGCTGTGACATGCTGATCTCTCTGGGTGGCGGCAGTGCCCATGACTGCTGCAAGGGGGTCGGTATCCTGGCGACGAACGGCGGCCAGATTCAGGATTACGAGGGTCTGGACCAGCTGACGCAGCCGCTGCCGCCCTATATCGCCATCAACACCACCGCCGGCACCGCCAGCGAGATGACCCGCTTCACCATCATCACCAACAGCTCCAGCCATGTGAAGATGGCGATCGTGGACTGGCGCGTTACCCCTGACGTGGCGATCAACGACCCCGAACTGATGGTCGACATGCCGCCCTCCCTGACCGCGGCTACCGGCATGGATGCGCTGACCCACGCCATCGAGGCCTATGTCTCCACCGCGGCGACGCCGATCACCGATGCCTGCGCCCTGCAGGCGATCAGCCTGATCGGCCAGTACCTGCGCAAGGCCGTGGCCCGCGGCGATGACATGGAGGCCCGTGACAAGATGGCCTACGCGGAATACCTGGCCGGCATGGCGTTCAACAACGCCAGCCTGGGATACGTGCATGCCATGTCGCACCAGCTGGGCGGCTTCTACAACCTGCCGCATGGCGTCTGCAACGCGCTGCTGCTGCCGCATGTCTGCCGCGTCAACCTGATGGCCAGCACCGAGCGCTTCGCCGACATCGCCGCAGCCCTGGGTGAGGTGACCGACGGCCTGTCCGAGCGCGATGCCGCCTATATGGCAATCGATGCCATCGAGGAGCTGTCCAATGACGTGGGTATTCCGCAGACCCTGAGCGAACTGGGCGTGAAGGAAGAGGATATTCCGACCATGGTAGGCAACGCCCAGAAGGATGTTTGCTGCCTGACCAACCCGCGCAAGCTGACTGACGACGAGGTCGCCGCCATCTACCGCAGCGCTCTCTAAAGCACCACTGACCGAATTCCGGCAGCAAGCCTGAGTTCGGTCAGCTCCAGCCCGATAACCTCATGGTCCCCCTTGTCCCCAGCCGCATCCGCATCCGCATCTAACGTATAAAACATCAGTCGCTGCGGAGCCTGCCATGTTCGAACCGTCCCTTGCTGTCTGTTTCCTTTCGCCAGGAAACCGGCCATGACCAATCCGGCCCTGCCCACCGAAGCCCTGATCCTGAACCGGATTCAGGAAACCGAGGACATCTTCACCCTGCAGCTGCGCCTGACCGATCCTGCACAACGGTGGCGTCTGGGCATCCAGCCGGGCCAGTTCAACATGCTCTATCGCTTCGGCGTGGGCGAGATTCCGATCTCGTTCAAGGCGATCAGCGCAGATAAGCAGGGTCTGCCGTACGTGCCCTGCTGTTTGGCGTCGCGCCGGTGGATGACCGCGACCGGGCTGCCTGGAATGCAAGCGCCAACAGGCGGTCTGCGTCATGGTCACTCAGGGCATC
>CAYMHL010000309.1:0-2416 GCA_964390205.1 uncultured Marinobacterium sp.
GGCTTGTCCAGCGGCCTTTTCGCGGTTCTGGGCACCCTTTTCTGTGGCTGGCTTTGTGATCGACTCATTGTGCGTGATGCCCGCTGGCAGATCGCCCTGCCGATGCTGGGCATTCTGATCAGCCTGCCCATGGGCATCGCCTTTTTGCTCTGGCCCAAAACATCCACCTTTGACATCGCCGGATATGACATTCCCTTTGCCATGCTGTTCTGTGCCGGCTTTGCCTTCTTCCAAAGCTGGTGGCCCACCCTGACCTTTGCCGCCGTGAGCCACCTGCTGACCAGCTCTCAGCGCGCCATGGGCGCCGCTTTCGTCAACCTGTTCATGACCCTTGTCGGCGCAGGCCTTGGCCCCTTCCTTTCAGGCACTCTCAGTGATTTCTATACCCGCAGCATGGGTCCGGATGGCCTGCGCTGGGCGCTGGCAACCGTTCTCGGCCTGCTGCTGATCACGGTCCTGCTCTACGCAATGGCAATCAAGCCTTACCAGCGCCGCCTTGTGGAGCTGGATGCCAATCTCAACTGACGCGCACACAAAGTCCTGTCTGCCCCTGTCACTCTATTGATGCAGATCAGGCGCAGGATCCCATATCGTCCAAACAGGGTATGTCCCGCACCTGACCGATATTCAGAATCGGTCGGGTGATAACAACAAGATCAAGGAGTTTTCCCATGGCAACATCTCAGGACTATCGGCTCGGCGATTATGCCTTTCCTCGCGGCTGGTTCATGATTGCAACCGCTGACGAGATCAATACCCACAAACCGCTGGCGGTGCGTTTCTTCGGCCGCGATTTCGCCCTCTATCGTGGCCGCGCCACCGGCAAGGTGGTTCTGCTCGACGCCTACTGCCCACACATGAAGACTCACCTGGCAGCACCCAATGACACCTCCTACGTCATCATTGACGGCGGTGGCACCAATATCGAAGGCGACAGCATTCGCTGCCCCTACCACGCCTGGCGCTTCGGTCCTGATGGACAGTGTGATGATATCCCCTATCACGAAGGCCCGATCCCCAAGGCCGCCTGTGTAAAGTCATGGACCGTCAAGGAAAGCCTGGGCGCCATCTGGGTATGGCATGACCCTGAGGGTGGCGAGCCCGAATGGGATCATCCTTCATTGCCCGAGTGGGACGACCCGTCCTGGGTGCAGTGGAAGTTTGATGATCTGGGCATTCTTGAGCAGCACCCGCAGGAAGTGGTCGATAATATCTGTGACTACGGCCACCTCAGCCCGATCCACGGCTCCACCGTACAGCGCTACGAGAACGAGTTCAAAGGCCATTTGGCCATTCAGCGCCAGTGCGGCCCGCACCGCACGCTGGTGGGTGAAGACGGCGCCAGCCCCATTCTGCACACCATCACTACCTACAACGGCCCGGGTGTGCTGATTTCTTACCTGACCGGTTTCTATGAATCGATTCTGATGATCAACCACACGCCGGTGGAAGATGGCAGTGTGCATGTCTGGCACTCTCTGCTGGTAAAGTCGCCCAACGGAAATGACAAGGTTACCGTGGAAGATGAGATTGCGGCACGCCAGTTCCAGGAAGCCAGCCGGCTGTCATTTGCTCAGGACTTTGAGGTATGGACCAACAAGGCGCCCTGCCTGAATGGCATGTTTATCCCCAGCGATGGTCCGTTCATGAAAGCGCGCATCTGGTATAAGCAGTTTTTCAACCCGCGGGATCGCAAGGCGGAATTCCTCGACAAAGTTGAAGGGGTGTACGTCCCCAACGGCATCCCACCGTATACCGACAGATAACAACTTAACGTCTGTTAGCGACATAAAACGGCCTGAAGAGCGATTTTCAGGCCGTTTTTCTTGAAGATCCAAAACACAAAAACCAACCCGCCTAGTCTTTTCAGACGATTTTTTAGACCGCCATCTCCTCAACAATCAGCGGACAACAACAATAAAACCCACTGCAGACCCACAACAGGAACTGGTCCTGTCATCGGGTTCACATCTGGAGGCAAGATGAGAAAGCAGCATTTGTGGAAGCCGCTTGCGGCTTCGATCGCACTGGCCCTGTCCGCATCCGCTTACGCCAAGGTTTCACCCGAGGAAGCCGCCAAACTGGGTAACGAACTTACCTGCATGGGCGGTGTTGCAGCCGGTAACGAAGCAGGAACCATTCCCCCGTTCTCCGGGAAATGGCTGGGTACACCGCCCGGCATCGACTACACCCCCAATGTTGGTCAGCACCCGATAGACCCTTATCCCGATGACAAACCCAAATTCCAGATCACCGGGCAAAACTGGGAACAGTACCGAGACAACCTGACCGAAGGTCAGATCACTTTGCTGCAGCGCTTCCCGGATACCTTCCGCATTCCTGTTTATGAAGGACGTCGCGATTTCCGCTATCCCGATGAAATTTGTGAAATCGCCAAGAAAAATGCGGTAGAAGC
>CAYMHL010000310.1:0-2410 GCA_964390205.1 uncultured Marinobacterium sp.
GCTGGAATGACCGAGGCACAGGGGGCCGGAGACGGGCTCGGCGAACGTGAGGCGGATTCGGAAGGCTCGTTTGGCGTCATTCGTTTGTCTGTCGCGGGAACGTTGCGGGCGGTGTACTTTCACCCATGTCCCACTGTCGGATAAAACTTCAATGGCAGTCGGCGCGGAAATGTCTCGTTCGGCCAGCATGGTTTTGATTTGTGTTTCGATGTCGTGTCCTTTTTTTGTGTTTCCCTTGCGGTTGATGAAATGCAGCGGCGGAACAAAAGGCGTGAGCGATTCCCAGATTAGGCTGTCTGCGAAGATGTTTTGCGATTCAGCGAACGGTGTTTCGGCAGGAAGCGGGACGAGGCGCAGTTTCCAATTGTCACTCCCGAAATCCCACGAGATCGGCCATTCAGCGGCGGCGAGAAGCGCGGTTTGCTCTGAGTCGGTAAAAGGGGTCTTGCGCCAGCAAACAAGCCGCGAAGGTTTACCGCTCGAGTCGGGGACAAGAAAAAATGCGGAGTGGATGTGCCCGGCAAGCACAGAGCCGTCGGTATTCTTGCCAGTGAAGAGCGACAGCCCATCATAAGAGCCGCCGTTTTGTTCCTTAAGGATGCGAATGACTCGCCCCCGGAAGCGCTCCGTGATGCGGATCCATAAGGGCAAGGGCGGGAAAACACGTCCGCCGACAGCGAACTGGACAATTTGAATGGGCGGAAGCGCTTGGCGCTGGTACCGTTTTGCGGCGGGTTTTGCGCGGGCAGGGCGCACGGCGAATTTCCAGACCGCGCCGGGCGGTGTGGTCGAATTGGCGACCGAGTCATCGTGCGTCTGACAGGTGATCTGTTCCAACGTGGCCTCCTGATGCGGACACAATACAGGGACGGCGGTCGCGCTGCGCGTATCGGACAGCACAATCACGGCGCTGGCAGGCGGCGCAGCGAATCGGGATCCGTCTATGCGTTCGATTGACGTGACGGATTCGGCGCGGCCGAAGTAGGTCATCCGGGCGAGGCAATCATCAAGGTGCGTGAGTAATTCATTCGGCCACTCCTCGCCGTCGAGGATCCAATATAGCGCGTCATTTTCGGGCGAAATAATCCAGAAGTTGTCTTTGTTTTTGGTAGTGTTGTAGGTCTTCTCGCCAGGCTTGCTGGCGGCGGCAGGATTTTTTTTGAATTCGGAAGGCTGATATTGCTGGAGACCGGGGCCACGCCATGAATCCGTCGGGAGATTCCACGAGACGCTGCTTTGGCAAAATACACGGACGAATTGCTTGCGCAAGATATCGGCGTTCGGTATTTCTCGCTCGCGGTCAAGCTGGAAACTGCGGGCGAGGATGGCGCGGAGGAGCCGCCACGGCGAGGGTGGCCACTCGCCGTGGGGGTCGTCGAACGCAAAGGTGTTTTCACCGAAATCCGCCAGTTCTACGAGCAGGGCTTTGTAGCGGTTCTGTGCAGCGGAGAACGCGGCGGCGGTGTCGCCGCGTTCAAGGTGTGCCACGATTGGACGCACCATGCCGCAGGTGGGCGCGGCTGTGTCGGAGAGCTTTGAAAACGTGTAGGCGTGGAAGAGAGGGCGGAAGAAGGCGTGGAGCAACGACACAGAATCGGCGCGGAAGTCATCGGCACGACTGGCAACGATTTGGCACAAGGCTTCGTGCGTTTCCGGCGAGAGTAAAGACCAGTCAAAGAGCAGGAAACGATCGAGCCAGCGCGAGATGAGCGCGTCATCGGTTTCGCCGTGAATGAAGGCATCCGCATCGGCGAGCGGGAGCGTGAGGCAGGCATTGAAGGGCGGCGAAGTGTAAGATTCGGCCTCTACTGCAACGCGGCGACGGATCACGGCGGCAAGGTTGTCCGCAAGCGGACGGTTGCTCCATTCGACGCGCAACATACGTCGAGCGGGGGTGTTTTTCGCGGCATCGCCAATTTTTACCTTACGCCAGCAATTTTTCCATGACGGCACCACCCCTAAGCGGTAGGCGAGCAGCGGCGCGGTGGATTTTTCAAAAGACACATCTTTTTTCGCGTCGGCGCGGAGCGTCGCAAGAGCCAGCGCGATGCGGATTTCGGGAGTGATCGCGGCTTCCTTTTGAAGGAGCGAGACCGCCCAGGAAACGGGCAGCAACGCGAGTGCGGGTTCGCGTTCGCGGTAGGTGTTGTTGTTGGCAGTGCGTTCGAGTGATGTGAAGACGGCGTCGAGCAACGCCCATGCGTTCTCGCTGACGGCAGAGGCGGCAAGACGAACCAGTGCGTTGTCGATGGGGCCTTGCAAACCGCGGAACACCCATTTCTTGCCTTTCTTGAATTCGCGGGGCAGCGCATCGCGGAGGCGGAGGATATTGGAGACGGCATCGGCATGGCTTGCGTAGGATTCAAAACCGGTGTTTTTCCCCGCAAGCGGGTGGACGGACGCGAGGCGC
>CAYMHL010000311.1:0-2373 GCA_964390205.1 uncultured Marinobacterium sp.
GTATGGCCAGACGCCGGTACAGGTTGTCTCTGACGGCCATCCGGATTACCTGTCTCGCCGGATGGACGCCGGCTTGAGTGTGGTGCGGTCACAGGTGCAGCATCATCATGCCCATCTGGCATCCTGTCTGGGGGAGCATGGTTACCCGCTGGATGGCGCTCCGGTGTTGGGGATCTGTCTGGATGGTACCGGTTATGGTGATCCAGAAGGACTCTGGGGTGGCGAGCTGCTCTATGGTGGTTATGCCGAGGTTCGCCGTCTGGCCTGGCTGCAACCCTGTGCACTGCCTGCAGGTGGAGCTGGATCTGTTCAGCCAGAACAATCGATATGCCGAAGCCAATCGGGCGCTGTTCACGGCGCGCAATCTGCTGGTGCTGAATCTGGTATCAAGTCCTGGATCGGGCAAAACGGCGTTGCTGAGCGAAACGTTG
This sequence comes from uncultured Marinobacterium sp., assembly GCA_964390205.1. Lineage (GTDB taxonomy): Bacteria > Pseudomonadota > Gammaproteobacteria > Pseudomonadales > Balneatricaceae > Marinobacterium. Next base: position 432 of record CAYMHL010000311.1, read on the forward strand.
AAACAGCAGTTGGGACAGCTGCCGGTGGCCGTCATTGAGGGCGATCAGCAGACCCACCAGGATGCCGACCGTATCCGGGCGACCGGTGCCCAGGCGGTGCAGATCAATACCGGCAAGCTCTGCCATCTTGATGCCCATATGGTCGGCCATGCGCTGGAGCAGTTGCCTGAGCTGAGTGACGGCATACTCTACATTGAAAACGTGGGTAATCTGGTGTGTCCCGCCGGTTTCGATCTGGGTGAGGCGGCCAAGGTGGTGATTCTGTCGGTCACCGAAGGTGATGACAAACCGCTCAAATATCCCGATATGTTCCATGCTGCCCGGCTGATGGTGCTGAACAAGATCGATCTGCTGCCCCATGTGGATTTTGATGTGGATGCCTGCATCGAATATGCCCGTCGTATCAACCCCGATATTCAGGTCATTCAATTATCGGCCCGTACCGGGGAGGGGTTGAGCGACTGGCTGCACTGGCTCAACCACCAGCGTCAGCAGCAGATTGCGGCACGGGTCGAGCGGCTGGAAAACGAGTTGCACAAATTGAAAGCCCAGCTGTAGCCATTGACTGGACAGACGAGGAGCCACCGATGTGTCTGGGAGTGCCCGGCGAGATCATCGCCATCGAAGATGCCGGCAGCCTCACCGCTGTCGTTGAAATATCGGGGGTGCGCCGGTCGGTCAATCTTGCCTGCGTACTGGCAGAAGGCGTTCCGCCTGAAGCATTGCTGGGGCAGTGGGTGCTGGTGCATGTAGGCTTTGCCATGAGCCTGATCGATGCCGAAGAAGCGCGCAAGACGCTGGAGCTGCTGGCAGAACTGCAAAACCTTGCAGCAGCGGGTGACCCTGAGGTTCGGGACTAACGCCATGAAGTACGTTGATGAATTCCGTGATCCTGAGCATGCGCGTCGCTTGCTGGCCGAAATCGCCAGCCGTATGGCCTCGCCTGCACTGCAAGCTTGTTTGCCGATTCGCATCATGGAAGTGTGTGGCGGCCATACGCACTCCATCTCTCGTTATGGTCTTGAAGCCCTGCTGCCCGAGGGGCTGGAGCTGATCCACGGGCCGGGCTGTCCGGTGTGTGTGCGCCCCCGCGAGCGGGTGGATGACTGTCTGGCCATTGCCGCTCAGCCTGACGTGATCTTCACCACCTTCGGTGATGCCATGCGGGTACCCGGCTCGCGGCAAAGCCTGCAGCAGGCAAAGGCGGAAGGGGCCGATGTTCGTATGGTGTATTCACCGCTGGATGCCCTGCAGATTGCCCGTGACAATCCCGATAAGCGCATCGTCTTTTTCGGTTTGGGCTTTGAAACCACCATGCCGGCCACGGCGATTACTCTGCAACAGGCTGCAAGAGAGGGTCTTGGCAACTTCTTCCTGCTCTGCCATCACATTACCATCGTGCCTACACTCAGGGCCTTGCTCGATGATGAGGATGTGCGTGTGGATGCCTTTATTGGACCGGGCCATGTCAGCATGGTGATCGGTCGGGAGTCTTATGCGTTCATCGCCGAGAATTACCACAAGCCTTTCGTTATCTCCGGCTTTGAACCTTTGGATATTCTCCAATCGATACTCATGCTGCTGAACCAGCTGCATGAGGGCAAAGCTGCGGTGGAAAACCAGTACCGCCGGGTCGTCAGTGCCGCCGGCAACGCTCAGGCACAGCAGGCTGTTGCCGAGGTATTTGAACCGAGAGAGCGCTCTGCATGGCGAGGACTGGGAGAGATTGAGCATTCGGGAGTGCGACTGACATCGACCTATGCTGCCTTTGATGCGGAACGCGTGTTTGCGTTGCCGTCACAGGTAGTGGCAGACCCACCCGACTGCCGCTGTGGGGAAGTGCTCAAGGGCCAGATGCGCCCCCAGGCATGTCCGCTGTTCGGCAGCCGCTGTACGCCTTCACACCCCATGGGTGCGTTGATGGTCTCCTCGGAAGGAGCCT
>CAYMHL010000312.1:0-2363 GCA_964390205.1 uncultured Marinobacterium sp.
ATGTCCGCACACCAGAAGGGTGTCACGCCCTTGAAGATAGTGCCCGTTTTCACATCTCTCAATACTGCACTGAGTACGAACACATTCATACCCACCGGCGGTGTAATCAGACTGATTTCGGTCACAACCACCACCACAATGCCGAACCACACCAGGTCATAGCCCAGGCTGGCCACCAGCGGATAGAACACCGGCACCGTCAGCAGCATCATCGACAGGCTCTCGAACACCATGCCCAGCACGATGTAGATGCCCAGGATCGCCAGAATGACCACGATCGGCGCCACGTCCATGGAGGTGACCAGCTCCAGCAGCATGTCCGGCAGACCGGCACGGTTGATGAAGTCGGAGAAGATCAGCGCGCCGATCACCACCGCAAACAGCATCGCCGAGGTACGCGCGGTATCGGTCAGGGTTTCGAACAGGTTGCGCAGGGTCATGCGACCGCGGAACAGGGTGATCAGGAAGGCACCACCGGCACCGATGCCCGCGGCTTCGGTCGGGGTGAAGATACCCAGGTAGATACCCCCCATCACCACGGTGAACAGGACCAGTACGCCCCAGACGCCCTTGAGCGCCTTGATGCGTTCCGGCCATTCGGTCTTCTCACCGGCCGGACCCGCTTCGGGGTTGCGCCAGACCACATAACGTACCGCCACCAGATAGAGCAGGATGCCAAGGATGCCCGGGATGAAACCGGCGGCAAAGAGCTCACGGATGGAGGATTCGGTCAGCAGGCCGTAGATCACCAGAATCACGCTGGGCGGGATCAGGATGCCCAGGGTACCGCCGGCGGCGATGGACGCCGTGGCCAGGGAGTCGGCATAGCCGTATTTGCGCATCGGCGGCATGGCCACTTTGGACATGGTGGCCGACGTCGCCAGGCTGGAACCGCAGATGGCGGAGAAACCGCCACAGGCCACCACCGTCGCCATGGACAGGCCGCCCTTGCGGTGGCCCAGGAAGGCGTTGGACACGGAATACAGTTCATGGGACAGGCCCGAGCGGGTCACCAGGTTGCCCATCAATATAAACAGCGGAATCACCGACAGGCTGTATTCCTGTACGGTGTCGATCACGCGGTTGGAGGCCATGGACAGCGGTCCTGTCCAGCGGAAGTCGCCAATGTTGGCCAGTTCCAGGCCGTTGAGAAATGCAAAACCGAAGAAACCCACCAGACCCATGGCGAATGCAATCGGCATCCGCACCACAATGATCAGGAACAGGAGAACGGCAAAGCCGATCAGAATAACGGACATAATCGAGATACCTGAATCCGGTTCGGGTTAGTGTTTATCCTGGAACAGGATACGGTAAACGCCATAGGTGATCATGCCCAGGGCAGTGGCCCAGCTCATGATCGCGATGTACTGCACCACGTAACCGGCAGGCATCGCCAGAAACTCGGTCACCACACCCCGTCGAATGGAGCGTTCACCCAGTTCAAAGATGCGCAGTGCCAGGAAGTAGAGTGATGAGGACATCACCAGCGCCGCCAGCAACGACAGTACCTTGACCACTTTCGAGCCAAGGAAGCGGTCCAACAGGTCAACCACGATGTGACCGCCACGCCAGGTGATCACCGGCATCGCTGCAAACACCATCACCGCCAGACCGATCTCGGTCATCTCGGTGCCGCCGTGAACGGGGCTGTTGAACAGATAACGGCCAAAGACGTCGACACAGGTCAACGCCATCAGGAAAAAAAGCACACCCGCCGACACCACTTCGAGGAAAAAGGCCAGCCAACGGACCGGCCCCTTCTCGTCATAGTGCGCTTTCAACCAGGCACTGAATGACATGGATGACTCCTGTTACTTCTGCTTCTGCGCTTCGTACTCGCGGGCGATAGTGCGCAGCTCTTCCAGAGCGGCACGGGCATCGACGCCACGGTCGGCAACACTTTCAATCCAGGCGTCATCCATACCCTTGATCAGTTCACGGAACTCCAGCGTCATCGGATCGTTCGGACCCAGCTCCTTGATGTTCACGCCGGCTTCACGCGCCGCTTCCAGACCTTCCACATCGGCCTGATCCCAGGCACGACCGGCCAGCGCGGACAGTTTTTCACCGGACACCTTCAGGATGGCTTCGGCATCTTTCGGATCCAGGTCTTCAAGGAAGTAGGGATCGATGAACATGGAGAAACTGCCCAGGTACATGCCGCCGGGAAGCAGGGTCAGGTTCGGCGCAACTTCGTACAGGCGCAGTGACTTCTGCTCGGTCACCGGCATGAATACACCATCAATCACGCCCTGCTGCATCATTTCATAAACCTTGGAGCCGGGAGCCGCCACCGGGGTGATGCCCATGCGCTCACCCAGTTCCGTCTGCACACCGCCGCCGATGCGAATCTTTTTGCC
>CAYMHL010000313.1:0-2355 GCA_964390205.1 uncultured Marinobacterium sp.
GTCGTCTTACCCGAAGCCGGCAGGGCGGATACCGGCTCCGGGGGACGAACGCTTACATCTGCGACTGCAGATAGTTTTGCAGGCCAACACGGTTGATCAGTCCCAGCTGTTGTTCCAGCCAGTAGGCGTGATCTTCCTCGGTATCGGCCAGCTGCTGGCGCAGCATTTCGCGGGTCTGATAGTCCTGTTCCTGCTCACACAGGGCGATCACCTGTTTAAGATTGTGGGCCACGCGGTACTCTACGTCCAGGTCGTGCTGCAACATTTCGGGTACGGTTTTGCCCACGGTGATCGGGTCACGCTTGCTCAGGTCGGGTGTACCTTCCAAAAACAGAATGCGCTCGATCATCAGCTTGGCATGGGCCTTTTCATCATCAAACTCATGGGCGATGCGTTCATACAGCTTGTTCAAGCCCCAGTCGGCGTACATTTCGGAATGGATAAAATACTGATCCATTGCCGCCAACTCGCCGGCCAGCAGGGTATTCAGGGCGTCGATGATCTTCTGATTGCCTTTCATGTTTTACTCCTCCTCGATAGCCGACTGCAGGTAGTTCTGGATGCCGATTTCGCCAATCAGATGCTGCTGGGCTTCGATCCAGTCAACGTGGGCTTCTTCCTCTTCCAGAATGCCCACCAGCAACTGACGACTGACATAATCGCCCCCGGCTTCGCACTGGGCGATGACCTCACGCATGAGCGCAAGCTGATCCATTTCCAGGCTCAGATCGCCCTGGAGCATCTCTTCGGTGTCTTCGCCGATACGCAGACGCTCCAGGTGCTGCAGGTTGGGCAAACCCTCCAGAAACAGGATGCGCTCGATCAGCCGGTCGGCCTGCTTCATGTCGAGGATCGATTTCTTGTAGGCCTTGTGGTTGAGCCTTTCCAGGCCCCAGTTCTTGAAGATGCGCGCATGCAGAAAGAACTGGTTGATGGAAGTGAGTTCCAGTGTCAGCACCTTGTTCAGCTGCTGAACCAGTGCCTGATCATGTTTCATGGGATGCTCCTTGTTGAATATGTGCGACAGCGCTCAATTTGCCCCAAATTGACTAGAGTTTAGATGTTATTGGCGTCCTGCGCCTGCACGTCGACGGAGGCCGACAATAATCGTGCAATAAATGTATTGCAAATAAGAATGATTCGCTTTATCTTATTTCTCGTTCATTGACAGGTCTGACTCATCAAGGGCACGACGGCTGTCTGGTTGGCAGCAGACTGGCATCAACGAAGTGTCCAAGGTGATTGGCGCCGTTTCCTCCATCTCCCCGGGGGAAGCGGCATTTTTTTATACACAAAGAGCGCGTTTAAGCCCTGCGCCCAGGCAATCAAAATACGCCCGGAAGGCCTGATGAATCCTCTGCCGCTGCTCGCCCTGCGGGAATAGCCCCAGACGCGCTTCTTTGGACGATCGGGTCCCCTTGACCAGAAAGTGGTTACAGATCGGCTGGTCCTGCACAAAGGCCTCAAAAGCACGGGCGCACATCTCCTCCGGCAGACTGTAATAGAGGCTGTTCAACTGTTTGTCCATGGCCATGGATGCGCGGCACAGCTCGCTTGGCCCGTCACCGGACGGATCCAGCATGATCGCCTTGAAGCAGTCGAACAGGCGGTCATTGAGCGGATGCGGCACCGGCGTGGCATCCTGCAGCCAGGCCTTGGAGGCAAACATCCCACTGGGCGCATCACTGAAGCATTTGTCGGCCAGGTAATGATCCAGCGCGTGGAACCATTCATGGGCAATACTGCCGGGGCCTGCATTTTTGGCCAGCGAAAAACAGCGCGTGGCCGGTGTGTAGTGAGCGGCCACGCCGGGGCGTCCGCCGGTGCCGTACTGGAAAGCCAGAGTGCCGCGCAGGGAAATCAGCATTTCCGGACCGTTCAGGATCGTCATCAGATCCCCCAGCGCATCATAAAAACAGGCTGCAGCGTGCTCGTTCTCGTCGCGTGTGACCCAGCGACCAATCTCGATCGAGCGAAAGTCATAGCGTTTGCGCACCTCGGCAAAGCTGATGATTTCGCCAAAACGGTGTTCGGGGCCACGGCGGTAGAAGGTTCGTTGGGCAGAGCGGGAAGCTGACATGATGGGCAGGCGTTGTCGGTTGTCTCTTGGCGGCTGCGATCAGAATGACAGCATCATACCAGCGATCCCCCGGAGTACGAAAAAGCCCCTCACGGCGTCGTTGCCGGGGTAGCGTTGGTGCGGCCCCTGATCAGCGGATTGCCAAGAGCCGTGCATGGCAAGACTGGCTATTCGCAGCGGTTATTTGACCTCTGTGGTTTGACTGCCTATTATCCGCGCCTGCTTCCGGTGTGCTGAACAGCTGTTCAGGACTTAAACGGGAAGTCGGTGCGCAT
>CAYMHL010000314.1:0-2340 GCA_964390205.1 uncultured Marinobacterium sp.
GCAATGACCCAGGCTATCGCCGCTGAACTCGAACCCGTCATCCAACAGCTTGCAGCTGAGGGGTTCTCGGAAGAAGAAATCGCATCCGCCATCCTTGAAGAAGGCGGTGTGACCGAAGAAGACATTGTTGACATGGCAGTAAGTGAACTCGCCAACCAGGGATACAACGAGGACGAAGCCGTCCAGATCATTGAATCCCTCGGACAGATGCAACAGGGCGGTGCCACTCCTGAAGAACTGGCGCAGGTCCTCAACCAGACGGCATAACGAAGGAAGGGCTGAACGTGAATAAAGATGAATTGGAATTGTCGCAAGCCGTTCTTGATTGCATGGCAGGTGCCGCGCAACTCCGTTCGGCCCTTGTAGCCAAGATTGCCAGCCTGCAGGATGAAAACGACCGCCTTCGCCGCAATGCGATCGACGGTGGCACAGTCAAGCAGCTGGTTGGCGCCTTGGCGTCGACTGGTACGATAGATAGGTTTAACGAGGCCTACTTCAACAAGCAGGCCTCTGATGAAAATGCCGGACAGGCGCTGAAACGACTGCTGAGCATGTTGCCTAAGAGCGAGGCCAAGACTGCATCCGCAGCAAGCCCGTTCAAGGTGGATACCAACAGCAACGCCACCCGGGCAGAGAATAGTGGAGAGATCGGCTATATGAGGCGTCTTTCCGAATTGGCAAAGAGAGCATAAAGGAGATAAGACATGGCTAACAGATGGACTGATCAAATGTATGATCACAAGCTGGACCCGGTTGCTGGACCGCCTCCGCAACACCGGCTTGAGTATGTTGCCCGCGTAGCTGCCGGACAGAGCTACAATCGTGGCAGTGTTGTGAGTGCCAACAGCGACGGTGCGTTGGTGAAGGGCTGTGCAGCGGGTACCGTCGGTAACCGCCCGATGCCCATGTTCGCTATCCAGGGGACTGATGACCTGGATACCTATACCGACCAGTACAACTTCGGCGGTGCTGTGGTTGGTTCCGCGTTTCCGGCGACTGGTGGCTACGAGATCGCTACTACGGAATACGTCAAGGTCGGCGTCGACAGCAATGCGATTGCCTATGCCGTCAATGATCTGTTGACTGCAGATGCCGATGGTAATGTGGTCAAAGCCTCGGCTGATGCCTATGGGACCACTGTTCCCATTATCGGTATCGTGTCCGTCGCTACCAACAGCACTGCCCAGGACAACGCCATCGGCAAGCGGACGTTCAGCAACTACGGCAAACCGCTGTTGACCTTCTGGACGACCTTCCTGCCCTGTGCTGGAACCGCCAACTAAACACAAGGAGGAACTGACAAATGCCGTATATCCAAGAAGACGTTAGACAGGCCAATTCGCAACTGCTGAATTGCCTGCGCAGCAATGACCCGGCTGTCCGCAAGGAAGCCGCTGACATGGTGCGTGATTACTTGCGGATGATGAACCGTGAGAACAGCTTTGCAGAAAGCATTCTCCCTGCCACCCCTGTGACCGCCGCCAACCTCGACCGCCAGGTGGATACGCCTGATCCGGTCTGCATCATCGACATGGAGCCGACGTCTGCCGGCGCCCATTCAGTGCCTTTCAACACCGGCCCGAAGACCCAGATGATTGAAGCTGGCCGTTTCCCGGTCTTCTTCAAACGCCTGGAATCCAAACGCTATCAGCAGGACGTTGCCCGCCTGATGACCTGGAACATGGACATCAAAGGCATCCTGAAGGACTTCTTGCTGAAAGACATCAACGACCAGAAAGACTACGGTTTCATCAGTGTTGTCGAAGGCATTGTTGGCGCCCAGGGCGTCAACACCGTCAACCCCGAAATCGGCGCTTGCCAGTGGACCACCCAGGGACCGCTTAACCGCAGTTCCCTGATGCAGGCCCGCAAAGGACTGCCGACCACGAACCGCCGCCTGAACGCCGCGATCGGTCTGATCAACAGCGTCACCATTCTGGACATTCCGAAACTGAAGACCGATGAAGTCGGCGACAACATGGCGGAAAACATGTTCCTGGAAGGCAAAGCGCCTGCGAAGATCGCCGGTCTGGATTATGTCGTCACGATCAAGGCCGACCTGGTTAAGGATCACGACATGTATCTGTTCGCCGCTCCGGAATACACTGGTGTCAACCTGGTTCTGGAAGACATCATCCTGAGCACGGACACGATCAACTACATGATCGAGTTCTTCGGCTACACCATGATTGGCATGGCCATCCGCAACATCGCCGCCGTCTGTAAGATTTCCTTCACGGATTCCCCGACTGACTGGCGTACTGGTGGTGTGGAAGGCTCCGTCAGCAATCTGCCGGCTGATGCCAGCACCGCTGATGCCAGCACCGCTGATGCCAGCAC
>CAYMHL010000315.1:0-2340 GCA_964390205.1 uncultured Marinobacterium sp.
GGGAAACTGGGCATCCTCAGTTTTAATGGCAATAAGACTATTACCACCGGTGGTGGTGGCATGATCATTACCAATGATGATGAGCTGGGGCCTTTAGCCAAGCACATTACGACCACTGCCAAGAAGCCGCATCCCTGGAACTTCGAGCACGACATGGTTGGCTTTAACTACCGCATGCCGAATGTGAATGCTGCCTTGGGTTGCGCTCAGATGGAGAGACTCAAAGACATTCTGGAGAATAAACGCAATACTGCCCATGCCTACCGGGATTTCTTCTCGCAAGTGGCTGAGATTGAGTACGTTCCAGAACCAAGTGATACTATCTCCAATTATTGGTTGAATGTGATCTTGCTCAAGAACCTCGAAGAACGCGAAGAATTCCTAAAACAAAGCAATGATAATAAAGTTATGACTAGGCCGGCTTGGATACTCATGAATGTTCTGGATATGTTCAAGAAATCTATCAAAGCAGATCTGTATGTCTCAAATGAGATTACGGCCAAACTGGTGAACATTCCTAGTAGCGTTAGGGATTTATTATAATGCCTGAAATTGCTGGTACGGGTTTAGTCGCCGGTGGAGAACCTCCAATCTCACTTCTTGATGTATTCCATCGCAGACAAGGCCAGTTCTCAGACTACCCTAAATCACAAGATGATTACTATAAGTACTATACTTTCGGAGCATACTACTCTCTAAAAGTTATCATCACAGAGCTAGGCTGTAGAAACAACGAATATGTATTAGTCCCTTCCTATCTCTGCCCAAGCATTCTATTGCCCTTCCAGGAAGCTTCAGTTAGATACAAGTTTTACAATATTCGATACGGGTTTTTGCCGGATCAAAATGATATAATGCCCCACATCGGCAATGGACTGAAAGCAGTTTTGTTCATAGACTACTTTGGCTATCCTCAGAAAGCATTTATGCAGCCAGTATTGAGCATTCTCAAAAATCAAGGAGTTACCCTGATCCAGGATGCTGTGCAGTCTTGGATTAACAACGAAGACAATCTTTATGGAGACTTCTGTTTTAATAGCCTCAGAAAATATGCTCCCTATGAAGGTAGCGTTCTGCTTAGCAAGAGAAAACTTAGCTTAAGGTACACAAACACCAGGCTTTTGCGTTTCCTGTGTCACAAGAGATACTCTCAAGTGTTAAGATATTGCCACTTGAAATACGGCTGGTTTAAGCCAGATACATTTCTAAAACATATAGAGATATCAAATCAATCCTATCATCGCGAGGGTATTGCCAAACTCCCCAAGATGAACAAACACATGTTGAATAAGATCGATTTTGATGGAAGAGGAAAAGACAGAAAGTTAGTGGTAAAAGCCATACTGGATTCCGGACTGATTGAACCTTTGATAGATATTTCTGACTCAAGCGCAGTACCCTTAGGATTACCAATATACACGAAGAATAGGGACATGTTAAGGCTTGAGTTAATCCGGAGAAACATATTTTGCCCTATCCATTGGTTACTATCTTCAGAGATTGATAGAGATAGTTTCCGCACAAGCTGGGACATCCAGGACCATGAGCTTACGCTTCCGGTGAACATAGATCCAGGGTTGATCAATCTTTATTTGGAGAGACTTCAAGAAGTGTTTTTATGATTGATGGGTGGGCAACAGCCAAGTCTGGCATGAAATCTAAATGATTAAAGGGTAATTAAAATGAGAAGTATTATCGTACGCGCTTTCAATCCTGAGGACGTCTATTTGATCAACAAATGGCGTAATGATCAAGATCTTCAGAAATATACCGGAGGTATCTTTAGAAAGGTATCTCTGGAAATGGAGAAAGAGTGGCTCAAGCAAAAAATGCTGAATGATTATCACGAGATATATTGGGCTATTTGTGTCAACGATGAATCTCAAAAATTGATAGGATACACTTCTTTCAATAATATCAACTATGTAAATCGAGTGGTTGAGGGTGGAGGTATTGTTATTGGAGACAAGGACTATCGTGATGGATACTGTATGTTTGAGGCAATGCTAGTCAAACTTGATTATGCCTTTAATGAACTCAATATGAATAAGTATTGCGGTGCGGCTTTGACCAGCCACAGAATATCGAACCCCATGATGGAAGCGCTGAATTTCAAGAAAGAAGGCGTTTTAAGGCAGCATATCTACAAGCATGGTACCTATCACGATGTAATCCGTTATGCTATACTCAGGGATAAATATTATGAAAACCTGGCTGGGAATGATTATTCAATACCTGCCATTATCAAGCGATTTGTGAAGTTGTCAAAATCTTATGGTAGATAGCAAAATGAAAGCCATAATCTTCCCCGGACAAGGCTGCCAAAGACAGGGCATGGGT
>CAYMHL010000316.1:0-2325 GCA_964390205.1 uncultured Marinobacterium sp.
ACTCGTAGCAGAGGCTCAGAAACTCCTCGATCTCGCCGAGGCTGACCGTCTTGGGTTGCTGCCTTGCCCCCTCCGTCGCTTGTTTCGTCTTCCCATCGCCTTGAAGAAAGCCATCCCTGTGCGTAGATTGGCGTTCTTCCGGCCTTTACCATGTCCGGCCTATCTCTGGCGGTTGCTTCAGCGCCTTCAATGATCTTCGGGAAAAGCTGCTCTGAAACGCGAAGGTCACACCAAGCATCGGCGGCGTTGGCCTTGTCTTTCTTGTAGTCGAATGCCGTCCAGAATTTTTCGAACATTTCCAGTTGGCGGCTTTTCAATTGGCGTTTCTTTTTCGTCAAAAACACCTGCCCCGCATCGCCAGATGCGGAAGAGGTTTTAGGTTCTTCTTTATCTGTATCTGTATCTGTATCTGTATCTGTATTGTTGAGCGTTTGTTTAACGTCCGTTGAACGTCCGCTTGTTCTCTTTGCTGCGGACGCTTTTCCGGCCGCCTTCGCCTTCTTAGACTTGGAATTTACAGCCTCAAGGTCTCGTTCAATTCTTTTGTGGTGCCACTCCGTTTCAGATACGTCAAAGAACTCTGCCAAGGTTTCGCGGACATCCTTCCACTCTTCGATGGACATTCTTGCAACAGACGCTAATCGTTTGTTTAACGATTGTTCATCCTTCGCTCTAAACGCCTCACCCCGCTGCCAGTAATTGAACATCAGTAGGAGGTATGCTCCGTGCTCCAATGTTGATAGGTGGGCGGTGTCGGCCAGATAGTCAGCCACGTAGAGTTGCATGTATGGGAGCGCTGCCATTACGTGGCCCTCCATTCGCTAACCAATTTGTCTCGTTTGGAGCGGTTGCAGGAGAAACAGGCCGTCGCCAGGTTCTCGCTCTCGCTTCCTCCGCCTCGAGATACTGGCACCACGTGATCGCACTCAAGTCGCACGCCGCGCGCCCCGCAATACTGACACGTGTAATTGTCCCGTTCGAAAATCATCGTTCTGATTTTGGCCCAAAGGCCAGCATTCGGACGGTTCACTCCCTTTTCCCATGCCAGCGGTTGCCATGTCCCCTGGTCCACCAACTGGACCTCGGCCAGTCGCCGTATAACCTCTTCGGCCTCCCTGACGGTCAGTCCAAGCTTCACGGCAACCTTGCGCCGCATCAGGTCATTGTTTTCATCCAAGATTCCAAGGTTTTTGCAGCATAAAAGCGCAACGAAATGCCAACGATCTTCATAAGCCAGTAGCCTCAATTTCTCATCGTCGATTGCTTCATTGTAAAACCGGAACCAAGGATTCGCCATTATTCATTCCTCGTAAAACAAAGTGAATTTTTAGTATGAATAGTTGCGCTGAGAATATTCCATTAGTTGAGCAGATACGGCTTCGTTTATTTTTTGAAAATGGTGCATTTGCGAAATATGCCAATATCTAATTTGCTTTCCGTCTCTAGCGTTTCTCTCAACAATTGGATATTTTTTCCCACCAACAACACATCCCTTTTCAAGTTCCCTGATTGAGTTTCCATAAATTCGTTTTTCGTGTTCATCAACAAAAACAAGCCAGAAGTCCATGTTGTGTTTTTCGGAAAATGATAAATAAACATCAAAGTGTTTTTGATCTATTCCTGTATCGTTGTATTTTGTTCTTCTTGCTTTTGCCTTCACATCTAGCGCAATAACCTTTGTTTTGTCCTTAATCGCCATAATGTCAAAAGCATGAGCGCCTTCGGTGACTGGAAGATAAACAACAAAACCCTTATCCTCTAGCATTGCCCTAACGGTGCGCTCGCCTATTGCGCCCTTTTTAAGCGCCTGTTGAAAACTTGCCGACATCGTTTCCAAAAACCTCCCAGCCGTTTCTTTGCTCGCGGCTAAAAAAGTCAAGTTTTCTTCCAACTGTTATCTCATTAACCATCTTGTAAAACGCATCCGGTTTTCTGCTATGCTCTCTTCTTGCTTCGCGGATAATGTCACGCCAACTTGTGTTCTCCCATGTTGGTTTTCCCTTGATACCAACCAGGCAAAACTCACATTGCATCCGCAGCCAAGCACCCATTCCTATCTTTTCCTTGTCCCATACGAGGGTTGCTTTATAACCAAAACCCCAATGGTCAAGAAGCTCTTTGGCGTCGAATAAAAAAGCGTGGGTAGTCCAGAGAAACAAAACAGAATTGTCCGCAAATGGCGGGTTGAGTTTTAAAAGCTGGTCTTGGGTCATTTCAGGATAGGGATTAGCAACCCTGCTTCCGTCTGGGTCGTATTCCCTGCCGTAGTTCCACGGAGGGTCAATAACCATAACTTCAAAAACACCCTTTGGAAGAGTGGCCTTC
>CAYMHL010000317.1:0-2298 GCA_964390205.1 uncultured Marinobacterium sp.
TCTATACCTGCTGCCCTTCATCCTCTTAGAATTTTCGGACATGTCAATCTCCTTGGTATCTATTATGGTTATGGTTGCATTTCAATGGTAACAAATCCTGCCTCTTCCATACGCCTGATATCATACTGGCATCGTGGCTGCCCGTCAATATCCTGAACAACCGGAACCGGTATGCCCTTCGGGATCAAAGCGTAATTGTGTCTTGATGTTATTTCTTCTTTGAAGGTATTGATCAAGGTATCGCCTATCTCTGCTGCTAACGAACACATGTAGTCCTCGCTGGAGAGGCACGAGAAATCTACATTCATCAAGATGGCTTCACGTAGGGTCTTTGCCCCAGCCGGGATCAATCCACAGAGTTCCCTGATCTTCTCTTCCGGCATATTCATCGTGTTCAGGACAGCTGAATAGATACTTCTTGGCGTCCAAGATTCATACTCAGTATAGTGAATAAGATCATAATCGAGAAGTTGCTGGCGAAGATGCTCCAACACATCTGCAGACTTATGATCCATCAAAGAGACCGTTATGTGCCTGCTACGGGGCTTGAATTTGATCTTCAATGTGGATGAGTAGCTGCTTAGTAATCCCACCACCTTGGATACGGATAGATCGCTCTCTGAAACAGGTATATAATCATCCGTCACATTGATTTTGTCCGCAATGTCCAGTGTGTTATTGATAAGCTGAGGTGGGAATCCTATGAGCGCTTTCATCTCTTTGGGCGACTTGAAGTAGTACTCATTGCAGGCAAAGCGTTTGGCTTCCGGATGAGCGAAATCCAAGCCATTTCTGATGCAATTCAGGGCATCGATAGCGCTGGAGTCCTTTCGATCCATATAGTGACAGTCGTTGGTGAGAACCACGGGTATCTTGGTTTGATAAGCCAGATTAAGGAGCTTGTTCATGGCAACCGCTTCCGAAGGTAGCCCATGCTTCTGGATTTCGTAATAGTAATCCTCACCAAAAACCTCATAATACCAGTCCGAAACCTGTCTTGCCTGATAATCATTTCCTTCCAACAGCAAGGTGCAAATCTCTCCCACCACACTGAAGGACAGGCAAATCAGGTTCTGGGAATGCTCCCACAACTGGGTTTTAGTTATTCTTGGGGCAAGGCGATCATTCTCATAAGCCAGAGTAACGAGACGGCAGAGATTCTCATAGCCGGAGCCATTCTTGGCGAGCAAGATCACAGAAAAGACTCTGCTGTCTCCGGGATCATTTTGCACCGCTATCTCTAGACCTATGATCGGCTTGATGCCTGCTTTGACGCACTGATGCCATAAGCGGGAAGCCCCAGCCACACTATTGCGATCCGTGATCGCCACAGCCGGCATCTTATACTGCACCGCTCTCTGCACCAGATCATCGATTATGCAAGCTCCATCCAGCCAACTATACTCGCTGTGAGTGTGTAAGTGAATGAAAGACATAACCTACTTAAGAGGGAACTCTGTCGATGACGAAGTCCAGCATTTATCATCTGATTGAGCGTCTATGAATAAGTTGTAAACGCTTTCATTTATAAACACATCATTAATTCCCATCTCACTTTTTTGCTTAGACAGAACATCCTCCCATTCAAACACTTGGGAAGGACATATCACCCCTTCGTGTTGATCGTTTAAGAAGTACAAAAAAACCAGATAAGGCTTGTAGCCACCCTTCTTGAGATAATTGTATGTTGCTAACCGATTGGCTGTTTGATAATACTTATTCAACCATACGTCTTCAACTTTTGAGTAGTTGGATACACCTAAATCCTTGGCAGTATTTTTTAGAATTTCCTTGATCTTTTTCATACTCCTTATTCCAGCTCCACAGGAGGGGGATTTGATTTCAGCTAGGTGAGCTTTAGCTTCGAGCAGTAAGATTTCCTTACTTTGCTCCTGAGTAGGGTTATTCAATGGAACAATATAGCCTATACTATCCCAGTTTTGTTGAACCCCGGATTTTGGCCACTCCCAGTTCTTTTTTGTTATCTCATTATTGATGAAGTTCAATCTGGTTGGCTCAGAGTCATGCCAGTGTGACTCATCATTATTGAATCCAAAATCTACCCACTGGATTATCTTTTCGTTTCCATGTAAGCGGATAGCCAAAGAAATTGCTTTATTGAAAGAATTTCTGTGCCTTCCCATCCATCTCAGTAAATGACACTCGCTACCGTAACCGTATCCTATTTTACTCATGATTCCTCCTTTTAGAATCCTATGCTTTTATTCACTTGATTTGCCCATGGCTGTTCCAGATCTGCGTATTTCAGAAGATCATGCTGGCTGAGACGCTTGGATT
>CAYMHL010000318.1:0-2294 GCA_964390205.1 uncultured Marinobacterium sp.
GCACCATCTGACACCAGGCGCTGCCGCCGCCAGAGGGGTGCCCATTTTTGTACGAGGGGAGGGACTCTCCGTTTGGGACTCCAGCGGCAAGGAGTATCTGGATGCATCAGCAGGCGGCGTCTGGGTAGTGAACGCCGGTTACGGCCGCACCGAAATTGCCGATGCGGTCCGTGAGCAACTGGTTAACCTGAACTTCTTTGCCAGCTCCATGGGCAGTGAACCGGCAGCTCTCTTTGCCGGCAAGCTGCTGGAAAAAATGCCGGGGATGAGCCGGGTGTTCTACTCCAGCTCCGGTTCCGAAGCCAACGAAAAAGCCTTCAAGATGGTGCGCCAGATCGCCCACAAGCACTTTGGCGGCAAGAAACACAAAATCCTCTACCGGGAAAGGGACTACCACGGCACCACCATCTCCGCCCTGAGCGCTTCCGGCCAGGCGGAACGCCGGGCCCAGTTCGGCCCCTTTGTTCCGGGGTTTGTGGAAGTGCCCCACTGCTGCGAATACCGCAACCAGTTTGGCGATGTGGACAACTATGGCGAAGCGGCTGCGGCAGCCATTGAAGAGGTGATTCTGCGGGAAGGCGCCGACACCGTTGGAGGAATCATCCTGGAGCCGATCACCGCCGGTGGTGGTGTGATTCTGCCGCCGGAAGGCTATCTGGAAAAAGTGCGCGAAATCTGCGACCGCTACGACATCCTGCTGATCATCGACGAGGTGGTCTGCGGACTGGGGCGAACCGGCAAATGGTTCGGTTACCAGCATTTCAACATCCAGCCGGATATTGTCACCATGGCCAAGGGGGTGGCCTCCGGCTACGCCGCCATCTCCTGCACCGTGACCACCGAGCGGGTATACGAACTGCTGCAGGAAGAAGACGCGAACGACAAGCTGGGCTTCTTCCGCGATATCTCCACCTTCGCCGGCAACCTGGCCGGTCCCGCCGCCGCTCTGGCCAATATGGAGATTCTGGAACGGGAAGGGCTTGTGGAAAACAGTGCGGTCATGGGGGAGCGCTTTATCGAAGGGTTGCGCAGACTACAGGAGAAACATCCGATCATCGGTGATGTGCGCGGCAAGGGCCTCTTTGCCGGGCTGGAACTGGTGGCCGATCGTAACACCAAAGAACCGGTGGATGAATCCCTGGCCATCGCCGTGGCCGGCAAGTGCAAGGAGCTGGGCGTGCTCATCGGCCGCACCAACCGCAGCCTTGAACGCTTCAACAACATCCTCAACTTCAGCCCGGCGCTGATCGCCACCGCCGATCAGATCGATCACATCATCGAGGTGCTGGATCAGGCCCTGACGGCTGTAACCCGCTAGTCTCCAGCAGCCCCGACATCCTTCCTTGCGCCAAAACCGCCGGTTCCCGTACCGGCGGTTGCCTCCTGCTGAGCACACTGATACCCGCGCCGGGCAGCAACCCGTATATAGCCTGCTATTTGATATGAACCGGCTGTTCGAGCGTTTTGTGGCTGTTAAATTCAGGCCGCAGGCCCGGAAAGCCGGTTTGACGCTGATAGAGCAAGGTCCGAGGCGTTATCTGGGCGAAGACAACAGCGGCAAAGGTCGCTTGCTGATGCGCCCCGATATCAGCCTGCTGGATGCGCGGAAGCGACCGGTGGCGATTTTGGATACCAAATGGAAACTGTTGGATGCCGGTAATCCATTGGCCTCACTCTCATCAACAGACCTTTACCAGCTCAGCACCTATGCCAGTGCCTACCGCTGCGATCAGGTTATGCTGCTCTACCCTGAGCAGGCGGGGTTAAAGGGCGAATACAGGATAACACTGAATCTTGAGCTGGCGGTTACCTTGATGGTGGTGGCGGTGCCACAGGATGGTAATTTCGGTGCAGTTCTTCCTGTCAAAATAATTTCCGCCTGATTTTGAACAAGGACGGTTTGTTACCAGACAAAGCTGCAAAAGCACTTGCAGGCACCATGCTCAATACTCTGCACGAGTGCCATAAGAAGCGGCTAACCGTTCAGTCACTAAAGGGCACCTCGAAAAACCCAGCTATTAACCACCAGAAGGGCCAAACTGCCGGCTACACCTCTTTCAACTCGATGTCATGCAGGTCTCGAGGGCGCTGGCCCCGGCCGAAGTGGTGTCTTCGTGTACCCATCGGGCATGCTAAGCCGCGACCAACGGCTTAAAAGGCCTTAATCCCGGCCTGCTGGAAGTACACCCGCCGCTTCAGGTTATAGCAGGCGGCCATCATGGTCATCGCAAAGTTGGCCCTCGCTTGACCCACTGTGCGGATCAACTTGCCACCCATCTGGTCAATGCTGGCGA
>CAYMHL010000319.1:0-2290 GCA_964390205.1 uncultured Marinobacterium sp.
CTCATACAGAATCAGTATCGGCTTGGTGGCTGCAATCACCTCAATGGGTTTACGCGACTGGAAATCATCCAGCTCGTCATAAATACGCCGGTTATCAGCGCCTCGCGCATTGAATGCCTGGATGTTCATGATCATCACATTGATACCGGCATCCGATGAAAAGCTTTCCAGCTCATGCAGGCGCTTGGAGTTGTAAATGAAGAAGCGCGCCTTTTTGCCGTAGTGCTCTGTGAAGTGCTCGGCGGTGATCTGGAACGACTTCTGCACACCCTCGCGGATTGCGACTGAGGGCACCATGATGATGAACTTGCTCCAGCCGTAGCGCTTGTTCATCTCGAAAATGGTTTTGATGTAGCAGTAGGTTTTACCGGTACCGGTCTCCATCTCGATATCCAGGTGCAACCGTGTTGCGGCCAGTGCCTGCTTTTTGTAATCCGCTTTGACGGGTACCCGGCTACCTTTCTTGTCGAAGGTGGTGAAGTCAGTCAGGGCCTGAGTAACCGGCAGGTTCTGTCGGCGCTGCACCTGCTGAATGTTCTCCAGCAGCTGAACCTCGGTCAGGGCCAGATCGGTATTCTTGAAGCCTTCTTCGTAAGCGCTGGCCTGCTGCTTGCTGCCTGGGTCAATGCGGTAGGTAATGCCATCCTGTTTGGGTTGTCCGGCAAAGCAGTCCACCACGGACTCAACAGCATTGGTCTGGTAGGCCTGGGTTTTGAATTTGAGCTTCATCCGGCTATTGCCCCCAACAGTTTGTGGAGCCTCCGGGCTCCATTACGCGGTTTGTGGAGTCTGAAATTGGTTTCAGGCTCCACAAATGTGTTTTCTCTTTGTGCTCTTTTCGAAAAAAAGAGACAAAAAAGAGATATAAGCTAATGATTTGAAAGGATAAAGACGGCATTCTCTTTGTGGATCTCTATTTTCTCTTTGTAAGCACCCAGCAAGATGCCGTGTCAGAGCCAGTGTTGACGATCACTTTTTCACGGCGAAGCTTTGTGAGTAATGTACTGATTTTGTTGTATTTTTGCTTATCTGTCAGTGCGTCACTCAGCTTGTCGAGCAAAAGTTTATTGATTTCAGCTCTATTTGCCTGTCCAAACGTTTTCAGATAGTCCTTCAGCAGCTTGGCGTAGAACTCATCATCTTGGGCACGTGTGCGGATGTAGTCGGCCTTGTCAGATGTTGCCTTGGCGACTTTGGCAGAAACATACAAGTTGGGCTTACGGCCTTCGATCAGACCAGCGCGGCGTAGTCGAGTAACGGCTTCTTCAGGGATCGGCAGTTTTTTCTGCACCCGGTCCAACGCCAGGATATCCGCCAGTGGCAGGTCTGTTTTCTGAATCAGCAAACGGCTGTAAGCCAGGTCAACGACTCCGCCATAGATGGTCAGCTTTACCGCACCCGGTTCGCTCAGGTCATAGTCCGGCATAGGGAAGTAACGCCGTGCCTGACGGGCATACATATCATGGATGCCGTACCCCATGGTGTCGATCATGTTAAGTTCAGCCATGGCCTGGGCCAGGAAGGGGTTTCGGTAACGGCGCGGTACCCGGTTGCCTTCCAGGTAATCACCGGGCTCTCCCTCAAAGAAGATGCCTTCGTTCTCGAAGATCAGGCGGTCAGGTTGCTCGATCACAACAACGCGGGCATTGCGGGTGTAATCCTGGTGAGCGATACAGTTGTGCAGT
Source organism: uncultured Marinobacterium sp. (assembly GCA_964390205.1). Lineage (GTDB taxonomy): Bacteria > Pseudomonadota > Gammaproteobacteria > Pseudomonadales > Balneatricaceae > Marinobacterium. The sequence continues at coordinate 1,686 of CAYMHL010000319.1, forward strand.
GCTTCGAGAACGATTTTCTGGTCGTACTTGGACACTTCGATTGGTAGTAGCTCATCATCCGGCAGCAGACGAAGCTGAATGTTACGAATACGCTGATACAGTTGAGACGTGTTCAGCAGCAATGGCGGCGCAAAGTGTTCATAGGCACGCTCAGGCCCCTCAAGCTTCCAGGTCATCTGAGCGGGGTGGGGGGATAACTGCCATGCTGATTCGGCTTTACCCAACAACAGCAGCGCCGTGCGTGTGATCTGCCCATTCTGGGTGATGCGCGCGCGGTCAAGAAAGGTAGTGAGTGGCCACTTTTCTACCTCTTCGCCGGTAAAGCGGTTAGCGTATTTTTGCGCAAAGGCTTCTCGGGCCTTGCGAATGGCTGCCGGGTCGAGATCTTCCAGGGTTGCACTGGCCACCACCTGAGCGCTCCAGTCTTCCGCTATGGTTTGCTGCCGGATTTCATCCTGCTTATCCAGTCCCAGGGAGGTCAGGCTCTCACCGGCGCGGGCATAGTAGTGCCCTTTCCAGGCGATGGGGATGCCCCGAGGGGCGGCCGGTATTTCAAATAGCACCACGCGACCGGCCGGATCTTGTAGAACGTGTATATTGCGAAA
>CAYMHL010000320.1:0-2287 GCA_964390205.1 uncultured Marinobacterium sp.
ACCAGCATCAGCGCATCAGCACCTTCTGCGGCGGCTTCAGCGCTGTCGACCAGTATCAGCCCCTCGCGCGACCCCAAACGCCGCTGCAGCGCCGGCAGGGCCATGGGGTCATACACCTGCACCTGCACCCCATGAGCCAGCAGGGCTTCAATCAGCACCAGTGCCGGACTGCCTTCAACGCCGGAGGTGTTGGGCTTGAAGGCACAGCCCCAAAGCCCGACGCGGCGACCGCTGATATCGGCCTTGAAGTAGCGCCAGAACTTCTGAAACAGCAGGTCCTTTTGTTGCTCGTTAATGGCGAAGACGCTGCTTAACAGCCCCGGCTCAGCAGCGTGATCCAGTTCAGTGTTCAACTGGTTCAATGTCTCCAGAAATGCCTCGCCACCGAAACCACAACCAGGATAGAGGTACTGGAAGCCAATGCGCGAATCGGTGCCCATGCCCTGACGCACCTGCTCGATATCGATGCCCTTGTCTGCCGCCAGCCGCGCCAGCTCATTCATGTAACTGACCCGGGTGGCAAGCATGCCGTTGATCGCCAGCTTACTCAGTTCCGCTTCCTTCGGCGGCATCACCAGCAGGGTGTCACGGCTGCGGTTGAACGGCGTCAGCAGGCGGCGCATCACCGCAATCGCCGCTTCGTGCTCACACCCCAGCAGAATACGCTCGGGACGGGTAACGCTTTCCAGCGCCCGGCCCGATTGGATAAACGCGGGCCAGTAGAGCGCACGGATATGACCGGCGTCCTGGGCATCCAGCCAGGCCTGCAGCCCGTCAGTGGTGCCGATGGCAACCGATTGCACCAGTGCGATCAGCGGTTGGGCGTCGGTAAGAGGTTTGACGGCTGACACAAAGCCTGCAACCGCCGCCTGCAGCGCGTCCATTGACGGCAAACGGCAGGCTACCAGCAATAGATCGGCCGGTTCATCAGCAGCACTCAGCTGCAAACGCCCGGCTATGTGCTGTTGGCGCAGCAGCTGCAACAGATCCGGTTCGGCAATATCGGTATCGGCATCCGGCAGTTCGGCTTGGGCCATGGCAACGGTGCAGCCGGTAAAGGCCAGGGCACCGGCCAGGGTCCAGGCTTCCAGGCTATCGCCCAGTACACGTACCTTCATGCGTCACCTCCCGTCGTGTCCGTAATCGTGCCGTTGGCCTGTTGGTGTTGAATGCTCAGCGCCAGCTCGCGGGTGGAGGTATCCAGCCCAGCCATGGCCTTGGCAGAAGAAGCCTGCAACAAGGGCTGCAGCTGAAGCGCCACTTGCTTGCCCAGTTCCACACCCCACTGATCGAAGGGGTTGATGTTCCAGATCACCGCCTGGGTAAACACCTTGTGCTCATAGGCGGCGATCAGCGCCCCCAAAGACGCGGGATCAAGGCGATCCAGCAACAGAGTAGACGACGGCTGGTTGCCGGGATAGCGCCGCCAGGGGTTGTCATCCGGTGCCACGGCGGCATCACCGAACGCCAGCACCCGTGACTGGGCCAGGCAGTTGGCGATATTCAACCGATGCTGCGCCTGCAACTGCTCCTGATGGGCGTAATGATCCAGCGCCTCGTAGCGCCGCGCCGCCAGAATAAAGTCGGACGCCACCGATTGTGTGCCCTGATGCAGCAGCTGATAGAACGCATGCTGGGCATTGGCGCCGATCTCGCCCCAGAGCACCGGGCAGGTGGAGTAGTCCAGCGGCTCGCCGTCCTGTCCCACCGATTTGCCGTTGCTTTCCATCTCCAGCTGTTCCAGATAGGAGGGGAAATACTTCAAGCGGCCGTCGTAGGGCAAAATCGCATGGGCGCGGATATCGAGAAAATTGACATTCCAGATGCCCAGCAGCGCCAGCATCACCGGCAGGTTCTGCAACGTTGGCGCAGTGCGAAAATGTTCATCCATGGCATGAGCACCGGCCAGCAGCTGACGAAACACCGACATCCCCAGCGCCAGCGCAATGGGCAGGCCGATGGTCGACCAGAGCGAAAAGCGCCCGCCGACCCACTGCCAGAAATGCAGCTGGTTATCGTCCGGCAGGCCCCAGTCGCGCATCTTCTGCGCAGCCGCCGAGACCCCGATAAAGTGACAACGCAGCATCAGCGCCTCATCGGCGCAATGGCTGCCCAGCCAGGAACGCACCGTATCCGCATTGGACAGGGTATCGATGGTGGTAAACGACTTCGAGGAAATGATAAACAGCGAAGTCTCGGGGTTCAAATGATCCAACAGATCAAACAGCTGACTGCCGTCGATGGTGGAAGCAAAATGCACCTTCAGCCCACGCGCCTCGGGTTGAGC
>CAYMHL010000321.1:0-2286 GCA_964390205.1 uncultured Marinobacterium sp.
GTCGACCTCCAGCCCCTGCTGTTGCTGGAAGGCTTTCACCTTCAGAAATAGCTCTGCATCATAGCGGGACTTGACAGTTAGTCACTCTTCCCTGATTGCTTAAATGTATTCACCGGCGGCGGGCAGTCGCGGAAAATCCGCTTGGTACACGTGGCGCAGCGGTCCATATCCAGCCTCGGGATCAGCTCGGCGATGGCCGAACTTGGGGTATCATGGAAACGCTGCTCGCCCAACAGCTTGATCGCCCCGGTGCGCTTGAGTTCATCCATGACCGTACCCTTGAGTGAGCTGAACAGGATATCGCCGCTCATCATGTGCAGGCGGTTGATCTCCTGATGCAGCATCTCCACACCGGCCACATCGATGAAGTTGATCCCCTTGCCGATCAGCAGGATATGATTCACGCCACTGCCGGGAGCGGTCAGCCGGCGAATTTCCTGCTGCACATGATCCACGGCACCGAAGAACAGCGAACCGTCTACCCGAATGATCTTCATCTGCGGGCACTCTTCCAGGGCATAGCGCTGAATATTGCGGATATGGCGACGTTCGCCTTCCTGCAGGGGCGCCACCAGCGTGACTCTGGGCTGGGACGTACGCCGCAGATAGATCGCCAGTGACAGCATGACACCGATGTAGATGGCGAACTCCAGCTCTACCAGCAAGGTCGAGAACAGCGTGACCAGCAGGATGACCGCTTCAGAACGGCTGCTGGACAGAATGTGGCGGATGCTGCCGAAGTCGATCAGGTTCCAGGCGATCAGTAGAATGGAGCCGGCCATGACCGCCAGCGGAAGGCGCGCCGTCAGCTGAGGCAGCAGAATCACCACCAGCGCCAGTAGTATCGCCGCAAACACCGCAGCCAGAGGCGTGCGCGCACCGGCGTCGTAGTTGGCACCCGAGCGGGTGAAGGAGCCGGTACTGGCATAGCAGGCAAAACAGCTGCCCACGACGTTGGACAGCCCCTGACCGATGAATTCCTGATTGCCGTCGAGCTGTTGATGCGAGCGTATGGCGATGGCACGGGCGATGGACACCGCTTCTATCAGTCCCAGCAGTGCCACCGCCAGTGCCCCCGGCGCCAGTGCCTTGAACGTCGCAAAAGAAAACTCGGGCAACACCGGCATGGGCAATTGACCGGGCAAGGCACCGACGTAGGCGACGCCATCACCGGCAGGATCGAGCAGGAAACAGGTCAGACTGCCGGCCACCATGCCGATCAGCAGATGAGGCCAGGTACGGCCGAGCTTGCGTACCAGCACGGCAACCACCAGGGTGACCAGCCCCGCAGCCAGTGCCACGGAGTTGAGTCCGGCCGCCTGCTCGAACAGATGCTGCAGCGTCGCCGCCATCGACAACCCACCGGGCACGTCAACGCCGAACAGGTGCTCAAGCTGGCTGACGGCAATCAGGATCGCGGCCCCGGCGGTAAAGCCGATCACCACCGTATGCGAAATGAAATTGACCAGGCTGCCCATGCGAAACAGCCCCAGTGCCAACTGGATCAGACCTGTCAGCAACGTCAGGCTGATCACCAGTCCCACATACTGTTCGGTGGAAAACGCCCCGAGGCCGCTGATGACACTGAGCACCACGATCGACAGTGCCGCCGTCGGCCCGGAGATCAGGTGCCAGGAAGAACCGAACAGCGATGCAATCGTCGCCGACACCATGGCGGTATACAGCCCATACTCCGGTGGCAGTCCGGCAATAAAGGCGTAGGCCACCGCCTGCGGCAGCACCAGCACCATGCCGGTCAGACCGGCCATCAGGTCGGCCTTCAGATTGTCAGGCGTGACTCGATCGCGCCAGCGCATAAAGGGAAGAAACAGGTTGGTCCAGACTGACATCACTCGAAATCCATACAGATGAATTCAAACCGGTCGCTATAGTGGCAGCTTAGTGCTTTGGAAACAAAAAGCGCTTTGGAAACAAAAAGTGCCTCCATCGAGTAGGAGGAGGTCTTGCGACCTCCGTCCTCTCACACCACCGTACGTGCGGTTCCGCATACGGCGGTTCATGACATACATTTAAGCCGATGGTACTGATCCATCAACGATACCAGTCCGATTCGATCAAACACTTTCTTCGGCAGCGCCTGGTTCAAGTGCGAGGCGCATGAGTTCCACCAAGGACCACGCCCATTGGTGGCACTGCGCCAAGCCCCGCCTTCAGATAGCCCCAGTCGCATCAGCATCTTGGCCCGGGTGAACGGCCGTTTCAGAGACTTGTCTGCCACTTTGAGCCGGATGTTCCGCTTGCGTTTATCCACGCTGTAGCCAAGAA
>CAYMHL010000322.1:0-2284 GCA_964390205.1 uncultured Marinobacterium sp.
GGCCGTTGCAACGGATAGACTGGATGCCAGCTTCGATAAACTCCTGCTGCAGGTCGGCATCAAGATCTGCCAGTTCGTCCTTAATGCTGTCCAACTGGTTCTCAGTCTCTTTCTTCTGTTTTTCCAGTTCCACAAAACGTTGTAGTTTAACGTTATCCAAAATGTTTACCTCCTCTTATGCTGCCCGGTCTTTTGCCAGGCCCAGTATTTGTTCTACCACGTTACGGCGCTTCTCCAGCGCGGCCATCACCTGCTCATCGATGGTGTTTTCTGCCAGTAGGTGTATATAGCACGTCTCTCTGGTCTGCCCCGGTCTGTGCACCCTGGCTAGGCTCTGCTCGTAATCCCCAAGGCTGTAACCCAGGCTATAGTAGATACAATAGCGAGCCCTCGTCAGGTCTATACCGACTCCGCCTGCCTGTATCTGAACGGCCAGTGTGTTGAGTTCTCCCTCCTGCCATTCGTGCAGGTGATTATTGCGTCCGGACAGCTCCCCGCAGCTGCGGCCGGCAGCCTCAGCCACCTTCCACACCACGTTCAGGTCCTCATGGAAGCGGCAGAAGATAACCAGCGGCTCCGCCTTGTCAATGTCAGAGATGACGTCAGCCAGCAGATCACCCTTCGCCGTGTCCACCTGGTGCAACGCATCCAGATCGTTCCGGAGGAAGCCCCCGGTAAGCTGCTGCAGCCGCAGGAGCCGGGACAGCGCATTGCTGGCCGTGACCAGGCCTGCCCCGACCTCAGCGACGAAGTCATTTTCGAGCTGCTTATATGCCCGGCGCCCGGCAGGTGTCAGCTCGCACGTGCGAGTGATATGCACCGCCGGCGGCAAATCGAGGACTTCTTTACCGACGCGAAAGGCGATGGAGTAAAATTTCTTCTGCAGCTCGTCCTGGTACCGGAAGCCTGTAATCTGCTTTTGCATGTATCCACCGAGGACGGCATATCGCTGTTTGAAACGATAGTAGCTTCTGCCGAAGATCCCCGGGTCCAGGACTCTATACTGCGAAAAGATGTCGAGCGGACTATGCGGCATCGGTGTGCCGGTAAGCGCCAGACGGTAAGGGATGACCTCGCCCAGCTTGGCGCAGAACTTCGATGCCTTGCCCTGCGCGTCCTTGATCCGATGACTCTCATCCAGGACCAGACACCCAAAACCGGCCGTCATAGAAAATCCCGCGAAAGCCTCACGCCAGGACGCCTCGTAGTTGATGACGACGACCGCCTGTTGCCCGCGCATCTTGCACAATCGCAAAAACTGCTGCCCCTGCTTGGCGCGCTGCTCGACCGTGCCCACCGAGAGAGGGAGGACGGCAATATCCACGTCCGTCTTATCTACATGCTTGTCGAACTCCTTCGGCCAGACCGAGACAACTGATTTCGGACAGATAATCAGCGTGCGTTCATGCCCGCGATTGACAATCAGGTCTATCGTAACCTTCGTCTTGCCGCAGCCCATATCGAGCGCCAGCATGCACCCAGGCATGTTATAGGCGAAGTGATAAGCCCTGAGCTGGTGCAGCCAGGGCCGCAGCCTGGTATGAGGTATCGGAGGCAGATCAACCGCCTCCCGCACCTCTGACGCCTGCTCGATGGCCAGATACTGATCCAGCAGCGCCCGGAATGCCTGATCTATCTCCGAATTGCTGCAGGCCCTGGCCAGCGCCCCAGCCACCGCCGGCGACGCCTGATACTCCCAGCACTTGGTGATGGCGTTCCACTTCAGCATGCCCGGGATGGCCTTCATCGACTCGCGATCAGCGTAGTTCGTTCCAGCGACCACTATTTTTTTGCCTTCTACCTTGATAGTTGTCATTTTTTTCACCTTAGAATTTCAGCGACAAAATAATTATCACCAGCACCAACAGCCCATATTCCTTGATCATCCGCCACAGAGCACTTACGTTTATGACCAGCAGCCTATCTCCAGGGTCTCCTTGCATCAGCAGCATTGCCGTCACCCCCTCATCCGGTAACTGACAGAGAAGCCACAGTGGCAGTGATACTCGGCCACTTCCTCGCCGAAATAGCTATCGCCAAGCTCCCACCTGACAGGAGCTCCGCAGCCATGGCAGTAGTCGCCAGTCTCATGTGCTGGAGCCAATATCTCTTCTTGCGTCCTCTCTGTCGGCTCAGCCGCCGTTACCATCGGATTTTCAAGTCTCTGTGTCAGTTCAGGCATTTGATTTTCCTCCGTTCCGAGGTTTTCTCCCCGGGAAACACTTCAGGTTTGAACTACTCCCACTTTCGCTTCGCTTAGAAGTGGGAGATTCCTACGAACTTC
>CAYMHL010000323.1:0-2266 GCA_964390205.1 uncultured Marinobacterium sp.
GCCGAGGGCCGCGAGATCGTCATGGCCTTCTCCGACTTCACCGACAAACTCTGCCACCTCATCCACTTCCGCTACTACACCCCCCGCGAGATCGAGGAGTATTTGCGGGTGGTGGATGGGCAGGAGAAGGAATCGGAATGAAGACGTGCCCCCGGCTGCCTGGCCGGCGATTCCAGCCGGTTGAATCGCCTTGCCTGGACAGGAATGGAGTGTTATGGCGTCTCCATGAGAGAGTTCTGGCAGAATAATTTTTTCGACACGATGAGGTAGAATGAACAAAGGCGAGTTGATCGAACAGGTGGCCAAGGAATGCGGTATGGGGAAAGCGGACGCCGAGCGGGTGGTCGCCAGCGTCTTCGGCACAATCGCGATTGCCATTAAAGCCGGTGACAAGGTAGCGCTGCCGGGCTTCGGTACCTTCTCGGTCGCCGAACGGGCCGCCCGCGAAGGACGGAATCCCAAATCGGGTGAGCCGATCAAAATCGCGGCCAAGAAGGTTGTGAAATTCAAGGCCGGCAGCAAACTGACGAATCTTATGATGGGTTCATCTACCTAACTGTTCAATTCGATCGATTGCTGCCAACTTGTGATCATCCAACAAATGAGTATAGCGCATTGTCATACTAATGGTTTTGTGTCCTAAAATATCTGCTACAGTTCTCAGATCAATTCCATTCATGATCATGTAACTTGCTGCGGTATGACGCAAGTCATGCATGTGAAAGTCCTCAATTTTAGCCCGCTTAACGGCTGCTTCAAAACTTTCACGGAAATACTGATTCGGCCTAAGGCGATGAGTCATCTTTGGATCTTTTGGCAAAAAAACAAAATCATCGCATCGGCATCCATCTTCTGGGACAAGCTTTGACAGGGCTTCAATAGCAAACACTGTCAACGGCACCCTTCGTGGGTCTGTTTTTGTTTTTTGCAAATCGATAATTCTACCGTCAAAACAAATTTGTCCCCATTTAAGAGCAGCCCCTTCACTAGGTCGCATACCTGTGTGAAGTTGAAGCAAGATAAAATTGTACAAATTCGGTCGATGGCCTTTCTTACTTTCTTCAAGAAGTCTGGCAATTTCTGAAAAAGTAAGAAATCGTAATCTTCCAGGTGGAGTTTTCGGCTTCCTGATAATCGATACTGGATTGGAAGTATCAATAGACCATTCCCGAATCGCTATTGTAAAAACATGAGAGAGTAAATTAAGATCTTTTATGACCGTCGCAGGCTGGACTTCTGAAGAACGTTTTTCTCTAAACTGTGCAGCTAGAGCAGGAGTGATTTCTTTTAATCTTGACCCATTGAAAAATTTTAAGGACCTTGCCTGATATAACTCTCGACGATGGGTTGAAGGAGCCTTTCGGGAAGAAATTTCAGTTAAATATTTTTGAAGTGCCTCTTCAAAGAGCATGTCCCGAGGTGGAATGTCCCCAATATAGCCAACTGTCCGCAAGGCATATTCTGTATCCTCGGCCCACCGGAGCGCATCTGATTTACGATCAAAAGTCCTCGAAATGTTTGGATGCCCTTTTATTCGTACCTCAGCGCAATAGACCAGCCCTTTCCGGCTCCTCTTGAGGGTCTTAATGGTAGCCATCCCACACCCCTGAAAAAATAGCGCGTCTTAAACCGATCACGGACTTTTTCTGTTCGCACTTTTGTTCGCAATTTGCTGCGAATTGATGCGATGGACTGCTAATTGGTGGGCACTATAATTCAACTTACCCTCAAAAACAAGAAGGGGCTAAGCTGCCTATTTCTAAGCAACTTAGCCCCATTTGCAACTGGTGCCGAAGGCGAGACTCGAACTCGCACGACCGTGGGCCACTACCCCCTCAAGATAGCGTGTCTACCAATTCCACCACTTCGGCACTGCAGAGTTGTTATTGTTTCGGTTTCTGTTCGGGTTGCGGCAGGCTCGGCGTTTCAGCCTGCTTGTCCGCCGCTGCGGGCAGGGCGACCGCCTGGTCCTTGGCGGGCGCCTGTTGTTCCTGGCCGGCCACCTCACTCATCACCGAGCCCGAACTTTTGTGCGCTGAAATATACGCCAGACTCACCGAGGTGCCCATGAACACGATGGCTGCCAGGGTGGTGATCTTGTTGAGCAGCGGCACCGGTCCTTCCGTCCCGAAAAGCGACTGGCTGGACCCGCCGAACGAGGCGCCGATATCCGCACCTTTCCCGTGCTGCAGCAGGACGATGCAGATCAGGAACAGGCTGACCAGTACATGAATAACAATAAGCAGGGTCGTCATCGAAAACGAAC
>CAYMHL010000324.1:0-2264 GCA_964390205.1 uncultured Marinobacterium sp.
GGCATCGCTCCAGATCCGCACACCACTCCCGAGCCGGTGATACAGGTCTATGCTGCTGATGCCTGGGGGTGGCGAGGGATTTTTGCGGTACATACCTGGATCGCAGTCAAACCAGGCAACGCGGATCAGTACACCGTGTATGAGGTGATTGGCTGGCGGGAGCGGCGCGGTCTGCCGGTGTTGCGCATCGAGCAGGACACGCCCGATCGTCACTGGTTCGGGGCTGAGCCGAAGCTCATTCTAGATCGCCGCGGTGAGGGGGTGGACGAGCTGATCAGCCGGATCAGCGCCGCAGCCGAGGACTACCCCTGGAAGCATGAGTATCGTGTTTTCCCCGGTCCCAACAGCAATACCTTCCCGGCCTGGATCGCCCATAAAGTCCCGGATCTGCAACTGAAGTTGCCGTTCAGAGCCATCGGCTCAGGCTGGGCCGATTGAGCTGCAAGCTGCAAAGTAGATAATGGGCGCCAGTACCTCTTACGCCTGGCGCCTGGGTACACACCTCAGGCGATCATGAACTTACCAAAGAACCGACTCAGTTCATCATGCGCCGTGAGCGGCAGCACCGTGGCGATGTGCTGATCCGGCCGCACCACGACCATGCAGCCCTGGTCGCGATCGATACCGCGCTGGTCGAAAATGTCGTGATCGGCATCGGTCTGGAACACTTTCTCGTAATCCCTCAGGCCAAATTTTCCCTTTGCCGGCCAGAGGTAATCCGGCATATCTTCGATGGCCAGATCCTGCTGCTGGAACACGGCATAGACATCGATTACCGAGTCGATATCAGCACCTGCCGGCGTGTATTTTTTAACCGGCGAAGCGTCCGCATTTTCCAGGAAGTTCACCAGCTGGTACGCAGCGGAATTGGCCTCCCGCGGATCCTGTTTATTACCGAAGACAAACACGCGCCAGCGGCCATCAGCCTTGTTCAAGTGGCCCAGATGAATCGGGCAACCATCCGCCAGACGCACCGCTTCGGCGGAATGGAAGCGCTGACCAATCGGGAAGCCGGTCGCCAGGCCCTGATGCTCGTGGCCGGTACACAGGTAGGATTCATCGTAGCCGATGGATGTACCCGCAATGAAACCGTTCTGTCGGGCGACAAACTTTTCGATATCGGCTGTGCTGGTCTTGGCCTGCCCCGCTGCCTTGTTGGCGCTGGGACGTGTGGCCACCAGGGCCGACATTTCCCGGTCGGCGTTGATCAGCATCTGCGCCACCTTGCGCCGTTCAGTAGCATAGGTCTGCAGCAGTTTCGGATCGGATTTGCCCTGCAGCACTGCGGCCAGTTTCCAGCCCAGGTTGAACGTATCCGGCAGTGACGTATTCAAACCCCAGCCGCCTTTGGGACTGTGGGTATGGCAGGCATCACCGGCCACAAAGGCACGCGGAATCAGGCCCTCGGGATTGCCCACCGGGGTATCGTCGAAGCGTTCGGCCACACGCTGGCCCACTTCGTAAATTGACCACCAGCCCACTTCCTTAACATCCAGCGTGTACGGATGCAGAATCTGCTGCGCCTTGGCGATGATGTCATCGGCGGTCAGGTGCAGCTGGGAGGCGCGCTGATCCTTGTCCAGCAAATCAAGTTCGACATAGAGTCTGACCAGATACCCGCCCTCGCGGGGGATGATCATGACGGCGCCGTTTTCCTTGGACTGGATAAAGGTCTTGACGCGAATATCGGGAAAATCGGTGACCGGCAGGATATCCATCACGCCCCAGGCCTTGTTGGCGGAGTCGCCCTGCAGTTCTATGCCCAGGTTTTTACGCACCGCACTGCGGGCACCATCGGTACCCACCACATAGCGCGCCTTGATCGTTTCGACCTTGGACGACTGCTCCGCATCGACACGCTCAAAGGTCGCCGTGATCGGGTGGGCATTCAGGTCCTGCGTCAGGCTTTCATCAACGTTCAGCTCAAGCAGGCGACGGCTGTAGTGCGGCACCAGATGGGTCACCGACTGTTCCATGCCTTCCAGCAGCAATTCGTGCAAACGCGCCTGGTTGACCACACCATGCACAAACTCCGACAGGCCCAGGCGCGCATCACGCACCTTGTGCGTACGTTTGATGTTTTCAGGATGCTCGGCATCCGGCTCCCAGAAAGCGTTCTGACGCAGCTGGTAGCACTCTTTCACCAGCATTTCGCTGCAGTTGAACGCTTCCATGATCTCCATGGTACGACAGGAGATACCGTCCGCCTGGCCAAACAGCATGGGGCCGGATTTCTGCTCAACGATGCAGGTTTTGATATCGGG
>CAYMHL010000325.1:0-2264 GCA_964390205.1 uncultured Marinobacterium sp.
TTTAGCTTCCTGACTTTGACGACATGTACAGACGTTCAAAAGGATACGTTTACATGTTGCCATGGATCACATGACTGGTTCGATCAATTTCTGCCGGATGGATGTTGTTTATTCCGTCATCACCAGCATCTCCTGAGCCCAGGCGACGGCGGCGAGATACTCACGATTGAGAGTTTCAACCAGTTTCATTGATTGCCGATCCAGCCGGGCTTTTTCGAAGGCATCAATGAGCTGAAGGATTTTGCCAAGCTGGCCGGTACGTTCAATCAAAGCGGCGACCAGCTCATCATCGAGACAGACCTGTTCCAACAAATCGGCCAAGGGGATACCTTCAAGCTGATCCATGATGGAAAACAAGCCGGCAGTAAAAGCTTTGTCGCTGTTCAAATCAGCCGTGCGTTTTGACAGACTCCGGGCCAATGCCGCCCGCACCAGCGCCTTGAACACCAGCATGCGCTTGATCGGCTCGTTTTGTGCCATCAGTAAAGTCGTTGCCAAGGCACGTATTTTGTCGAACCCCAAGAGCATGATCGCTTGTTGCAGGTTACTGATCGGGTGCGCACGCACCATGCCGGCCGAGTTGACGCGTTTGAGCAACAGCGTACACAGATGAGGATCCTGAACCAGCAGGGATTCCACACGGTCGATATCGGTTTCTCCACTGTAGAGTTCGTGGATCAGGCGTATGCCTGCAGCTCGGTTTCCCAACCGTTTCTGCCCGGCGGCATTAATCTGGGCCGGCAGCGCGTAAAAGTATCCCTGAAAGTAGCTGAACGGCAGCGCCCGGCAGGCTTCAAGCTGCTCACTGTCTTCAATAAAACCGGCCAACAACTCCACGGGCAGCACTTGCAGGCGTTCGACCTGCTGCCATGCTTGCGGCCTGCGCATATCGATGCGAACGATGTCGACACAGGGCAGGATCGTTTCAGGCGCCCGGTCGAGAATATCGTCATCAACTGCGATACGGTAACCCTGCTGACGGACAGACTCGAGCTGTGCCAACAGGCTTGCGCTCATGCTTAGCTCGCGGGGTAACTCAATCACCACCTGCTCTGCCGGCAACGGCATCAAATCAGGCTGGGCCAGCCATTCCTCAGAGACGTTCAGAAATAACAGCCGATCACCTACCAGTGACTGGATGCCAATCTCGTAGAACGCGGTACTGCAGACTCTGGCCGTCGCGATCATCGGATCGGTGATCTCGGCAGACTTCGCGCCGCCACTGGCGCGATACAGCAATTCATCGGCCACATGGTTAAAGGCCCTGTCGCAGATCGGGTGTAACGCGATGCAGTATCGAGTGTCTTCGTTATTCGGTTTCATGTTGTCCAGAGAAAAGGTTGAACGCTGGGCGCTCAGTGAGCAATTTGGGCTTCAAGTTGCGGGATCAGCCGCTGCATCATCTGCTCGAGCGCCGTCAGCTCGGCGGAGCAAGATTGTTGCTGTTTCGCCTGCTGTTCCAATGCCAACGCCAAAGCGGCCGCTTCATCAGCACAAAACGTCGAAAACAGCCCTTTCAATGTGTGTGCGGTCTGGGCCAGTGCAGCCAGGTCGCCACCACTGGCACTGTCGTGCAGCGCCTCCAGATAGCCTGGCACTTCATCGAGAAACATCTCCAGCACAGTGACCAGCAGTTCATCCTCACCACCAATCATCTCGACCGCTTTGCCCCAGTCGTAGAGTTTTACCTCACCCATGCCTGTGTTATCACCCACGTCGATTGTATCTGTACCCATTCTACCATTATCTGCTTTTGACGACACATATGTAGCATTCATCAGCTGGTCGAACATGTCATCAATTGACTCAGGTCCTGATACCGACTGTTCACCCCGGCCAGGCTGATCAGACCGCTCAGACAGTACCCTGATAATTTCTGCCCGCATGGTTTCGGTATGGATCGGCTTGGCAATATAGCCATCCATGCCGGCGTCCAAACAGTGCTCACGGTCCCCTTCCATCGCATTGGCGGTCATCGCAATCACGGGGATGGGTGGCATGCACTGCGCAGCTTCTTGTTCACGCAGGCGTCGTGTCGCTTCCAGCCCGTCAAGTACCGGCATCATCACATCCATCAGTACCAGGTCGAAAGGTTGCCGCTGAAGTTGCTGCAGCGCTTCCTCACCATTAACCGCCAGGGTCACATGCATACCCTGTTTTTCCAGTAGAATACGTGCAAGACGCTGGTTGACGGGATTGTCCTCTGCCAGCAGTACTTGCAGCCCTCTCAGCAATTGTGCATCCAGACCTGAGACTTCATCCTG
>CAYMHL010000326.1:0-2231 GCA_964390205.1 uncultured Marinobacterium sp.
ACGAACACACCGATCGCCAGATTATGGGTCGCCACCACGACGGCAACGGTGGCGATCATCACGATATTGGTCGACATCGGGTGTTTTTTCAGGTCACGGACCGAGGCCCAGGAGAAGGTGCCGATGGAGACCATGATCATGACGGCGACCAGTGCCGCCATAGGAATCTTGCTGATCCACTCGTCCAGAAACACCACCAGAATGATCAGGAACAGGCCCGCCACAAAGGTGGACAGACGGCCACGACCACCGGATTTCACGTTGATGATCGACTGACCAATCATGGCACAGCCGGCCATGCCGCCGAGCAGACCGGAGCCGATATTGGCGATGCCCTGGCCCTTGCACTCACGGTTGCGGTCGCTGCTGGTATCGGTCAGCTCATCGACGATGTTGGCGGTCATCAGCGACTCCAGCAGGCCGACCACGGCCAGACCAAGGGAGTAGGGCAGAATGATCATCAGGGTTTCGAGGTTCAGCGGCACATCAGGCCAGAGGAAGATCGGCAAGGTATCCGGCAGCTCGCCCATATCGCCAACGGTGCGGATATCGATGCCGAACACCATGGCGACGGCAGTCAGGACCACGATGCAGACCAGGGGAGAAGGCAGGTTTTTGCCCAGCACCGGAATATAGGGAAACAGATAGATGATACCCAGACCGGCAGCGGTCATGGCATAGACATGCCAGGTAACATCGGTTAGCTCGGGCAGCTGGGCCATAAAGATCAGGATCGCCAGCGCGTTGACAAAACCGGTCACCACCGAGCGTGACACAAAGCGCATCAAGTCACCCAACTTGAGGAAACCGGCCAGAATCTGAAACACCCCGGTCAACAGTGTGGCCGCGAGCAGATACTGCAGGCCGTGCTCCTTGACCAGGGTCACCATCAACAGCGCCATGGCACCGGTGGCAGCCGAGATCATCCCCGGGCGTCCGCCTACAAAGGCGATGATCACGGCGATACAGAAAGACGCGTAGAGGCCAACCTTGGGATCGACACCGGCGATAATGGAAAAGGCGATCGCTTCCGGGATAAGGGCCAGGGCCACGACCGTGCCGGCCAGCAGATCCTTGGGGATATTGGAAAACCATTCCTGTTTGATTGTGTGCAGCATTGAAACTCTCTTGGCAAGGAACAAGGATTTTGGGCGTGATTATAGCGAATCTATATATGTCTATAAAATTATAAGATTTTGATTATTGATTTCCTTTTGTTATAAAGGATCCATTCTTAAGACCCGAACAAAAGGTGCAATGATGAAGAACTGGATCAAGGCGGCTGCTCTGGGCGCTGCCCTGCTGTCTCAGCCGGTACTGGCTGAAGAACGCGAACTGCTCAATACCTCCTACGACATCGCCCGTGAACTCTTTGCCGAATACAACGAGCACTTCAAGGCGCACTGGCAAGAGAAAACCGGCGAAACCGTTACCATCAAACAGTCCCATGCGGGCTCGTCCAAGCAGGCCCAGGCTATTCTGCAGGGGCTGCGTGCGGATGTGGTGACCTTCAACCAGGTGACCGATATCGACATCCTGCACGAGCGCGGCAATCTGATCCCGGCCGACTGGGCCGAGCGTCTGCCCAATGCCAGCTCGCCCTACTACTCCACAATGGCGTTTCTGGTACGTGAAGGTAACCCGAAGAACATTCAGAACTGGGACGACCTGATTCGTGACGATGTGGCGCTGGTGATGCCCAACCCGAAAACCTCGGGCAACGGTCGCTATACCTACTTGGCCGCACTGGGTTATGCCCAGAAAGTGTTCGGCGATGATCAGGAAAAAATCGATCAGTTCCTGGCGAAGTTGCTGCGACAGGTAAAAGTGTTCGATACCGGCGGCCGCGGCGCCACCACCACTTTTGTTGAGCGTGGCATTGGTGACGTGCTGCTGACCTTCGAGAGCGAAATTCTCAACCTGGCGGACAGCCATCAGGGTGCCTATCAGGCGGTGACACCTAAAGTCAGCTTCCTGGCCGAGTTTCCGGTGACCTGGCTGGAGAGCAACAACGAGCGCAATGGCACAACCGATCTGGCCAAGGCCTATCTGGAAGAGCTGTACTCCGAAGCGTCTCAGCGTCTGCTGGCCGGCTACAACTACCGTGTTCACAACGATGTGGTGAAGGCCGAAACCGCGGATCGTTTCCCTGAAGTCGAGCTGCTGCCGATTCAGGCCATTACCGGCAGCTGGCAGAAGGCGATGGATGAACACTTTGCCAGCGGTGGCAA
>CAYMHL010000327.1:0-2219 GCA_964390205.1 uncultured Marinobacterium sp.
TCAGCGATGGCCTGGTTCAGGCGCTCGGCATTTTTCGGGCTGGCCATCAGGTAGGCTGTTTCTTCATAGGCATGAAAGTCTTCCAGGCTCATGACAACAGCGGGCTTACCGTTTTGGCGAGTGATCAGAATCGGTTTGTGATCATCGTTTACCTTGTCCAGTGTGCCTGCCAGGTGGGTGCGGAATGCTGAGTAGCTGATGGTGTCCATGATTTTCCTCTTCAAAATCTTAAAAGGCTGTACGTATTATTGTACTTGCCAGTGGTGCAGTCAAATGAATAGGGCAAAGGAGGCAATCACTTTCATTGCTTTTATTCAACATTCAGCGGCTCGCGGAAGTTGATGCCAAACCTGAATAGGTATATTTTGTATACCTATGAGACACTTCGAATACGATGAGCAGAAAAGTCTGGCTAATTTGCATAAGCATGGAATTGACTTCGTTCAGGCTCAAGCGCTTTGGGCAGATCCGGACTTGGTTGAGATCCAGGCAAAATCAGCAGATGAACCGCGCTTTCTGATGATTGGTTGTATTCAAGGCAAGCTGTGGTCTGCTGTCATCACCTACCGTGGCGAAGCCATCAGGATCATCTCCGTCAGACGCTCACGTAAAGCAGAGGTCGCAATTTATGAAAGCTAAGATGTTTGATAAAAAATTCGATGATGACGAGCTGGATCTTATTGAAGATCTTGATTTGTCGACTCTTTCCAGGCCGAACCAGAAACAGCGACGAGTGAACGTGGATTTCCCGGCATGGATGATCGAATCCCTTGACCGTGAAGCCAACCGCCTTGGGGTGACGCGCCAATCAATCATCAAGGTATGGCTCGCTGAACGCCTGGAAGAAGTCAGCCTTCACCGGTCAAACAGGTGATGCCCTGAAAGAAACCTGGGGCAGACTAACAATTTTGAGGGGCGCGCAGTGAAACTTGACCTGTTACCCGGTCAGCGTGAGGAGGTTCTCCAGTTATTGGAGCAGGCGCTGGGCCCGGAAGTAGAGGTGTTCGCTTTTGGCTCAAGGGTGCAAGGTAATGCACGGCCCTTTTCTGACCTTGATTTGTTGCTAAAGTCTGCAAAGCCGATTAGCTACGCACAGCTGGCAGAAGCGGAAGAGCTGCTGGCCGAGTCTGATTTGCCGTTTACAGTTGATCTGTTGGATGAGGCACGTATCAGCCATGAGTTTCAGCAGCGCATCAAACCGGACTTGATGAAGTTGAAGTGAGCCCGGTTAATCACTGCTCACGAACTCACCGCACGTCGTGAGGCGTCTTTCCACAAGCGGATCACCAGTTTCTTCAAACCCTCATCCCCCTGCCGCAGTACACCGATATCCAGCCTTTTTTCCTCAAGAAACTCGGCATGGGGTTTTACGGCACCTGGGCGTGTAAAGCAGGCCAAGTTGGCGGCCATGTCAGCCAGGCGCACGGTATGAACATCTCTGTCGCCCTCGGCAAGGCGTTTACGGAGGCGCTGTCGGCGAATACGGGGGCTTAACAGTGCATTGGATGAATGGGTGAGGCAGCGTACGCCGTCGGCAATGGATGCGCCAAACTGGCGTTCAATATCACGCAAGGTAATACCGGTATCCGTCACACTATGGTGTAGCCAGGCCAGTGCAATGGCGCGGGGTGTGCTGCCGGCACAGGTTGCAACCAGACCGGCAACTTCTGATAGATGCGTCCAGCAGGGGGCTTCATTGCGGCCATGTAACTGATCGGTATGGGCTTCAAATGCATAATTGCGCACCTGTACCAGGCATAGGGCCTGGTCATGTTGCCTGGGGGGTGCCAGCAGGCGTGAGCGGTTGAAGGCATCCGAACCAAAGGATGCATTCGGCTCGGGTACTGTGTGCGGCTTGGCATCCACGCTGGGTTTGACGGTTTCGAACAGGTCGCGGCGCATGGCGTGCAGGTCTTCGACCGGGCCAAGCAGGTCGTGGAGGGTTTCCAGTGGTTGAGAATCGTCCTTGTTGGGCATGGCAAGCTCCTTTTCCGTTGAGCTGATCGATTGGCCGATGCTACCACAAACGAAGTTCCACTGTGTAGCGAACAGCCAGGTACAGAATGTCGCACTTAGCCGTTGTGTGCCGGGTGCCACTGGATTCATTGCCATCCGTCAAGTTTCAGCCGGTCTCCGGCAGCGAGAACTTGAAATTTAGCCTTACAGTTGCTTTAGTGAGTCGGATTAGCCGTGTAGTGGTGTAGCACCATGGCTTTTCA
>CAYMHL010000328.1:0-2204 GCA_964390205.1 uncultured Marinobacterium sp.
CGGCAAAATCATTTGCCGGTTTTCGCCATTCATTTGTGTCAAATAATGCCAGTTCGCCAACAGGCCACACGTCAATCAAGCCGCCCGCCCCCTTGCGTACCAGGTGGTTGACCGCCCCGCTTGACGCGCGCAACTTCTCAATGCCCGCGTCCAGTAAGCGCTTTGCCAACGGCTCGCTCTCGTCCAGCATCGGCTCAAACCAATGCCCGCGCGCGTCCTTGCCTGTATAGACCGCCCTGCCAATCAGCGCCGGTTTTTCCTGCTTCTTTCCCGGTTCTTCTGGGTCAAAGCCGTGATAATAAGTCAGGTTGACGTAATCGCCGGATTTCAGCCAGATTTCGGTCTGCTCATGGAACGCCTCGCCATCCGCGTCACGCCCCTTCACGTGCCCGCCGTAAGGTAATCCCAACACGCGCCAGCCCGGGTCCACGTACTCCGAGTCCGCCTTCATGCGCTTTTCAGCGTCCACTTCCATCGGCTCGATGAGCGTGTCTGGTACTTGTATCTTGATTGCTAATTTATTCTCATCCGGCATTCTTCACCTCTCGTTCAAACGCGTTTGTAATATTCTTGATGATCTCAGGACGCTTCACATCCAGCGCGCCCTTCTCAGTTACCCAGCCGCTCCACTTGTGCCGCGTCACCTGACTATCCCACCCTTGCACCAAGTCGGCATAGCTCATGTTATTTGTGACAGTCGAAGTGAAGCCATCCATGCTGCTGCTTACCGCCCAACTGTTTGCCAGTTTGCGCGTGCGCTTGTATGGCACGCTTATTTCGCCGCTCTTCATCTTCGCGAAGAACGCGCGCCGAACTTTGTCGTTGGTCTTGATAAGCGGATTAGGCGAGTAGACTTTGCTCGGATACTTCCGCAAGAAACGCTGGAGCAGAACGCCCTGCTGCGCTATCACGGAGCGCACATGGTTGAACTTCGCCAGCGTGTTCAGCTTTGCGACCAATTCATCCGCGCCCTCAACCGTGATAGTAAAGGACATTAGGACTGCTCCTTCGGGAACTCCCAGCCAACCCCACAGCGGCATCTTGGATGCGCCGGTGGATAATCACTGCTGTTCAAAATCGGCTTCTCATTACGTGGAGCGCAAATAGGACAAACCCTGTCATCATTCGCGGTCATCCAAATCGGAATCATGCGCTGCCCCGTTTCAGCCTCCAGTTGTGCCACATAAGCCCGCTCGCCTTCCACCACCGCCCGCGTTGTTTCCGTGACGGCTATCATTTCTGCCCTGACAGGCGAGTAGAGCGGCTGTAATCGCTCGCTGATTTCTTGAATGGTCAAGCCCTGTTCGTAGCCTTGCCCGATGACTTCCCCAACCTGCCGCGCGCCGCTTAGCATCTCGGACGTTATGTCTTTCCGCCCCTGCCACATTCCGCGCAGTACTTCTTCGGTATGCGACCGCGCCCAATTGACCGCCTGATGGTTGATGTTATCCAGACTTACGCCAATCCCGACACTGAGCATGACATTCGTCGCCTGCGTTAGATAAACGTCTAACAGCACCGGCTCAACGTCATGCTGAATTGTGCGCCAGCCGTTCTGCCAGTACTCAGGCGGAACGTTCTCAAGCTTCGGCGGGTCGCCAAGCAGCCCGAGCAGCTTGTCAAGCTCGCCGTGCAGCCCCCTGCCTACCACGCGCGCCAGCTTACGCTCAATCTCTTCGCGGTTTACGAAGTCCATGTTACGGATACCCTCGCCATGCGATAACCGAGTCGAATACGTGCTTGACATCATCAACCGTCTTGACATTCTCAAGCGCGCCTGAGATCGCCCCGTGCAATGAAGGCTCAATCACGTTGGTTTCAAACTCGCGGATTGGCTTGCCCTCTTTTACCCGCTTTTCTGCGAACTTTTGCCACTTCCGTAATTCGTCAGCCTGCGGAGTAACCGGCTCGTTATCCCGCCGCTCGTCCAGTTGCGTTTGATGCGTGTTCAGCATAGCAGCTTGTTCTTCTGTCAGCTCGTAGCCAGCCAGCTCAAGCGCAACCTCAATCGGCAAGCCCGCCATAGTGAGCTTGTTCAGCAGGTCGGCGCGGTCGTTCTCGTCTTCCTGGAAGATGTCCATTTCGTTGAATTTGAACTCAATCCGCAAGCCGTCACGCGCAAGCAGTTGTTCGTTCAAAGCGTCCGCAAACAAACGCGCTCTTGGCTTGATCGTGTCCTCGTAGAACGCCAGCCGGTCTTCCTG
>CAYMHL010000329.1:0-2194 GCA_964390205.1 uncultured Marinobacterium sp.
GTCGCGTAAACACCCGCACCAATTACCGTTAAGCTAAAGAGAACTAAGAATGTCATTTCAAGTGCTCTATCGGTCGCGGTTACTTCTTCCCCTAAATCAAGATTATTCACCATAAAATATAGGGCAAGCGCGACTGTCACAACGAGCGCTAAAATAATAAGCCGTTGCCACACGTTTTTTCGCGTGTTTTGAAGAACGCCAAGAAGACTAATAACCATCGTAATAATAAGAAAGACTAAACCCATGCCAATCCGCGTACTCGCGGGTAACGAAAAGCGAAAAATAATCGTCAGAATTAATGATACAAGTGATAAGACTGGTAAGAGCGCGTTTTTAATGATCGGCATGACTTTTTCTTTCATAATATTCACCTCGAAATTATCTTAACATAAATGTTAAGTTATTTTGCATCTTTATTTTCTAAGCGGGAGTCCGTTTTAATAATTTGATCGACTAAGTAACTTGGAACTTCTTGATAAGAATCAAATTCACGCGTAAAATACGCACTTCCTTGACTTAAGACTCGTAAGTTTGAGGCATATTCAAGCGTTTCACTTTCGGGGACAAGGGCGACAATTTCTTGAATGTTATTGCCTTTTTCGTCCATCGACATAATTCGTGCGCGGCGTTGATTAAGGTCATTCATGATATTGCCCGTAAATTCATTATTTGCGTAAATCGAAAGTTTCATCACTGGTTCAAGAAGCGTAGGTTTACATTTTGGATACGCTTCGCGATACGCTAGAACCGCGGCCATTCTAAATGCTTGTTCGTTAGAGTCAACCGGGTGATATTTCCCGTCCGTTAGAACGGCTTTTAACCCCACAACGGGGAAGCCGGCGAGTAATCCTTGTTGAACAGATTCTCTAAAGCCTTTTTCAACCGCGGGGAAGTAGTTTTTCGGGACCGCGCCGCCAAAGACTTCTTCAGCAAACACGTTTTCGTCGCTCCCACTTGGTTCAAAGCGCATTTCAACGACGCCATAGAACCCGCTACCGCCAGATTGCTTAATGTAGCGTCCTGGTGCGGTCGCCGTTGCTTTAACGGTTTCGCGGTAGGCAATTTTTGGATCAAAGACATTAACTTCAATATTAAACATGTTGTTAATTTTTTCGAAGATAAAGGCTAAATGTGAGTCACTAAGGCCACCAACGAGGAGTTGTTTCGTTTCGTTATTGCGGTAAACATCAATAACGGGGTCTTCCGCTTTTAATTTCATAAGCGAACTAAAGAGTTTTTCGTCGTCGCGTGGGTTCTTTGGTTTAACCGCTTTGTAATAAACCGCACTTGGAAGTTTTGCACTCGGGAAAATAAAGACGTTTTTAGGATCACTTAACGTGTCACCCGTACTAACGTTATCTAACTTGGTTAACCCAACGATTTCCCCAGCAATCGCTTCCGTGACGTTATCAAGTTTTTCGCCGTAAATCCGATACATTTGTCCAACGCGCATTTTGCTTCTTGTCGCCGCATTATAAACGTCATCCCCAACGCGAAGGGTTCCGCTAAGAACTTTAATAATATTCGTCGCGCCTTTATATTGGTCAAACATTGTCTTAAAGACGTAAGCACTAAAGGGCGCGTTCGGATTTGTTTCGCGTTCTGCTTCTTGACCCGCTTCGTTTGTCCCTTTATAGGACTTAAGTTCCGCAGGATTTGGTAAATATTTAATAAACATATCAAGAAGCGTTGGGACCGCAATATCATTTTTAATTGACCCAACGATAATTGGGCGAAGTTCGCTCTTCATAATCGCGTTATGAAGGCCGTTACTAATTTCTTCTTTCGTTAAAGGAATTTCGGCAAAGAATTTTTCCAGTAATTCATCGCTTGTTAAAGCAACTTTTTCTTTAATTTCGTTATTGAGGGCGGCGACAATTGTTTCTTTATCGCCATGCACTTCTTCGTCAACCATTTTCTTGCCGTCAAAGCGTTTTGCTTTTAAAGTTAAGACATCGATAAAGCCATCAAACGCTTCCCCGTGCCCAAGCGGATAAACAAACGGGACGGCTTCTTTCCCGAGTTTATCATTAATTTCTTCAAGTAACCGCGCGAAATTAATGTCTTCTTTATCCATTTTATTTAAATAGATAAACGTGGGAATTCCATGCTTTTTAAGAAGGTTATAGTGCTTAATTGTCCCCACTTCAATGCCTTTTTGGGCATCAATTACGAGCACCGCACCCTTCACCAT
>CAYMHL010000330.1:0-2192 GCA_964390205.1 uncultured Marinobacterium sp.
GCCGGTCATGGATGGATCGGCGCTTTTCCCAGCCGGTAAACTGCGAAAACAGGTAGCGCTTCCACCACTCCTGCGCCTCCTGCAGCGTCGCAAACGCCGGACTGACCTGCCGACCACCATCCTCGGACCAGTAAAAACAGATTCTGCCGTCAACAAAATCCTTGAACAGCCTGATGGGCATGGGGTTCTCCGGGTTTAGTGTCACGCCGTCAAAAGTACGCAGCCGACTACCGGCCCACCAAGGGAAGGTTGATACTCAACTGTCACCCGATACCAGACACGAAGCCGCTTATCATTGATCAAATGCAACGACTCCTTCCTGTAAAAAGATTTAGTCGAAGACCCTGATTTGGGCAAGCACAAAGACGCTGGTGCCTCCCTGTTCCATTGGCGAGAGCCGACGTCATGACCGGCGACTTTCGAGCGTGCGGCATGCTGACAGGCCCACATCTGCATGGATACGAGACAGTGCAACCGGAGGCGAGGCTTTCTTGCCAAGCCGTTGCGATAACCGGATACTTCAGGTTTTCGCAATTGATGCTTGAGGTGCCTGCGTTGACACAGATTTCCGATAATACAGTCGTTCAGTTCTACTACACGCTGACCGATGCTGATGACACCCAGATCGAAACCAACCAGGGTGCCGACCCTATCGCTTATCTTCACGGTCATGACGGCATGATTCCGGCCATCGAAGCTGCCCTGGAAGGCAAATCAGCCGGTGATACGCTGCATCTGACACTCACTCCGGAGCAGGCTTACGGTGAGCGTCAGGAAGGCCAGCAGCAGCGTGTACCACTCAAGCACCTGCAGGGTTTGCCCAAGGGCGTGCGCAGCTGGAAAGCAGGCATGGTCGCGGTGGTGCAGACTGACCAGGGCATGCGTCAGGTGACTGTGGTTAAACCGGGCCTGAAAATGGTGCTGGTCGATACCAACCACCCGCTGGCCGGCAAGACACTGACTTACGATATCGAAGTTGTCGATGTACGCGACGCAACGGATGACGAGATTGCCCACGGTCATGCCCACGGCGTTGGCGGTCATCACCACTAAGGTCTCACCACTAAGGTAAAGTGATGTCAGCCATCACATACCCTGACAATCATGTTTAAGTTCATCACTCATCTATTTCGGAGAAAACCCATGGCACGCGCAAGCGCACGTCACATCCTTGTCAGTACTGAAGCCGAATGCCAGTCCTTGAAAGACCAGATCGCCAATGGCGCTGACTTTGCCGCACTGGCCAAAGCTCACTCCCAGTGCCCGTCAGGCCAGCAAGGCGGTGAACTGGGCAGCTTCGGCCCTGGCCAGATGGTTAAGGCCTTTGATGAAGTCGTCTTCAGTGCACCGATCAATGAAGTCCAGGGTCCCGTAAAGACCCAATTCGGTTACCACCTGCTGGAAGTGACCAGCCGCGAAGACTGATTTTCTCTCGCCATCTTCCGCCTCATCGGCCCTGGCTTGGCATATTGCTGAACCAGGGCCGCACTTTTTGACGGTTTGAAGACGGCAATCGTTGAGAATTACAGGAACAACCATGGCTGAATTTGAACAACTGGTGATTGAAGATATTGTCGAAGGCACCGGGGCTGAAGTGAAAAAAGGCGGCGCATTAGTGACGGCTCACTATCGCGGCTTTCTGGAAGACGGTACTGAATTTGATTCCTCCTACGCCAAAGGCCAGCCGTTTCAGACCGTTCTGAGTCGCAAGAAGGTGATTGCTGCCTGGGCTGAAGGCCTTAAGGGGATGAAGGTAGGTGGCAAGCGCAAGCTTCTGGTGCCTGCAGCGATGGGATACGGCGAGCGCGGCTTTGGCGACACCATCCCGCCCAATGCCAATCTGATTTTTGAGATTGAACTGCTGGAAGCGCTGAATCGGGAATGAGCCATGCTTACGCTTGCTTTCTTCGCGGCGCACCGAGACAGCACAACAGGGTAGATCACCGTTAGATCAGGGCGTCAGCCAGACCAGCGTATCCTGCTCCAGTCGTGCCCGCCGATGCCCCTGGCGGCTCAGCATCAGCCAGTCCAGCGACTTCACCTGAAACTCCAGCACACAGAGTGCGTGCTGATCAGCCGATAGTGGTACCTGGTCTGAAAGCAGGCTGCCGGGGGCATCGGCCGTGAGGTAATCCCCAGCGGCAGCCGTCTGCCGAACACGCGCCCAAATTGCGGCTGTCTGGTCACTGTTG
>CAYMHL010000331.1:0-2191 GCA_964390205.1 uncultured Marinobacterium sp.
GAACAAGCGCGTTTGCAGACTGCCTGCTGAAATGACAACCGTGCTCCACGGAAGGAGTCCACATGAAGAAGATCGTCATCTGTGCCGATGGCACTCGCAATACTCCGGGCTCTGACAGAGGTAAACCATGACGCAAACAGATGATGTTCGTTGGCATCAACGCTTACAGAATTACCGATCTGCATTCAATGAGTTGGATGAGGCGGTTGCGTTAAGCAACCAGCGCGGCCTGTCCAAGCTGGAAGAACAGGGGCTGATTCAGGCTTTTGAATATACCTATGAGCTGGCCTGGAATACCATCAAGGACTTTTACCAGAATCAGGGTGAAACCGGCATACAGGGCAGTCGAGATGCCATTCGGCTGGCCTTTGAGCGCGGTTTGATCGAATCGGGAGAGTCTTGGATAGCAATGATCAAAAGCCGCACGCTGACATCGCATACGTACAACCGTGAAACGGCCCGGTTGATAGCGGATCAAATTCTCAATAACTACCACCCTCTGCTTAAAGACCTGTTGGTGGCGTTGGAACATTCAGCGGGTGGGGCAACTTGTGTATGATCGTGAGATGAATTAGCCCTTATACTCCACGGAAAGACCCGGTCGGGGTTGCGTTTTATTGCGCATAAAAAAGTGTAAATTTGCATTTTTACGCGCTTTAAAGTGTAATGATGTCAAGTTCAACTTGGGACGCCATCATGCAACGTACGATCCTGGAAAAACTACTGAACTGGAAACCGCGGGAAGTACGCAAGCCCTTGCTGATTGATGGCGCGCGTCAAACCGGTAAAACCTACCTGCTTGAGACGCTCTTTGGGGGCTGGTTTGACAAGACCCTGCGTGTTGACTTTCTGGAGTCACCGGATATCGCCGCGGCATTTGAGGGTTCACTCGCCCCTGAAGAGATCATTTCCAACCTTGAACTGCTGACCGGGCAAGCGTTTGATCCTGACCACGACTTACTGATTCTGGATGAAATCGGTGAATGTCCACGGGCTGTAACCGCACTGAAATACTTCGCTGAAAAAGCCCCCCAAATGTACGTGGCGGCGAGTGGCTCCAACATCGGTTTACTGAACTCATTCCCTGTTGGCAAAGTAGAGCAGCACAACCTGCGGCCGTTAACCTTCCGTGAGTTTCTCCTGGCCTCCAATGAAACAGCCTTGATCAAGGCGTTCGATCAGCGGGCTAATACAGCAGCGGCACATACCAAACTGTTCGAAAAACTGACCGACTACTACTTTACGGGTGGTATGCCGGAAGCGGTGAACTGCTGGTTTGATCTTAAAGAGACCAGCATTTTAGAACGCATCCAGGCGGTGACCGATATTCATCGAAACCTGGTAGCGGGTTACCAGCGTGATTTCGGCAAATACGCTGGGAAGGTTGATGCCGGTTTGATCGAAGCGGTATTCACCAACGTACCATCGCAGCTGTCAGCAGTGCTCGATGAATCGGTTAAGCGGTTCAAGTTTAAAGGGGTACATGAACGCAAATCACGCTATAGCGAATTGGAAAGTGCAATATCCTGGCTGGACAAGTGTCGGCTGGTCTTGAAAAACTACCCCATTGATGGAACACCCAAGAGCCCATTGGCCGCCTACAGAAAGGAAAATATCCTGAAGCTGTTCCTGTTCGATGTGGGGCTGCTTAACCATATGCTCGGTGTCAGTTATAAAGAGATCAAGCTGCAAGGCTACGAATACAAGGGCTTTGTCGCGGAAAACTTTGTCCAGCAGGAGTTCGCCGCGCAGGGGCTTGAGCCGACCTTTTCCTGGGGGGATGCCCGTGCCGAAATTGAATTTATCGCGACCAACGCCGAGGGTGATGTGATCCCAATCGAGGTGAAAAGCGGTAAGCGTACCCGGGCAAAGTCTCTTCAATCCTACATCACAAAATGCAATCCGAAGCAAACCATAAAGCTGACAGGCACCCAGGGCTCTCCAGTCACTGAGAAGAAGCATCTGGTTCTACCGCTTTATTACGCGGAGTATGTACCGCGTATTTACCTGAACGCATGAGGGATCGCGAGGTAGGCCCTGGGTCTGAGGCTTGCAGCTTCCAACCACTCCACGGAAGGAGTCCACATGAAGAAGATCGTCATCTGTGCCGATGGCACCTGGCAGTCGCCGGAGTCCGACTGCGCCACTCACATCCTGCGTATCGCCCGTGGTATCGCCCCGGATTGAAGGC
>CAYMHL010000332.1:0-2189 GCA_964390205.1 uncultured Marinobacterium sp.
CTGCTGAAAAACCCGCCTGCAGGCGAAGAAGAATTCCTGCTGGACCTGATCACCAACCGCGTACCGGCGGGTGTTGACCAGGCCGCATACGTCAAGGCCGGCTTCCTGGCTGCGATTGCCAAGGGTGAAGCCAACTCCCCTCTGATCGACAAGGTGAAAGCGGTTGAGCTGCTGGGCACCATGCTCGGCGGTTACAACATCGCTCCGTTGGTTGAGTGCCTGGACATTGAAGCACTGGCACCGACTGCAGCCAAGGCACTGTCTCACACCCTGCTGATGTTCGATGCTTTCCACGACGTGCAGGAAAAGGCCGAAGCCGGCAACGCTCACGCCAAGCAGGTGATGCAGTCCTGGGCCGAGGGTGAGTGGTTCACCTCCAAGCCTGAAGTGGCTGAAAAGATCACCGTTACCGTATTCAAGGTTCCGGGCGAAACCAACACTGACGACCTGTCTCCAGCTCCGGATGCCTGGTCACGTCCCGACATCCCGCTGCATGCCAACGCCATGCTGAAGATGGAACGTGATGGCATCAACCCGGAAGAGCCGGGTGTCAAAGGCCCGCTGGCTCAGATCGAAGAAGTAAAAGCCAAGGGCTTCCCGGTCGCCTACGTCGGTGACGTTGTCGGTACCGGTTCTTCCCGTAAGTCTGCTACCAACTCAGTGCTCTGGTTCTTCGGTGACGACATCCCGTTCGTACCGAACAAGCGTGCCGGCGGTTACTGCTTCGGTAACAAGATCGCTCCGATCTTCTACAACACCATGGAAGATGCGGGCGCTCTGCCGATCGAAATGCCGGTTGAAAACCTGAACATGGGCGACGTCATCGACGTGTACCCGTATGAAGGCAAGGTATGCAAGCACGGCACTGATGAAGTGATCAGCACTTTCAGCCTGAAGACTCAGGTTCTGCTGGACGAAGTCCGTGCCGGCGGTCGTATCCCGCTGATCATCGGTCGCGGCCTGACCGAGAAAGCCCGTGAAGCGCTGGGTCTGGCTCCGTCTGACCTGTTCCGCAAGCCGGAACAGCCGGCTGATACCGGCAAGGGCTACACCCTGGCACAGAAAATGGTTGGCAAGGCCTGCGGCATGGACGGCGTACGTCCGGGCATGTACTGCGAACCGAAGATGACCACCGTTGGCTCTCAGGACACCACCGGTCCGATGACCCGTGATGAACTGAAAGACCTGGCGTGCCTGGGCTTCTCCGCTGACCTGGTGATGCAGTCCTTCTGCCACACCGCAGCCTATCCGAAGCCGGTTGACGTGAACACCCACCACACCCTGCCGGACTTCATCATGAACCGCGGCGGTATTTCTCTGCGTCCGGGTGACGGCGTTATCCACTCCTGGCTGAACCGCATGCTGCTGCCGGACACCGTCGGTACCGGTGGTGACTCCCACACCCGTTTCCCGCTGGGCATCTCCTTCCCGGCCGGTTCTGGTCTGGTGGCTTTCGCAGCCGCTACCGGCGTAATGCCGCTGGACATGCCGGAATCCATCCTGGTTCGCTTCAAGGGCAAGCGCAACCCGGGCATCACCCTGCGTGACCTGGTACACGCCATTCCTTACTACGCCATCAAGCAGGGTCTGCTGACCGTAGAAAAGGCTGGCAAGAAGAACGCCTTCTCCGGCCGTGTACTGGAGATCGAAGGTCTGGAAGAGCTGACCGTCGAGCAGGCATTCGAACTGTCTGACGCGTCTGCCGAGCGTTCTGCTGCAGGCTGCACCATCACCCTGTCCGAAGACTCTGTTGCCGAGTACCTGCGCTCCAACATCGTCATGCTGAAGTGGATGCTGGCTGAAGGCTACGGCGATGCACGTACCATCGAGCGCCGCATCAAGGGCATGGAAGAGTGGCTGGCGAACCCGAGCCTGATGCGTGCAGACGCTGATGCCGAGTACGCTGAAGTGATCGAGATCGATCTGTCCGAAATCAAGGAGCCGATCCTCTGTGCTCCGAACGATCCGGACGACGCTCGCCTGCTGTCTGAAGTTCAGGGCGAGAACATTGATGAAGTGTTCATCGGTTCCTGCATGACCAACATCGGTCACTTCCGTGCCGCCGGCAAACTGCTGGAATCTTCCGGCAAGTCCATCCCGACACGCATGTGGATCGCTCCGCCGACCAAGATGGACCAGGCTCAGCTGAGCGACGAAGGCTACTACAACATCTTCGGCAAGGCCGGTGC
>CAYMHL010000333.1:0-2153 GCA_964390205.1 uncultured Marinobacterium sp.
TCAGGATTAATAAAAACAGACAAGACGGAGGTTTAACCGGGATTGATATCAAGGCGAAAGCCGATATCACACTGAGCAGACAGGAATAGATTAATATCCGGGACGAGAGTCAGCGATACAATATTAAAATCCGGCAGCAACCTGCGCTCAGTAAAAGCGTCAAACCATCCGGTTTTAAATGCAATAAGACCTTTTAATCCAGCGAATATCATCTATGGACTCCGTGAAGGCATGTTTTTATTATGTTTCCGAGTATAAGAACAGCCCGTCAACGGCAGCAACAGAAATCGAGCGCAAGGTGCACTATGTGCACAAACCCACAGGGAGCGGGCAATGTCGGAACAGGATAAAAATACAGGACAGGGTGAATACAAGCGGGTGCAGGGACTGGTTCGTGGCCTGTCGCTGCTGCACTGCCTCAACCGCTGCGATGGCGGCGCGCGCATCACTGAACTGGCCGAACGGACCGGGCTGCACCGCACAACGGTGCGACGCCTGCTGGAAACGCTTCAAGCTGAAGGCTACGTGCGCCGCAGCGAATCGGATGACAGCTATCTGCTGACGCTGAAGGTGAGGGAACTGAGCGAAGGCTTCCGTGACGAGCAGTGGGTATCCCAGTGTGCCGCTCCGTTGTTGGGTCAGCTGATGCAGGAGGTTGTCTGGCCCACTGATATCTCCACCCTGGATGTGGATGCCATGGTGATCCGTGAAACCACCCATCGCTTCAGCCGCCTCTCCTTTCACCGCTCCATGGTGGGCCGCCGCCTGCCGATGTTGCTCACCGCCGCCGGTCGTGCCTACATCGCCAACTGCCCGGATCAGGAACGGGATCAGATCATCCGGCTGTTGGCGAGTCATGATGACAGCCAGGGCCGACTGGCACGTGATGCCGATTATGTCGATCAGCTGGTGCGCAGAACGCGCCAGGACGGCTATGGCTCCAACTACCGCGACTGGGGCGAGGAAGGACGAATCGCCGCCATCGCCCTGCCGATTCGCCATGAGGGTCGGGTACTGGGCTGCCTTAATCTGGTCTACATCGCTGATGCCATGACCATTGAAGAGGCGGCCAGACGCTATCTCGATGCCATGCAATCGGTGGTCAGCCGCATTGAGCAGAGCCTGTCACCCAGCGCCCGTTGAGCGGTTCACATACCCGTATACTGCTCATCTCGGTTGTTTATACCGCCTGCCCATATCCGTTGTGCACTATGTGCACCTCGGATTCGTTTTTGCTTGATGTAATTTTCCCGCCTGTCCAGAATCCAGACTAAATAAATCACCGGATATCCCGATTTTTCGGATTTACTTCGGGGCGATTTAAAATAGAAAGTTAATTTCGGTTATTGCTCAAGAGCACTGTTTATTGTTCCCAATAGCAGCATAGTTAACTTTATTGATGCCGCTGATAATAGATAAAAAGAAGGTATAGCTATGAGCATCATGCTTAAATGCCTGTCGCATACTCCACTGCGCGGTCGCAATGATCCGGGTGCAGACGTGGTCGCCGAAGTTGATACCGTACTGGCAGCAGCCCGTGCAGAAGTGGAAGCCTTTGATCCCGAGCTGATACTGATTTTCGCACCCGATCACTACAACGGTCTGTTCTATGATCTGATGCCGCCGTTCGTGGTGGCAACCGCCGCCGAGTCGGTGGGCGACTACGGTACCCTTCCCGGCCCGCTGTCGGTGGATGCCGAACTGGCCCTGGAGCTGACCCAACACCTGATGGACAACGATCTGGATGTCTCACTCTCCCATCGCCTGCAGGTCGATCACGGCTGCACCCAGACGCTGGAAGAGGTAACCGGCAGCCTGACCCGTTATCCGGTAATTCCGATCATCATCAACTCGGTGGCACCGCCCTTTGTACCCTATCGCCGCATTCGCAAGCTGGGTGAAGCCGTGGGCCGGTTCCTGGCCGGGCTGAACAAGCGCGTGCTGATTCTCGGAACCGGTGGCCTGTCGCATGAACCGCCCGTACCGCTGTTGACCGAGTCACCGGCCGAGGTACAGGAGTTCCTGATCTGCGGTCGCAACCCGACAGCGGAAGCCCGTGCAGCACGTGAAGCGCGTACCATCGCCGCCGGCAAGATCTACGGTTCAGAGCTGTGTCAGCAGACCCCGCTGAATGCAGCCTGGGATGAGGCCTT
>CAYMHL010000334.1:0-2147 GCA_964390205.1 uncultured Marinobacterium sp.
AGTAGAGGATGGAGCCGATCAGCAGTCCGGTAAAGGTGAATGCCAGCCCGGAACCGGTCAGCCACTGCCAGGGCGCGCCAAGAATTCCGTCCGGTGCAAACGCCAGCAGCAGATAGAAACCCAGTACCGTCGGCGGCAGGATCAGTGGCAGTGCGACCAGCGCTTCGGGAATCACCTTCCAGCGCCGTCGAGTATGGGCCAGCCACCAGGCAAAAGGAGTGCCCAGCAACAACAGAATGAGCGTAGTCAGGCTGGCCAGCTGCAGCGTCAGCCAGAGTGCGGCCAGGTCCTGGTCAGTGGGCAGCATCGGCCACCTCGGCTGCCAGTGAATAGCCGTTCTGCCGGATCAGCTGCTGTGCCTCTACCGAGTGCAAAAATATGATAAAGGCATCCGCCAGCGGATTCTGGGTACTGCGCTGCAGGCGAATCAGCTGCTGTTCGATCGGCTGGTGCAGTTGTGCATCAACCACGACCCACTGATCGGCGGGAATCGCCTGCTGAACCAGCTGTGCCTTGGCGACCAGCCCTTGGCGCACATTGCCGCTGTGAACAAATTGAAAGGTCTGGGCGATGTTGCTGCCCTGCACCAGCGTCTCCAATGGCCAGCGGTTGGCGGCCGTCAGTGCCTGTTGCGCAGCCAGGCCATAGGGTGCCGTGCGCGGGTTGGCGATGGCCAGCGGGGCAGATAACAGGTCTTCCAGTGAGCGTGGCCTGCCTTGGGGTTGCCAGAGTGCCAGTCGGCCGATGGCATAGGTAAAACGGCTGCCGGGGATGCCGACGCCCTCGTGCTCCAGCCGCTCGGGCCGGGCTCGGTCTGCGGCGAGAAAAATATCGAAGGGCGCACCCTGTTTGATCTGGGTATAGAGCACCCCGGTGGAGGCGCTGCTGATGGCAATCCGGTGTTGCTGCCGAGGATCGAACTGCTGTACCAACTGCTCCAGCGGTACCTTGAAATTGGCCGCCACGGCCAGGTTCAGATTGCCCGCAAGGGCGACACTCGGCAGCAGGCACAGAACGATTAACAGGCGTGTAAGCATATGCATCCCTGTCTTGGGCTGTGGATTCCGGATTTCAATCTAACGAAGCCGTCGGTTAACGGGATCTAGGTTAGCGAAGCTCGGGCGTTCTGGCCAGCACCCAGATATCGACCCGCTCGGCACCGGCGGACTTGAGCAGTTGTGCCAAAGTATTGGCTGTGGTGCCCGTGGTCATGACATCGTCGACCAGTGCCAGATGCCGAGGCGGCTGGCCGATGACCTTGAATGCCTGGTGCAGATTCTGTTTGCGTGCTTCCAGGCCCAGTGCCATCTGATGGGGTGTACGACGTTGTTTACGCACACAGGTACTTAGCGGCAGGCGCAGTTGTTTGCCCAATACCTGGGTCATCAGTTGGGCCTGATTGAAGCCGCGTTTGAGCTCACTGAGTGGATGCATGGGAACGGCAATGAGCGCGTCCGGCCAGTCATCTTCGTATTGCTGCTGCAGATAGGCCGCCAGCACTTGTGACAGCCAGCCAAGGTGAGCAGGTTGGCGCTGGTATTTGATCTCCGGCAGGAGTCGGCTCAGAGGGAAGTCATAGTTGAAGGCGGCCAGGGTACGATCGAACGCCGGCAGCGTCTGCGCACACTGGGCGCACAGGCTGCCCGGCAGTGCCGTGTGCGGCAGAGGCAGGGCGCAGCGATGGCAGCCCCCAAGCAGCCATGGCAGGTCGGCATGGCAGTCGGCACAGATGCCGTGGTGATTGGC
This sequence comes from uncultured Marinobacterium sp., assembly GCA_964390205.1. Taxonomy (GTDB): domain Bacteria; phylum Pseudomonadota; class Gammaproteobacteria; order Pseudomonadales; family Balneatricaceae; genus Marinobacterium. The sequence goes on from CAYMHL010000334.1 coordinate 1,747, forward strand.
CGGGGCCAGTCCACACAGCGAACACTTGTGTTCAATACTTAACCAGTTGTAAATCTGCCGTAAAAACATAAGTTGACAGCTCCTTCTGTCCAATTAATATTGCGTAACAAAACGGGCGTCCAAGCCCTGTTCCATTATGTCACTATCGACAGCGTCACCCTCAATAGGGCCACTATCGATAGTGCCACTGTCGATTATAAAAAGGGGATTGGAGTTATGCAGACGGTTGCCGAAGTACGTCACGACTGGACCGAACAGGAGGTCCGTGCACTGTTCGAACTGCCGATGAACGACCTGTTGTTCCAGGCACAGAGCGTGCACCGCCAGCACTTCAATCCCAACGAGGTTCAGGTCAGTACCCTGCTGTCGATCAAGACCGGCTCCTGCCCGGAAGACTGCAA
>CAYMHL010000335.1:0-2145 GCA_964390205.1 uncultured Marinobacterium sp.
GCAGTCCCTCGTCGATGAGAAACCAGGTGACATCGGTCACTCCTCCCTCGCTTGGTTGTTCGTCCGGTGCAACCAGCGGTTCTAGGATCCTCGACCGTCCGTGAGCCTTGATACACCGTCCCTCCAGGTTGACCTCCTGCACCAATACGTGCGCGAGTTCCCTGTAGGATGAGCATTCCCGCCATTGATGGCGGATGGGCATAGTGATTGCGTTTTTCATGAATTCGTCCTCCATTAATTAGGAGGAGGACTAGGTGGAGTTATCCTGGGTCTTGCAGACAACCATGCGTAGAATATAACACGGGAAACAATTCCTGCAAAGAGATAGTTTCATAACCTTTCTATGGTTTTGGTCTTAGGGTGGCTGCTGTAATGCTTTTTCAACGCTCGTAGGATGCTCAGGATGGTGCCATTCTCGAAGTTGGCGATGAGGTTTCCCTCAACGAACCTGTCTGCACGGACAATTACTGTCAGTAGCTTGCACAGCGTGATAGTCGAATGTGTGGACAGGTCTTCGACTTCTCCTGAAAGAATACGTTTCCCTTCATCCCAGTGGATCCAATCAAAATCAACCACCAATCCGATCTCATACACATACTCATGAAACCTATCTACTAATCGGGTCCAGGTTGCCGGATATATGGTGCCATCCTTGTATGGGACTTCTCCGAAGTAGGTGGAGTTCTCTATCTCTGGAATCATGGCAAACAGTTTTTCCCACTGGGCTTGTGTGATTCCTGCAAGATGATCAGACAAGTCTTCAAGATGTACGTTCATACCGATAATCCCATCCTTTTTCATAGATGCCAGTACCCAAAGGATATGAATCGTTACTGAATACTGCTGTCCTCATGATAGTTCGTTTTCGTGGTGGACTCAATGCATCTTTTTAACCGAACACGATACCTTCAGTCGACATTCTGGAAATCCTTTTTCACAATAAGGACGATTCTGAAACCGACTATGGAGAGGAGCTCGCTATTCTGAAGAAGATGAGAGAAGAGCGGTTGGTCGAAGAGGTATCGTTAGTTATGGCCGAGAGGAGGGCAGGGTGTCGGGATTTTTAACCGTCGACTTGTCGAGCGCACGTATGGCTCGCTTCAACGACACGATCCGGCGTTCCAACAGCGTCTTTTGGGCACTTCCGGTTTTTGATCGTCCATAGATGGATTGGATGGATGGGAGGAGGTCTGCGAGTACTTCCCTCGCTTCCGACAGCGCTTCAGGTGAATATTGTTGGGGAGTTCCAACCCAGATGTGTTCGAGTACCGCCAACCCAATCGACAAAGCTTCCAAGCGTTTTTTCGCCACAGTTGTGTTTGCGCCCATTTTCTCCATACTTACCAAACCTTTTGTGGTCTTCGCAATCGATGAGCGCAATGATGTAAGTGATTCTATTCTTTCGGATTCGGAAATGCCAACCATACTGAGATTCTCTCCTCTCCACATTCAGCCGAGAAAACCATATTTCTTCAAGGCTTTCCAGTATCCCATGAGTTGGAAGTCCTGCCACATCGCCAAATTTTTCTTGGATTCGGGATCCAGAGCCTCGAGTATCGATACGGCGAACGCCACAGGACTGTTGCCATTCGCGGTTATGATATTCCGGTCTGTCACCACATCTTCCATGATGAATCCTTCGGCATTGGTATAGCCCATTTCTCCTTGCATCTCTTCGGGACTGTTTCCCGTATGATGCACATCGTTGAGCAAGCCTTCACTCGCGGCGAATCGGGCGGCATCACAGATGAATCCCAGGACTTTTCTTTGTTCCTTGAACTTTTGAACGATTGGAACGATTGACTTTGCCTCCGGACTGTTCCATGAATCGCCACCGATCAATATCAGGGCATCGGCATCGATCGAAATCTCTCTTGTGGTGATATCGGGCAGTATGGTCATGCTTCCCAAGGAGCTCTTCGGATTCTTGTCATACGAGGCCCATGACACCTGGTGGTTGAATCCCATCTCTCTATTCCGCAGTAGCGATGCCAGATAGGCACCTTCCCAATCTGCGAATCTATCCAATATATATATGATGATGTGCTTTTGCATGTGATATCTCCTTCTGGTTCAAACGTACTGGAAATGTCATATGAAGTCCAGTTTAATGTTGCACTCTACACTTCTACCAACAACTTGAGC
>CAYMHL010000336.1:0-2131 GCA_964390205.1 uncultured Marinobacterium sp.
CGAAGAGGAACTCAAAAAGCTGATCGAAAAACAGTACTCCGCCCCCTACCGGGCGATAACCGTGGCCTCCAATCTCACCTTCGCACAGGCCGCGGAACTGATAACGGACAAGGATTTCAGCGAGGCGCTCTTCCTGACCCCCGTGTGGAAGAGGACATATCCGGCAGGGAACTTCACGGCTCACGTGGTCGGCTATGTTGCCGAGATAACGAAGGAAGAACTTGAGGCAAAGAAGGACAGCATGTACCGGGGCGGTGACATGATAGGCAAGAACGGGATCGAAGCCTGGTATGACGAGGACCTTCAGGGCCTGCCGGGCGAAGAGGTCATCGAGGTCGATGCCAGGGGAAGGAAACTGAGGGACATATCCTACAGGCCCCCGCGGAGGGGAAGCGACACGGTCCTCACCATAGACCTCGCAGCGCAGCGTTACGCGGCCGAGCTCATTGGCAATTTCAGGGGAGCGGTCGTGGCGATGGATGTCAACGACGGTTCGGTGAAATGCCTCTATTCGTCGCCGAGCTACGATCCCAACCCCTTCACATGGGGCATTTCCAACAAGGAGTGGGCTGCACTCACCGACCACAAGGAGAGGCCCATGATGAACAGGGCGATATCGGGCGCCTATCCTCCGGCTTCGACCTTCAAGATCATCACGGCCACGTCCGTGCTTGAGAACAAGGTGGTCAACACGGGCACGACGGTCAGGTGTCCGGGATACTTCGAGCTCGGCGACAGGCGGTTCAGATGCTGGCAAAGGGCGGGACACGGGTCGGAAAATGTGCTGAAGGCACTGAGGGATTCATGCGATGTCTATTTCTACCAGACAGCCACGTGGCTCGGCATAGACAGGCTCATCAAGACCGCGGCCAAGTACGGTGTGGGGGAGAAGACCGGGATAGATCTCATCGGTGAGATCTCGGGCATCATCGCGGGCCCTCAATGGAAAAAGGAACGGATAAAGGAGAACTGGTACGGAGGCGACACTGTTAACTATTCGATCGGGCAGGGCTACGTCCTTATGACCCCGATCCAGCTGCTCAGGGCCTATGCGGCGATAGCCAACGGAGGCAAACTCCCCAGGCCGAGGATAAACTCGAAGACGCCTCCGGAATTCGAGAAGCTCGATGTGTCGCCGGAGATAATAAAGATAATGCAGGAAGGCCTCCTTGAGGTCGCGAGCACAGGTACGGGAAGGCGGGCAAGTTCTTTCGGAGTCCAGATCGCGGGCAAGACCGGAACGGCGCAGAACGCCCACGGCGAAGACCATGCCTGGTTTGCCGGGTATGCCCCGATCGATAAGCCGCGCTACGCCGTAGTGGTCATCGCCGAGGCGGGCAAGGGCGGAGGTGCTGTCGCGGGCCCGATAGTAGGCAAGATGCTCAACTTTCTCATAAACGGGAATAAATATGTAGAACCGGTCCCTGTCAAGCCAAAAACAGAATAGGGGTGCGTTGATAGATGATGATCCATCTAAAGGGCATACAGACGGGTATATTGCGATGCGTAGTCCCCGAAGAGCTCAGCGAAAAGAGGATACTCGAAGAATTTGAGGAGCTCACGGTAAGCGCAAAAAAAGTGCTCGAGGGAAGCAGCGTAGTAATGGACCTCCGGGGCAGGAACTTCGGAGCCGCGCTGGTCGCAAAGATATGGAAATACTTTATAGAGCCGACGGGATGCACGGTCATCAGCTGGGCCGTGACGGACCCGGAGACGGTATCGGCCCTTTCACGGCTTGGCCTCACGGTGGGCGATACGGTCAAAAAACCGCGCCAGGAGAGGACCGCGGGCCGCAGGACGGCCGGGGCGCTGCTCTATGCATCGAACCTCCGCGGAGGACAGAAAATAGTCCATGACGGAGATGTGATCATCACAGGCCATGTGAACGTCGGGGCGGAGGTATCGGCCGATGGACACATAGTCGTCCTGGGAAAGCTTCAGGGGCTCGCCCACGCCGGCTGCAGGGGGGACGAGACCGCATCCGTATCGGCGAGATCGTTCGAATCCGGGCAGGTCAGGATAGGACACAGGGTTGGGCTTATAGACAAGAGTTCGGACATATGGGGAAAATCGGTCGTGATAACAGTAAACGGGGACGAAGTGCTGCTCACCGAGTGGCCAGCGATATAGG
>CAYMHL010000337.1:0-2127 GCA_964390205.1 uncultured Marinobacterium sp.
GCTTGCGGCGCCAATAGACAAACTGGTGATAGGACAGCGATTGCTGTTTGCAGAAAGCAGCGCCGGATAGCCCGGTATCGCGCCAGTGTTCAATGTGCTGTTGCCAGTAGTGTGTGCGCGCGGTTGAGTTCATGGTGGATTCCTCGCGTAGGTGACGATGGAATCAGTGTGCGGCGGTCAGTGGCTGGAAAAAAGGTGCTGATTTAAGGGCGCTTACTCAGTTGCGGGCTGCGCTCAAAGGCCGCTTCGCGCTCATCGGTCAGTTGCTTGGCACTGAGCTTGTGCAGCACAAAGGCCGGGTTGTGGTCACCGAGGATGCCGCCTTCCTGCCATTCCACCTTGCGCCAGGGCGGGTTACCCAGTGTGATATCAAAGCCGCCGCGGTGGGCGAAGATGTCGGCAAAGGCCAGTTCCCAGTGGAAGAAGCGGAAGTGTTCTCCCAGTTGGTTGGCGATATTCAGGGTGGCGAAAAACGGGTTCTTGAACAGCTTTTCCAGGTTGAGTTCGCCGCGCGGGTTGCTCACCTCACGGGCGGCCTGAGTCTCGGGCCGGGCTTCGGGGCGGTTTTGCTCATGCAGGCTTAGCTGGGCCTCGTCTGCGGCGAACAGATCGGCCATCGGTTTGGCGAAGGCGTCTGTGCTGCTGTCGTTAGCGTGGCTTGCCTCTGCTTCGCTTTCGGTTACGCCGGTGCTGTCCGTTGCGTCGGCGCTCTCGGTTGCGTCTGCGCTGGCGAGCAGGTTGCTCTGCTCCGGGGCGAAGTCGAAGGTGCCGGCGCTGTTCAAAATGGTGTTGAGGTCGAACAGCCACTTCTGGCGGTCGGGCAGCTGGTCCACCTTGTCCAGCGGCCAGAACCAGAGCGCGCACCAGTAGTCCATCGCCAGTTTCAGGCGGCGATACGGGGACGCCATGCGGGCATGGGTGTTGAAGATGCCGCTGGTGTGGATGGCGTCTTTTTCGCGGGTGCTGGAGTGGCTGGACTCGGTCTGCGGCTGGCCCCAGAGGCGGTGGTTGTCTTCGGTGCGCTTGCGGTCGTGCGCCAGCATCTGAGTGTGTTCACGCCAGAGGCGATCGACGGCGCTGCTCAGGCTTTGCAGAATCTGGATTTCGCTGGGGTCCAGCGGGGCGCAGAAAGTTTTTTTCCACTCCTTGATCTGTTTGAAGGCGTCGGGGCGCAGTTGTTTGGCGACCTTGTCGTTGTAGCCGACCATGCCGGGGTCGGGCAGCAGGAAGTGGTAGATTTCGTCATCAGCTCTGGCGCCATCGTCCGGTCGCCCGGCAAGCCGGCCTCCTACAGGTTTGGTCAGGGTTTCGGGCGGCAGGCGGCGCGGGGCCTGGTTGTACCAGAGACCTTCCTTGGCCTGCTTTTTCAGCGCACGTACCGGGTAGACTTCGCGGCGGGCGCCGATCAGGCTGTTGCCGCTGAACAGCTGGTAGCCGAACCAGGGCACGTTGTGGCCGCCGCTGAGGGCGTTGAGCCAGAGCGAGACTTCGGCCAGTTCGACGGCGATGGGGTTGAGGTCGACGCCGTAGACGTTGTGGTCGGCGATGTGCATTTTCACCCGCTGCAGCTCGCGCTGGTAATCCTCGTGGGGGATGCGCTCGCCCCGTTCCTGCTGTTTGCGGGTGAGGTAGGCTTCGGCCAGCTGGTTGACGGCTTCGTTCAAGAACGCAGCGCTGCCCATGGCGGGTTCGCAGATGGTCAGGTCGAGAATAGCGTCGGCGGTGACCTCTTCCGTCAGGCGCTCCTTGAGGGTGTATTTCACCAGGCTTTTGGTGAGCACCTCGGGGGTGTAGTAGCTGGCGGATTTTTCCCGGTCGCGCCCGGCCATGCGGTAGATGAATTTGCCCTTGGGGTGTACGCGCAGGCTGAGCTTGCCTTCGATCTTGTCGTAGACACGCTCCTTGTCGCTGAAGTCATCGAGCTGGCTTTGGGTCACAAAGTAGCCGGTATCGAGCTCATCGGGGTTGATGTTCTGGCCGCTGGGGGCGACTTCGTACAGGTCTTCGGTGGCGAAGAAGCCACGGTAGCTGAGCAGGGCTTCGTACACGGCGCCGAGCTGGTTGATGCCGAGCTGGGTGTAACTGACGCGACCCCGGCGGCGCTTGCCTTTTTGCGGGCGGGTCAGC
>CAYMHL010000338.1:0-2115 GCA_964390205.1 uncultured Marinobacterium sp.
TTATTAATATGTTAAGTAGTAGTCCAGTTGTCGTGCTTGTGCTCACTGCGAAAACGCTGAGCGGTTAACCCGGTGTGGCGTTTGAAGAAGCGCGAGAAGTAGGCCGGATCGGTGAAGCCGAGCTGGTAGCAGATATCGCTGCTGGACAGCTCGGTGAATACCAGCAGGCGCTTGGTTTCCTGCACTATGCGGTCGTGGATCAGCTTTTTCGGCGAGCGATTGGATACCCGTTGGCAGATCTGGTGCAGGCGGCTTTCCGAGATGCCCAGCCGGTGGGTGTAATCGGGCAGGTGCAGGTGCTCGCGAAAGTGTTCTTCGACCAGATCGGTAAAACGGTGAAAGATGCGCAGGTCATCATTGTTGACCGTGGTACTTTCCGCTTCCTTGGGCGACAGGCGTGAAATCTGAATCAGCAGCAGGCGTACCAGAGTATGCAGGGTCAGTCGCTTGGCCGGACGCTCGCGATACCACTCGACCTTGAGGTTGCGCAATGTTTGCACGATCAGCGGCCACTGCTGGCGTTGATCGGGTTCCAGCTCGTCGCGCACCATGCAGCGTCCGCGGTTGAACTCGGTATCCATCTCCTGTTGCAGGCCGTCTTTCAGCAGCTGCCAGGCGATGGACTGGTGAATGGTCAACACATGGCCGCGGGCATCGGGCTCGGTCAGAAAGGAGTGGGGCACTGAGGCAGGGGTCAGCAACAGGGCCGGGCCGCGGGCATGGTAAATACGATCATCGATATGAAAGCGGATTTCGCCGCGGTCGATGTAGTGGATCTGCAGATATTGGGCGTGGCGGTGAACCGGCATGTCCCGACCGTAGAAGTCGGCCAGATTCTCCATCACATCATAATGAATCGGTGCATCGAGATAGCGCCGGTCATAGTCCTGTCCCAGGATGATGTTGGGAATCCATTCGCGGTCGTCGGCTGTGTTCATGGCGGCCCTAACTATAGCAAAGAAAGAGCGGAGAAAAACGCTGCAGTAGAACAGAGGAGGGGCCACCGGCCCGTATCGGGGAATACGGGTCGGTGGCGGTGCTGCAATGCGGGCGTGATCAGCCTTTGCCGAGTGTCGGTACGCGGTGAGTACCGTGGGCGATGCAGACGTTCTTGGTTTCCATGTAGAAGTCGAAGCTCCAGTCACCGCCGTCACGGCCGATGCCGGACATCTTGATACCGCCGAACGGAGACGGCAGGTTGCGGTTGTTCTCGGAGTTCACCCACAGCATGCCGGCTTCGACGTGCTTGGCCATGCGCATGGCGCGGCCGGTGTTCTCGGTCCAGATGTAGCCGGACAGACCGTACTGGGTGTCGTTGGCGATGGCGATCGCTTCCTCTTCGGTATCGAAGGAGATGGCGGTCAGTACCGGGCCAAAGATCTCTTCCTGAGCGATGCGCATGCCGTTGTTGGCACCGGTGAACAGGGTCGGCTCCAGGTAGTTGCCGGCCGGATCGATGTTGCCGCGAGCTTCGTTGATGCGCTTGCCGCCAACGGCGATATTGGCGCCGTCTTCCTTGGCGATGTCGAAGTAGCTCAGTACCTTGTTGTAGTGCTCAACGTGTACCAGCGGGCCGACTTCGGTGTTCGGATCCAGCGAGTGGCCGACCTTCAGGTTGCGTACACGCTGTTCCAGTGCGGCCATGAACTTGTCACGGATGCCGCTCTGGATCAGCAGACGGCTGGAGGAGGTGCAGCGCTGACCGTTCAGGCTGTAGATCATGAACACGACCGCATCCAGCGCACGTTCGAAGTCGGCGTCGTCAAACACGATGACCGGGTTCTTGCCGCCCAGCTCGAAGTGCATGCGCTTGAGGGTGTCGGCACCCTGACGCATGACGTGTGAACCGGTGGCGGATTCGCCGACCAGTGCCACGGCCTTGATTGCCGGGTGCTCGGTCATGCGCTTGCCGACGCTTTCGCCGAAGCCGTTGACCATGTTCCAGACGCCCTTGGGCAGCACTTCATCGGCGATTTCCGCCAGAATGTAGGCGCTCAGCGGTGTCAGTTCAGCCGGCTTGTGCACCACGGTGCAGCCTGCGGCCAACGCCGGCGCGATCTTCCAGGTGGACAGCATGAACGGCGTGTTCCACGGCGTGATGATGCCGACCGGGCC
>CAYMHL010000339.1:0-2110 GCA_964390205.1 uncultured Marinobacterium sp.
GACAATAGTAGATGAAAGCTTAGAAGTAGATAATATAGAAGAGATGAAAATAATACAAGCACAAATAAATGATATAACAGAAAAGAAAACAAAATTATTAAAAGGTCTAAATCATCAAGAATCAAATATAACAATTCAAACAAAAGATGAAAGTGGAATATATTCTAAAGAAAAGACAAGTCAGTTCTTAGATATGAGTAACACTACTTTTACTACTGTTAAAATGAGTTGATGTGAATGCTAAAAGAAGTCAAACTATTATTAGACTCAATAGAAGTATATCAAACAGAAATAGTAAAAGTATTCAATGATGGTACAGAAAAGAAATTATATAGATTTAAAGTAACAGGAACAGAGATAGACTTTGGAAGAGTATTATTTGTAAAAAATGAAACAAATAACTTTTACGAACCTTATATTTACAACTATAAAGAAAATAAAGATGGAACATATGAAGGTAAAGTAATAGAAGAAGATAGTTTAGTTTATGAATGGTTATTAGCAGTAAGACATTTAACTACTCAATATGATGCTAAGAATAATGTTTATAGATATGGTTCATTAGATATTTTACAATGGTTAATAAGTATAGAAACTTTAAATTCATTAGAAACGGGTTCTGGAAATGTAATACAATTAGAAGGTTCAAGACAGTTAATACGGGCTGTCTATAAAGACATCTAAAACGGGGACAAACTCGGTAGGTTGAATATACTAACTAAGCATAGTGATATAGCTTAGGGCGAAGGGTAATGCCTTAGATATAGTAAAAAGTATTCAAATAGAGAAAATCCGTTACAAAGCGTCTTATTTATTAAGATGTGTGTTCAACGAGTATATGCCTTGAGTGAGGCTTAACGGTGTCAAATCTTTAATATAAACTTGTATTAAAGAGGAAAGATGTACTCTCAACGTCTATAGAGATATAGAGCAGTTCATAATAGAACGGGCGTGGTTTAACGAACTATGTCGAAGATAAATGTCGGAAAAAGTTTTATTGATGAGAACCTAACATCTTTTTGTGGAACATTTGCTCCTAGATTTATAGAAAATGAAAATGAAAAGTTTTGGATTATAATAAGTTCATATTCAGATACTTCTTGTAGGGTGTTGTGGAATAAGATAATGCCTAGAATGAAGAAAATGATTGCATATTATAATACTAGATTTCCCGATAAACCACTAATTTATGGTAAAGAAGGATTAAAATATCAAAATAAAAAAGACTTAACAGATAAAAAAGATTTCTTTGAAGCTAATATTATAATCGAAGGTGAAGCTAAACCTTATCTTGAGATACATAGTGTACCAGCAGGAGTAATTCGTGATGGATTAAGTATGAATTTATTAGTTTCAGATGAGGTACAGTTTTTCAAAAAAGAGGATTGGGGGGGGATAACCCGTTTCGGAGCTAGTAGTAATCCGACAATGCTTTTAACAGGAATAACTTCAAATGATACAGATAATGTTCAATATTTTTATCATTATTTAGATGAGACATATGTTAAGAAATTCAATGTACCAATTCAATTAGTATATAAAATAAAGAAATTAACTCATAAAACTAGAGCAGAAAATGCACTTAAAGCTTTTGAAAAAGATGTATTAGAAAATGGAATAGAAAGTACAGAAATTTGTGTAAACTATCTAATGACTTATACTTCTATGAATGGTAAATTTATGTCAGAAGAATTAATGCAAAAGAATAAATTACTAGAATCTACAATGTATAATGGAGTTTGTCAATATTCAAATTACAGAATAGCAGGAATAGATTTTGCTAGTGTAGAAGATTATTGTGCAATAGTAATAGTAGACGCTATATATAATGATAGAAAACAAAGTTATAGATATGAAACAAGAGGTATTAAAACATTAAATCTTGATAAAAGAAGAATGGGAGATATAGAAATTGCAAAATTAACAGTTGATATATTTAAAGAATATTCAATAGATATTGCTTTATGCGATACCACAGGAAATCAACAAAACTTTGCAGAAAAAATATATGAAAAGATAAAATCGTCTGATATAAATACATTTTTAATAAATATAAGTTTATCTCATTATAAAGAAACAATGATGGGTAATTTAGAAAACTTATTTATGT
>CAYMHL010000340.1:0-2092 GCA_964390205.1 uncultured Marinobacterium sp.
GCACCAGCACGCCAAATTCCCAGGCGGGCATGTTGTCCAGCCAGATCCCCGGCGGGGTCAGGTCATTACTGAGGTAGCCACCGGGCTTATCGAGCAGGGTTTCCGTCATGTGGATAACGGCAGCGGTGGTGTGCGTCCCGGTTACCGGTGTTTCCATGCCGGCCTGCAGGCGGGCCTGTTCACTGACATCAAAGCGATCAGGCTCGAAGCTCCAATAAAAACCGAAGCCTGCAGCCAACACCAGCCAGGCCAGAATCAGGGCCAGAAAAAGCTTGAGTTTGCGGGCCGAATTGAAACGATCCCACAGGGTTAACCAGATCCGTTCTAAACGCTCCACCCGGAACTCCTCTATAGTGAGTTGCTCCCCCGCTGATAACCGGGGATTCATGCTGCATTGCACTATGGCGAATTTATGTATAGCGGTCAATTGTGCCCATTCAGCCCCGAGTCAGGCCCAACGGGCAGGATGCCGGCCTATATCAAGCTATCTTCGCCAAACAGGCCGCTAACAACCGAAAATTGATGCAATGGCGTAGACAGGGTTTTGACTTTCATGCACACTAGTCCGCCTTGATTTATCCCCTGGCACACACGATCTTGCGGAGCATCTGCATGGCTCATATTCTGGTTTTGAACGGTCCCAATCTGAACCTGCTCGGAACCCGTGAACCCGGCATCTATGGTGCATCCACACTCGCTGAAATCGAACAGCAGATCCAGTCTCATGCCAGCTCACTGGGACATTCAGCCGAATGCTTCCAGAGCAACGCCGAGTTTGAACTGATCGAGCGGATCCATCAGGCTCCCGCTCAAGGCACCGCGTTCATCATCATCAACCCGGCCGCCTTCACTCATACCAGCGTTGCCCTGCGCGATGCCCTGCTGGGTGTCGGCATACCCTTTATCGAAGTTCACCTGTCGAATGTGCATGCCCGCGAACCTTTCCGTCAGCATTCCTATCTGTCGGACAAGGCCGTGGGTGTCATCTGCGGTCTCGGCCCTGCCGGGTACCGGTTTGCACTGGAAGCCGCCCATGAGCGCCTGGCGCAGGCTTGATTCGACAGTATCATCCCTAAACACCTGAATCAGAGAAGCCGTCATAGTATGGATATTCGCAAAGTCAAAAAGCTGATCGAGCTGCTGGAAGAATCCAACATCAACGAAATCGAGATCAAGGAAGGCGAAGAGTCCGTCCGTATCAGCCGTGGCGGCAGTGTTGTAGCCGCTCAGGCACCGATTCAGTACGCACCGGCACCGGCTGCGCCTGCAGCACCGGCAGCGGCTCCGGCAGCCGAAGCACCGGCAGAAGCCGCTGGCCCCACCGGTCATGCGGTACGTTCACCGATGGTCGGCACCTTCTACCGTTCACCATCTCCGACCTCTGCACCCTTCGTTGAAGTGGGCCAGAGCGTGAAAGCCGGTGATGTTATCTGCATCGTTGAAGCGATGAAGATGATGAACCAGATCGAAGCGGACAAGTCCGGTGTCATCGAAAGCATCCTGGTCGAAGATGGCCAGCCGGTCGAATTCGACCACCCGCTGATCACCATCGCCTGATTGCTGACCAAGGATTTTCACTATGCTGGATAAAGTGCTGATTGCAAACCGTGGTGAGATCGCACTGCGTATCCTCCGCGCCTGCAAGGAGCTGGGTATCAGGACCGTGGCGGTTCACTCCGTACCCGACCGCGACCTGATGCACGTGCGTCTGGCCGATGAAACCGTATGTATCGGTCCGGCGCCCTCGCCGCAGAGCTACCTGAACATCCCGGCGATCATCAGTGCCGCCGAGGTAACCGACTCCGTGGGCATCCACCCCGGTTACGGCTTCCTGGCCGAAAACGCCGATTTCGCCGAACAGGTCGAACGCTCCGGTTTCACCTTCATCGGTCCCCGTGCCGACACCATCCGCCTGATGGGTGACAAGGTGTCTGCCATCGAAGCGATGAAGAAAGCCGGTGTACCGACGGTACCGGGTTCCGACGGCCCGCTGCCGGACGATGCCGAAGCGGTCTACAAGATCGCCCGTCGCATCGGCTACCCGGTGATCATCAAGGCGGCTGCCGGCGGCGGTGGCCGCGGCATGCGCGTG
>CAYMHL010000341.1:0-2081 GCA_964390205.1 uncultured Marinobacterium sp.
ATAATCGGTCGATGTGCGGTCACATGAACACTCATCCGCTCACCCTCGGCGTAGCGGTGCAGTCCCTGCTCCAGCACTTCGACTTCACGTCCTGAGCCGAGGCGCACACGATACAGCACCTGACTGCCCTGAAACTCGGAGCTGAGAATTTCACCGGGGACACCGCCGTCATGGCTGAGATAGAGGTCACCCGGACGCAGGAACAGCTGAACGTCACAACCGCCATCAACGCCCAGCGGCTCGGCAAACTCCAGCAGCCCAAGCTCGGTTTCGACCGCCATTTCCGCGTTGACACGACCTTTGAACAGTTCGCCCTTGCCGACAAAAGCGGCCACTTCCGGTGTTGCCGGCTGATAATACAGGGTTTCAGGCGCGCCCCACTGCTGCACCTTGCCGGCAGAGAGGATGCCGATCTTGTCACTGATGGTGAACGCTTCCTGCTGATCATGGGTCACCATGATCGCGGCGATGCCGCGCCGCTTGAGGATATGGCGGACTTCCTGTGAAAGCTGGCGGCGCAGATCGGTATCCAGATTGGAGAACGGCTCGTCCATCAGCAGCAAACGGGGATTGGGTGCCAGCGCCCGAGCCAGAGCGATGCGCTGCTGTTGACCACCGGACAGTTCATGGGGGTAGCGGCCACTCAGATCCGGCAGCTCAACCAGCTCCAGCACTTCCTGCACACGCTTTCGCTTTTCGGCACGGCCAAGGCCCGTGAGTCCGAAGGCAATGTTGTCGGCGATGCTCAGATGGGGGAAGAGTGCATAGTCCTGGAACACCATGCCCATGCCGCGCTTTTCCGGCGGTACCACCTGATCGGGGCTGCTGATCACCTGTTCACCCAAACGTACCTGACCGGCCTGAGGGCTGATAAAGCCGGCAATCGCTCTCAATACCGTGGTCTTGCCGCAGCCGCTGGGGCCCAACAGGCAGGCGATTTCGCCCTGCTCCATCGACAGAGCAACGCCATCCAGCACTGTCTGCGATTGATAAGCACATTTGAGACCTTCAATACTGAGCAAAGCGGCCATGCTGTCCTCGGGACGAAAGAATTGCGGGGGGAATATGATAATTGAAAACGATTCTCAGATCATCCAAGAGATTGGCGGTAACGCGCCCAGTCAAACGCCGCCCCTGGATCGGTCTTGCGTCCGGGGGCAATATCGCTGTGCCCGGTGATGCGTTCACGCGTCAACTGCGGATAGGTCTGCAACAGTGATCGAGTCACGGCAGCAAGCACCCGGTACTGCGCATCGGTATAGGGAATATCGTCAGTCCCCTCCAACTCGATGCCGATGGCAAAATCATTGCAGGCCTCGCGTCCTTCAAAGCAGGACAGGCCCGCATGCCAGGCACGACGATTGAAGGGCACAAACTGGGTCATGCGGCCATCCCGCTCGATCAGCAGATGAGCCGACACCTCCAGGTGATGAACCTCGGCAAAATAGGGATGCGCATTGGCATCCAGCCGGTTGGTGAACAGCTCGGCAACATGACCACCGCCAAATTGCCCGGGCGGCAGGCTGATGTTGTGAATCACCAGCAGCGAGACTTCACCCTCCGGACGTGCATTGCAGTTCGGTGAAGGGATGTAACGGGCAGCGGTTATGCGGTGATCGATGATGTCAAATTGCTCACGGTTCACAGTGCAGAATCCAGGGTACTCTTTCAAGGGCATTCTTCTCGGGGGCCATTCAACGGGCACTCATGCAACCTGTATTGTGGAGACCTTGTCGACAGCATACTCAGGCGGCGCTGTTTCCGTTAGAATGCGCGCTCCATAGTACATCAGACGACAGGCCCGCCACCATGCTGCTGACCCTGACAGAGCTCAAGCCCACCATTGAAGAGAATGTCCGCATCTCACTGAAGGAAGATGTGGGCAACGGCGACATTACCGCCGAGCTGATTCCCGCCGCCGACCAAGCCAGAGCGCGGGTGATTTCCCGCCAGACGGCGGTTGTCTGCGGTCGCGCCTGGGTGGATGAAGTCTTTCGTCAGGTCGACCCCAAGGTGCAGATCGAGTGGCTGGTGGACGATGGCGACAAGGTCGAACGTGATCAGGTGCTGTTCCGCCTGCA
>CAYMHL010000342.1:0-2081 GCA_964390205.1 uncultured Marinobacterium sp.
ACTGACCTGTTGGATCACGTCCTCGGCCAGGGGCTCGGCACCTCCTGCCAGACGCACTTCATAGGCACGGCGGCAGCGCCACTCCAGCGTCGCTGCACGCAGATGGGCCTGGCGCAGATCGCGACCGACCACCAGCGCCCAGTGGTGCGCCAGCAACGCCCATTTGGCATCGCCCAGCGCTTCGACCGCCGTCAGACTGGTGGCCTTGTTTTCAAAGGTCCCCAGATATTCGTTGTAAATCGGCAGCTCAGAGCCGCAGTAGGCACCGGCCTGATCGTAGATCGGCGGGGTTTCCTGCAGGTTGGCCCAGATACCACTCCACTTGGGATGGTTATGAATAACCACATTGATGTCGGAGCGGGCCTCGTGCAGCTGCAGATGCAGACCGATGGCGGGGGTGGTGTTCCAGTTGCTGTCGAGAATATTGCCCTGATCGTCCAGGGTCACGATATCGCTGGCCGTAACCTCATCCCAGGTCAGCTCCCAGGGGTTGGTGAGGATGGTGCCGTCGGATTGGCGCACGGTAATATGCCCGGCGATATGGTCATCCCAGCCCTCTGCATAGAGCATGCGGCACATCAGCGCCACCTGCGCCTTGGGCGTCAGCTCGGGCAGCAGTGCGCGTTCGCCCGGTCGCGGCGCAAATTTTTCAAACATGTCGACATTGAGGTGATCGGTCTTCAACACGGCGTTAATCCTTATTTTGTTGCGTGTCGAATGATGATAATCACCCCTGACTGGAGGGCATTGTAAAATCCGGCCAATCAACAGGCCCAAGTGGACAGATTGAGAGGCTTAAAACAGGCGCCCACGAAACTCGCTCGGGGTCATGCCGGTCCACTTTTTGAATGCCTTGAGAAAGCCGGAATGATCGGAGTAGCCCAATTGCACGGCGATTTGCGTAATGGGCAGGGTGGGATCGCTCAATGCACGGCGTGCGTGGATCTCACGGACGCGATCAACTATTTGCTGGTAGTTCCAACCCTCTGATTGCAATTTGCGCCTCAGAGTACGCGGGCTGCAACACAGCATTTTGGCCGCCTCAATCATGTCGGGCGGGTTGGCAGGATCTTCGACAATCAGCGGCCAGAGCCGCCAGGCCACATTGCCCCCCTGTCGGCGGATACTCTGCTCTTCACACATCGCTTCATACAGTCGTGCGCTGTGTGGACTGGCATTGGGCAGGGGCTGATCGAGTATCGCCGCATCGAAAAACAGCTGGATCACCGGCGCATCGAACTGCAGTTCGCACTGAAAAATGGCGTGGTAGTCATCTGCATGTGGTGGTGCCGGATAGTCACAGCGCAGTCGGGTCACCGGCAAGGGCTGCCCCAACACCCAGCGTGCCGTTGTGATGATATTGCTGAGCAGGTCCTCAACCGCCAGCAGCCTCAGGCCACCCAGTGCCTCTTTTACATTGACCTGAAAGCAGCCCTGCCCTTCGATTTCGCTGAAGGTGGTAATGATCGACTGCCCGGAAAAACGCCCCGGATAGCTCTGGTATTTCAGCCCCCGTTCAATCGCCTCGCGCAGGGTCGTGCAGCTCATCATCAGGTAAGCCAACTGGTCGTAGGTTGCCAGTGAGCGCTGATACCCCAGTTTCAAGCCAAGCCCCGTGTCGCCCGTCACGCGCAGGGCATCAGCCAACAACGCGCGATGCGTCAGGTTGCTGATTGAGACCTCCAGAGACGTGAGCTGATTGAGGTTGTGTGCTGCACTCAGGGCCTGTGTATCAACGCCCTTGCCCGACAGAAAGTCGAGGAGCCAGATGATATAGCGGGCATCAGTATTCATGGGTTGAACAGGTATAGCCAAATCATTGTGCTCCCACTCAGTCTGTTAATCGTGCAGCCATATCGGCAATCACCCCGTGCTGGATCTGCCGCAGCAAACGCAATTCGCCTTCCTTGCTCACGCCTGCCGGATACGGGATTGCCCGGATCTCCTCATAGATCACGGGGAACCGCTGCTCAATTGCCTTGACCATGCGGTTGACGGTTTGCGTCTGTAAGCGCGGGGGGACCTTGAGGATACGGCCAGTGACATTCGCTTGCTGCCGCCCTGAGACAGCGGCACATCCG
>CAYMHL010000343.1:0-2067 GCA_964390205.1 uncultured Marinobacterium sp.
AGACTAAAATCCGTTTCCGTATTTTAATACTGGAATTTAAGTTTTCACTTTACGGATTACTATTACTCGTAATATTTCATTGACATATCATAAGCCCGTGTATAAAATATGATGTGCGCTTGGAGAGATGGCTGAGCTGGTCTAAGGCGCACGACTGGAAATCGTGTGTACGCTAATACCGTACCGAGAGTTCGAATCTCTCTCTCTCCGCCAAACCCCTTGCAGACACTGAGTTTGTGAGGGGTTTTAATTTTTGTGAATAGTAAATATATTCCATAACTTATCCCATTTTCTGTAAAATGGTGACAAATTGGTGCCATAAACTAATAAATATTAATAAAAACTAATATGAAATTGAAGGAAAATATATCATTACCGCTCTCTATCATGATTTTTTTTCTGAGCCTTCTTTTTTACTTCATTCTTTTCATACGGATGTAGTGTATTATGGTAAATATCCAACACGGCTCTTTTTCTGTCCAGTCTTACATCTACATATTGAGCTGTAACGCTGTCAAGGTTTGAAGATATCCCCAACTGCATACCTACACCCTTTAGACTATGTCCCAGAATTTGCCCCACAGTGTAAAAATCACCTGTAAGCTGATGCATGTTTGTTGCTGCAGTGTGTCGAAGATCATGAAAACGGATATGCGGCAATTCAAAGCGCCTGAGCAACTGACCGAAATCAGATGATACAGTCTCTCTTCTCAAGGGGACGCCGCTTGGTTTTGCTATAACCAGCCGGTTATCATAGTATACAGTTCCGGACAGGCGGCATAATTCCTTTTGGCGCGCTTGCAAATCAAGCTGGCGTTCAAAATATGGCCTTGCTACTTCAGTTATTGGCAAGACCCTGTCATGGGATTTGACCGGAGGCAACTCTTCCGGCAGAGTGAGTGCACCGGCCGGTAATTTGAAAGGCAACTGCTCAACTACTTTGAAAGTTCCCTTTTCCATGTCTACATTGTCCCATCGAAGTCCTAATATTTCGCTAATGCGCAGGCCATACATACCTCCCAGCATAATTATCATTTCCCATTCAGTTCCTAGAATACTGCCCATTAACTGCTGCATCTGCTGTATAGTATATGGTTCCGGTGTTTTTCCTTGCTTTCCAAACTTGGTAATAACATCATGAGCGGGATTATTCTCTATATAATTGTATTTTCGTGCGGCTTCAAACGCAACACTCATAATACGCTGGCAGTATCTAACAGAGCTTTGGGATAATCCTTTCTCAAAAAGCTTCTGAAACATATTATCCAGCATGGCAGGTGTCACTTGACGCAGTTGTACATGTCCTATGCAGGGTATAATATGATTATTTATATTGCTTTTATAGCCTGCAAAAGTAGATGGTCTGAGGTTCAGAGCACCATGGTTTTCTACCCATTCCAGCAAATAATCTCGTACAGTTTGCTTGGCCTGCGCTGTTACTGTGGCAATAAAGGATGGGGCTATTAGCTTTGCTCTCATTTCAGCTTCATGCTGCAATGCTTCCTTTTTAGTCGCAAAGCCTTTTTTGGCATAAGACTTATAGCCGTCAGGTGTTTTATACTTGATGTTTACGTCATATACCGTACCAGGCCTGCCGGTTAAAGTACCATCAGCATTGCGTTTATTTTTAACTTGCCTTGGAGTTACCGCCATAATTCTTTTTATCTCCTCTCCCACTGCATATTAACCGCAACTTTATTCCTTTCATACCAGTCCCATATTGCGGAATCTGCTAATAATCGGCGGTTGCCATTCTGAACATACTCAATTTCGCCTTTGTCCATCAGTTCCCGCAGCTTGTTTTCACCAATGCCTGATATGCGGCTCATCTGCTCCACAGTTTTCAACATGGGCAGATGCTCAATAGCCTTTGCAGTTTGTTGCTTAGTGGCCATACCACCGTCTCCTTTCATAACATTTTTATAAATATATATAATTATGGTTTTATCCGGCGGACAGCGGTTGACCGTCCTCATAGGAATTCCACCTCCCCGTCGGCGACCGGGGCGCATTCTGGGACCTAACCTCGACTATGCGCAAGTATCATTATCCCTCCACATGGGTCAT
>CAYMHL010000344.1:0-2065 GCA_964390205.1 uncultured Marinobacterium sp.
GCCGTGAATGATTACCTGGGCGCCGGTATCGCTGCAGGGTTTCAACAACACCGGGTTCATATCCACATGCGGATTTAATCCACAGGCCTGAGCCTGCACCGCCTGCGCCCGGCCGATCTCACCACCCTCAGCGGTCACGGCACTGTTCAGTGCCATATTCTGCGGCTTGAACGGCGCTACCGCGATGCCACGTCGCTGCAGTACCCGGCACAGTCCCGCCACCAGCGTGCTCTTGCCGGCATCGGAGGTGGTGCCCT
This sequence comes from uncultured Marinobacterium sp., assembly GCA_964390205.1. Classification (GTDB taxonomy): domain Bacteria; phylum Pseudomonadota; class Gammaproteobacteria; order Pseudomonadales; family Balneatricaceae; genus Marinobacterium. Next base: position 258 of record CAYMHL010000344.1, read on the forward strand.
GTACCATCAGGGTTTTCTGTCGATCGGTCATGGTTGAATCTCTTTCAAGCACTGTTCCAGCCGCTGCCATTGTGCCTCACTGCCGGGCAAACCAAAGCGCAGCGCCGCCGGTTGATCAAAACGTCTGACAAGGATACCCCTCTCGGCACAGGCCTGCTCAATCGCATTGGCCTGCTCGATGAATAGGGTGGCAAAGAGCGCCGTACTGCTGACCGGCACAGCAAAACATTTATGCAGCAAGGTATGCAGTCTGACCTGCTGCTGCGCAAGCGCTGCTCGCATACATTGCTGCCAGCCGGTATCACTCAAGGCCTGCCTGGCGATCCAGCGTGCCGGATGGCCGATCGCCCAGGGACCGATACGGCGCGACAAGGGTTCCAGCACCGCAGGCTGTGCACAGAGCGCGCCCACACGGATACCGGCCAGACCAAAGAACTTGCCCAGCGAACGCAGCACGATCAGCCCTTCCGGCATGGGATCGCGGATCACACTGCATTCGGGTGTGGCATCGATAAAGGCTTCGTCCACTAGCAGCCAGCCGCCGCGAGAGGCCAGTTCAGCGTGCCATCGACACAAACATTGCAGTGAAAAGGTTACGCCGCTGGGGTTACAGGGATTGACCAGCACCAGCACATCCAGCTCGTTCAGACGGGTCTCGATCTGCTCCACCGTCAACGCCAGCACCCGGTGTCCTGCCTGCTGCCAACGGAAAGCATGCTCGGCATAGGCCGGATGCAGCACGCCGGTGCGAGACGCACCGGATTGCGCAAAACGCAGCTCGGGCAACGCCTGAATCGCCGCCTGGGAACCGGGCAGTAGCAGCAGATCAGCACTGCCATAGTAACCCACAGCGGCCTGCTGCAGGCCGTCATCGTCCTCCGGCAAACGGCTGAACACTTCGGCCGGCAAAGGCGGCACCGGCCAGCCGTTGGGGTTTATGCCAGTGGACAGATCCAGCCACTGCTCACGCGGGATGCCGTAGCGCGCAGCCGCCGCGTTCAGCCGGCCACCGTGCTGCGGGGCTTGGGACAGGTTTGAATCATCAACTTTATTCACAGGCGACCTTGCCGAAATGAGAGTGTGGGCCTGTTTCCACCGGGACAGAGTGTGTGGATAAACATATTCATGATGCACAACTCACGTTCAGGCCAGCAGGGTTACAAGGATAATAAAAAGTATCCACAGCCCCAGCGCGCCGTCCACCAGCCGCAGGGCTCGGGACAGGTCACGCGGCTGCGCCTTCGGTCCCTCCCCAAGCAGCGGCTTGTCGACCCAGTTGCCCCGGTAGCAGGTCGGGCCACCAAGCTGCACACCCAGCGCCCCGGCCCCAGCCGCCATTACCGGCCCGGCGTTGGGGCTGTCGTGCAGCGGCGCTTGCCTGCGCCAGCAGCGCAGCGCACGTCGGGTATGGCCACAGAGCGCGTAGCTCAGCGCGGTCAGTCGTGCCGGAATCAGCCCGACCAGATCATCCAGCCGCGCCGCCGCCCAGCCAAACTGCAGAAAGCGCTCGCTGCGATAGCCCCACATGGCGTCCAGCGTATTGATCAGACGAAACGCCAAGGCACCGGGAGCACCGGCAATGCAGAACCAGAAGATGGCACCGAACACCGCATCGCTGCCGTTCTCCAGTACCGATTCCACGGCCGTGCGTTCTACCTCCAGCTCGGCGGCATCGCGGCTGCAGATCCAGGAGGTCCGTCGCCGTGCTTCGGTCATGTCGCCCCTCAACAGCGCCTGCAGAATCGGCCGAATATGCTGTTTCAGGCTCTCCAGCCCCAGGGTGAACCAGAGCACCAGCACGGCGATCA
>CAYMHL010000345.1:0-2044 GCA_964390205.1 uncultured Marinobacterium sp.
AAGGCCTGCTAGCACAGGCCCGACAACACAGAAACATTCAGACAACACAATTATAGCAGAAAGTTTTGACCTATCAAAGTACCTGATACCGCTTTCCCATAACGGCAAAGTACCGGCTCTCACCGGCGGCGATACGTGGAAACGTTCTTTCAATGAAAGAGAATTTCCTGAAGGTTGTAACTACGGCTTGAGACTCGGAGAAGAAACCCCGTCAGGTTATCTTCTGGCCATAGACTACGATGGACCGTCTCACTTCTCAGAATTTCTCTCGAAGCTTCGAGAAATGGGCATAGATACCGACACCGTGGCCGTTAAGACCGGGGGAAAGCACGGGGGATATCATCTATACTTCTGGTCCGATGAAGCCTTCTCCGGGCGTTTTAAGGGGCAATTTCAAGGCGTGGACGTTGAGCTTCTGGGCAAAGGCTGTTATACCGTGATACCTCCGTCAAAAGTGGAAAGCGATTATCGCTTAGTCGAAGCCTTCACGGAGAAAGAGCCGATAACTTATCGAGCTTCGAGCGTCCGGGCCTTCCTAGACGAACTCGAAAGCGTCCCGACTCTTCCAGAATCTCAGTTACAGAAGATATTAAGAACCATAGAGCAAAGAAGTTTACCAAGTAACTTAGATAATCCTAGTTACTTGGTAAACTTTTCTCCTAACGCTCTTATCTCTTCAGATATCTCATTATGGGAGAAGGTGTTGAATAGTCAGTATGAGAGCCTTTACGGAGAGAATTTAAGTCTCCTGAAGTCTCACGGGTTTAAGTGCGTTTTTCATAAAGAAGAGAATCCTTCAGCTTCATTGTATTGGATTAAAGGGAAAGGAAAGTTTATCTATCACGACTTTCACACCGAAAAGAGTTTTGATATCGTTGAAGTCTTTCACGCTCTCAAACATCATCGAGAGCCTGAATTTCTCCCGGCCGTCGATTCTCGAAAATGGACTGACGGACTCCTGGAACTCTTCGACTGGATTGATGAAAACAGCATTACAACGGGATTTGGTGAGAGATTCGATTGTTGGCGGTCCGACTTCTTAGAAAGATTGATTCTCACGGGCGGCGGCGAATTTAAGAACTACATCGTTGACACCCTGAAGGTGATTCTTGAAATTTCCAGAGAACGCATAAACAAAGGGATTAACGAATTGGTCTTATCGAAGAGATACGTTGCGGACCGTGTACCGTGGGAAGGCTCAGATAAGACGAAGGCCTTTATCGTGAATCGAGCGATGAACTTCTTAGTGTTCGCTGGCTTTCTGAAGAAGGGCCGGGATTTGGCCACGGAGAACGGGAGAACGTATATCTTCTCGATAAATTTCGAGTGCAAGGTTACGGACGTTGAGAAGGCCTGGAGTGAGTTAGTCAAAGTCGGACTCTCGAACTATCGAGACTTCAATAAAGCGAACGTTGCTGACGTGTTCGGTGAAAAGGTTGCGAGCGATATTTTCAGAGCTTCAGCAATTGAGAGGGAGGTGTTAAGCGATGGAAAGCGATTATCAAACGATTCTGAAGGACAATTACGAGACGGTCCGAATAGAAACGGGCGGCCTATATATCGAGATAAATTCAAGCATGATAGAAAACCTCGTAACGAGCCTGAACATTTTAAGAGCCGTGGCCGGGGAATGGGGCATAGAACAGGAAGCCGGAATTTTCGAGAACGCTTACGAGAGAGGGAGTTATGAAGATGGACATTCAAAAAAACAGCCTAGAAAGAATACGAATACAAAGAAGTGAATATAAAGGGCATGAGCTGATAGATATTCGGGTCTATGAGAATCGAAGAAGGAAATCGTGGCAGAATTCTGCGGAGATTTTGATGGTGTCTATCACGGTCTATGAGAATCGAAGAAGAAATAAAAGATGTTATTAGACGGAGTGATAATAAGTGAGAATGGAAAGTATAAAAAACCATAAACCCTATAAACTACATAAACCGTGTAAACCGTAAAATTATAAGGAGTGATGATTATGGAAGAGAGAGTCGAGAAAAGCATTGACGAGCAAATAGCAGAGATTAAGCAACGCCTGGCAGAGAG
>CAYMHL010000346.1:0-2034 GCA_964390205.1 uncultured Marinobacterium sp.
TGTACAGTCTCTGTTGCTTTTGCTGCTGCTGGCGGTGGTGCTCGGTTTTTTTGAGTATGGCAATTACCGCAGGGATCGTGAAATTGCAGAACTGTCGATACAACGCAATCTTGATCTGTTGAAGCTGCGGTTCGACAGAGACCTGCAGCAATTGGCAGATGAAGTCACATCACTCGCTTACTCTCCGGCCTTGAAACGCTATCTTTCCAGTGAGGAAACAACCGACTTGGCGCTGGTTCAGGATGGCTTCATGAGCCTTTCTGCCCAGCGTGGCTGGTATGATCAGGTGCGTTATATCGATAGGCATGGCAGAGAACGTGTGCGAGTTGATCGCCGTGACGGTATCAGCTGGCTGAACCGGAGTGGGCAAGACAAGCTGCATCGGGACTATGTGCAGGCCGGTTTGGCTTTGACCGGCGGGCAGATCTATGTGTCTGAAATAGACCTCAACATCGAGTATGGCCAGGTTGAGGTTCCTTATCAGCCGATGGTTCGTGTGGTAGCGCCTGAGGAATTGAATGGTGTTCAGCAAGGGCTGACCGTATTGAATGCTCATGCAGAGGTCTTGCTTGAACGCCTGCAGCAGACACTGCCAAAGAATACGGACCTGGTCATGCTCAACAGTCGCGGAGGCTGGATTGCCGGTGGTAGCGAACACAACTGGGGGTTCGTCTTCAATCCGGAGGCCGGTCTGGCTCAGGAAGCCCCCTCCATCTGGCAGGTCGTCAGCCGTCTGGACAAAGGGCACTTCGAGCATCAGGGGGGGCTGTTATCACTTCAGCTGGTATCAAGCCAATCTTGAGGATGCACAGGTACCCCGCTGGTTGCTGGCTCAACGTAATCATCACTCCTGTTCGGTGGTTGCGACCGCTGCAGTGCAGGAAGGAACGGCACACCTGTTGATGGCGGCGTCGTTCAGTCTGCCCCTGCTCTGCTTATGGCATTGGTCACGCATGGGAGCGCGGCGATTGCAGCGTCAGCAGGATGTGATGCGAGCGCAGCTGCAAATAGTGACTCAACAGGCTGATCTGGGACTGCTGATGGTGGATCGAGAATGTCGGGTGCGCTGGGTCAACCCTGAAGCGCAGCGACTGCTGGGCTGGAGTCAAGCTGAACTGCTGGGGCAAAACCTGCACCACCTGGTTCACACGACCCCGGAAGGCGAAGCGATTCATGAAGGAGAATGCCCGACGCTGCGGGCACTGCAAAGCGGCCAGCGCTACCGCAACGACAATGATCGCATGCTAAGCCGGTCAGGAGAGATTCTGCAGTTGAGTGTCAGGGTCAACGCCTTTGGTGATGGTGACCAACGACAAGCGATCGTGACACTGGCTGATGTCAGCGAACAGGTGGAGCGGGAGCGAGTGCTGGAACGGTTGGCTACCACCGATCCTCTCACCGGGGTGCTCAACCGCCGCTCCATATTGCAGAGCCTGCGGGGGTTGCTTGATAAGCCTGATTCGGCAGCCTGTGTGATCATGGCGGATATCGACTTTTTCAAGAAGGTCAACGACACCTACGGCCATAACACCGGAGATCGGGTACTGGTTGAGTTTGCCAAAACCGTGCGCCAGTTGTTGCGCAGAGGCGACCTGTTGGGCCGTCTGGGTGGCGAAGAGTTTGTTGTGGTGATTGACCATACCCCACTGGACAGCGCCCTTGCTCTGGCTGAACGCATTCGTCAGGCCGTGCAGAACCATACCTGTGTGGCTGAAGATGGCAGTATGGTCAATGTGACCTCAAGTTTCGGCGTAGCCCGGCAAGTAGGTGACGAAACGGCCGAACAGCTGCTCGGTCGCGCGGATCAGGCGCTGTATAAGGCCAAGCATGGTGGACGCAACCGGGTTGAGTATCTGGAATCGACCCGGGTAACGGATGCAGTGCCTGAGTGACGGCAACAGGCTAATCAAGCACCTGGTCAGGCATAATCGATCGCGATGACTTCCAGCCAGAGTTCGTCCTGATCGGGGCGTTCAATAATGACTTCGTCGCCCACCTGTTTTTTCAGCAGCTGCCGCGCCAGCGGGGCGTCGA
>CAYMHL010000347.1:0-2018 GCA_964390205.1 uncultured Marinobacterium sp.
CGGATCACGTACACCTGTTAATTGATGTAGACCCTAAAATTGGAGTCTATTCAGTGGTATCAAAAATTAAAGGTTATACTTCAAAACAATTAAGAGAGGAATTTCCTGAATTGAAAAAGAAACTACCTACATTATGGACTCTTTCAAAGTTCATTTCTTCGGTAGGTTCAGTAACTCTTGATGTTGTTAAAAAGTATATCGAGGAGCAGAAAAACAAATGATTCTGACCTATAAAATTAAACACAATAGAGATTTTTCAGAAGAACTACAAAAAGCAAGAAAGGTAGCGGAGTTTGGCATCAAATACAGAACACTATCATCAAAAGATGTTGCTCATATTGGATTAAAATCCATGATCTCTAATCAGGTTTTGAGAAAATATGCAAAGAATAAGAAGGTTAAATCTGTCAAGAATATCAAATTAACTATCCCAAATCAAGGAATAAAAGTAGATACGGATAGCCATATAATTAGAATACCGTGTGTTAAACTGTCTCTTGAATATCAATTTCCAGAATTTGAAAAGATCAACCAAATAGAATTAGGAAAAACTTTTGCTTATGTTTCGGTAACTATTCCTGAAAAAGAAACAGAGAAGCCTACAAACTATGTTGGAGTAGACAGAAATACTACAGGTCATATAGCTACTGTTGCTAATCCTGAAACTGGAAAAGTCTGGAAACTTGGTAAGAAAGGGTTGCATGTCCACAATAAGTATAAAAATATCAGGAAATCCCTGCAAAAGAAAGGTAAATACAGAAAAGTAAAACAAATAAAGGACAGAGAAAGCAGGATTGTTAAAGACCTTAATCATAAGATCAGTAAGAAGATCGTGGAAATTGCAGTACAGAATAACAGTGGAATTAAGCTTGAAGATCTAACCGGAATAAGGCAGACTGCAAAACAGAGAAAATCATTCAGATACTCTTTGAACAGTTGGTCATTCTATCAACTTCAAATGTTCATAGAATATAAGGCTAAGCTGCATGGGGTTGAAGTTGTCTATATTGATCCTCATTATACAAGCAAAAGCTGTAGCAGATGTGGACTTATAGGGAACAGGAATGGAAAAAAGTTTAAGTGCCCGACATGCGGGCACGTTGATCATGCTGATATCAATGCCGCTTTTAACATAGCAAATAGAGATGTCAACATAGATCAATCTATCGAAGAAAGAGATTCGATAGAAGGGAACACTGATATCCCTAAAGAGGCTCTTGGTTCAGCCGATGGTTCAATACCACTGTCTTAACCGAACCTTAGAACCCCCACTGCTTTAGCGTTGGGGAGTATGTCAGAAAAATTAATTGGAAAAGATAAAGGTAAGAGATTATATTGTGCATTAAATAATGTTGAGGTAATTGATTATGGAAAATAAGGAGGAAGAATTTAAACGGATAATTAAAAAAGCAATTGACAAAAGGAATTTTATTTTAGAAGGTGATGGTATAATGTCTTTATCGTTATCAGTTCAGCAAGAAGAGCAATGGAGACAAGAAGCTATACTGTTAGAAAGTGTTATTGATATTTTTGATGAAGTGTTTAAGGGGGATTCATGAGAACTAAGATTTATTTTGATATGGATGGAGTATTATGCAATTTCATAGATGCCGTAAATCGTATAAATCCTTTGATATGGGAATTGGGTGAAAAAGAAACAATATGTATGTTTTGGAACACTATAAACGATAATAAAGGACTGGAATTCTGGTCATTGATGCAGCCTATAAGAAACTCGTTGGATCTTTATTATCAGCTAGTATGTGAAAGAGAGATTGCGATAAACGAAGGAAACGGAATACCTTATGATTTAGGAATAATAACCCAACTTCCTAATTATCCAGAATGCCACGAGACACTATTTAGAAATTGCAGAATCGGTAAATTGGATTGGATTAAATGGAATATGTTTAAGTGGGAAGATTTAGAAATTAAATTTGTAACTAAAAAGATCGGAAAAACGAAGTATGCAAAGAATAATATTTTAATTGACGATTACCCGAAAATTGGTGAGCGTT
>CAYMHL010000348.1:0-1999 GCA_964390205.1 uncultured Marinobacterium sp.
AGATAATAAATTCAGTTCACGATTACACAAAAACTTGGTTTAGTTTTGAGAATATTGATATTTCAACATTAGAAAATGGAACATATGATATTTATATTTCGGAAACTTGTGGTGAGTATTTTGATATAATTCAAATGTTTGATGATTATCGTTTGGTAGCGAATGAATCGATATTTAATGCAAAAAAATATCAAGTTGCTAACACACAAAACAAATACAATAAACTAACACTTACAATAAGTGATTATGTACCAGAAGATGGATTAAGTGAGTAGGGGATAGAGTCATGCACGATAAAAAAACAGTACTATTATATGTTATTATTAGTTTAATAACGATTGCGCTTGTTACATTAGGCGTTTTAAGTTATTTCAATTTTAATGCAGAAGTTGAAGTTGTTGATTTTTCAGAATTTGCATATCCAATTATTTTACAAATATTGCTGAACTCAGTCGAAAACTGCAAATTAAGATCTTTGTGTGATTCTTTGATTTCTAAGTTACTTTTGGGAGAAATCGATCCTTCGAACATCAAAAGGCCCAACTAAACAATCATTTATCCTCCCCGCAAAATTCGCCGGTATGTACGAGTCTCTTCTCATTACTTTGAGAAAATCTCTGTCTGGTAAACTGAAACAGCGGGATATCGAAATCGTGATCCAGGAACTCTCGGGGATCCTCTGCGAAACCGATAGGTCCCAGAGATCACTAGCCAACGATGTCCTGTTGACCAGTTTTCTTTCCTCTAAAAGGCTGGAGGGCTGTTCCGAGAAAACACTCTCGTACTACAGAAGAACTCTGGATTCAATGTGCGGGAAACTGAAGAGGAATTATACGGACATATCAACGGAGGATCTGCGCCAGTATCTTTCTGACTACCAGTCGGAACGCGGCTCGGGAAAGGTTACCATCGACAACATGCGCCGGATCTTCTCCAGTTTCTATTCCTGGCTGGAGGATGAGGAGTACATCATCAAAAGCCCGGTCAGGCGCATCCACAAGGTGAAGTTCGGTCGTATCGTGAAGGACACGTTCTCCGACGAGGAACTGGAAACGATGAGGGATCATTGCGGCAATCTGCGGAATCTCTCCATCGTCGAATTCTTGGCATCGACAGGGGTCAGGGTGGGGGAATTGGTGAGGCTGAACCGGGATGACATCAATTTCAACGAAAGGGAATGCGTGGTCCTCGGAAAAGGAGACAGCCAAAGACCTGTGTACTTCGACGCGAGGACGAAGCTCCATCTGCAGGAATATCTCGAAAGCCGCACCGATCAGAACCCCGCCGTTTTCGTCACATTGTCCGAGCCCCATACAAGGTTGTCGATAAACGGCGTCGAATCATTTCTGAAGAATCTCGAGAAGACCACGAAGATTAACAATATCCATCCCCACAAATTCCGCCGCACCATGGCCACCATGGCAATCGACAAGGGCATGCCCATCGAACAGGTTCAGAAGCTTCTGGGTCATGTGAGGATCGATACCACGATGCACTATGCGATGGTGAACCAGGAGAACGTGCGGATCTCGCATCGCAAGTATGTTGCATGAGGGCAGTCAGTCTGAGGTTCCGGCGATGTCCCAGATTCCCTCGAAGTCCACTCCTGACTTCTCCGCATTGTCGAGCAGCGAGTCGAGGTTCCGCAGGAACTCCTGATGCACATCGCCCTTCCCGATCCCGCCGTCGGCGGTTGAGAGGCTGTCCTCCTCCGGGAACTTCAGCGGCTCAAAGGGCACCGTTCCGAGGAATTTCATCCCCGTGAGCTTCTCGATCTGCTCGATCCCGGGGCCGAGGATCGACCCGTCCCCGCGGAAGCGGTTGATAATGAACCCTTTCATCAGCGGCTTCAGGTCATCGGGGATGATGAGCCAGGTGCCGTAAATTGCAGCGAAGACCCCGCCCCTTTCTATATCTCCGACGAGCACACAGGGGATGTGCCTCGCCCGCATCATCCCCACGTTCGCGATGTCCCGCGCCATGAGGTTGATCTCGGCCG
>CAYMHL010000349.1:0-1992 GCA_964390205.1 uncultured Marinobacterium sp.
AAATGGCGCAAATTCACCTAGTTTAAATAGTGGTGGTTCATCCTCTCCATCTTCTACCTCACCTTCAACCCAAGAACCGTCTTACACCGATCCCACAGACGCAATCATCAGACAAATCAACCTTCAATCCCTCTTAACAAAAGAAAAAAATGAAACTCTCCAAAAAGAGTTAGAACAGGCCAAATCTGCTAAAGATTATAATACAGCACTCGAAAAAACCAATCAATTAATCCAAGGGCAGGCTCAAGAAAAAAAAGATCTTCTTCACGCATTCTCTGCTCTTCAATGGGAAGAGAATACCTTATCTAAAAATCTTTATGAACAATCAGGTTATGAGACTTGGAATTGGATGGATAAAAATGGTGAAGCAACAATTGATTATATTAATTTGCTTAATTCATCTACTGAGGAAGCTAAAAAAGCCATATCTTCTTTATTTGATCGTTTACAAAAATACAAAAAAGCATATATCGAAGTTGCAGATTCTATTGACACTGCAACTACTGCTCAAGATGAATTTGTACAATCCTTAAAAGATATTCGTAAAGAACAATACGATTCCATCATTTCTGCCAACACTAAAATAGCAGATGATTCTATTTCAATTCTTAAAAATGCAATAGAAATGGTAAAAGATTTAGAAATCAAAGCTATTGATAAAAGAATGGAATCGGAAGATAAACGTCATGAAAATGTAATTAAAAACCTTGACGCAGAACTAAAAGCATTACAAGATTTAGAAGATGCTAATGATTATGCCAAAGACTTAACCAAATCTCAGCAAGAAGTAAGAGATTTACAAAATGAACTTACTTTATGGGAACGTGACGATTCTATTGAAGCAATTGCTAAACGTGCAGAATTATCTAAACAATTAAAAGAAAAGCAAGAAGGTTTAGCAGAAAAACAACATGACCATGATGTTGAATTACGTAAAAAAGACTTAGAAAATCAAAAAGCTCTTGAGAATAATAAGTATAATAATGTTAAAAATTCTCTTGAGAAAGAAAAGAAAGATAGAGAATATTATTGGAATGAAATTCTAAATAATGAACAAAAATTTTCTGATATGCGTACACAGATTATCAATGGTAATACATCAGAAATCAATTCAAGTTTAAATGAATATCTTGCTAGGTTTAAATCTGCTAATAAGCAAAATATTCAAGAGATTGGTGCAAGTTGGACTGCATTGCAAAGTCAAATAAGTAGTATTGCAAATATGAAAATGGATTTGCCAAAAGTCCAAAATCCTAATTTTTATCAACAACCTACTGTAACAACGATATATGGGAATGCAACTGACATTGCTAATGCTCAAAATGCCGCAATAGCATCAGGTAAAGCAGGTCAGTTCAATTTTGTTACAGTTAGCAACGGAAATGCCTCAAGTGCTGGAAAAGGCGACATTGTGCTTGGGGGAACAGCAGCAATTGGAGAAGGAAAAATTGGTAGCGGTACGAGAATTGCTGGTGTAACAGCACAAGACACATTGAATGCATTTTCGTCATATGTAGGTTTAAATAATTCTAGTAGTAGTGGTAGTTCAGGCGGGTCTTCTTCGAGCAACAGTGGTAGCAGTAATTCTTCGTCATCGAGTAGTGGTAGTTCAAATGGAGTACCAACTAAGTATTATCCAGGCACAACTTATGGTGGTGTTCCTGTAAATGATGGTAGTAAAAATTACAAAGATTATCTGGATGGTAAATACTTTGCTGATGGTGGACAGACTGAAAAAACAGGGATTCATTGGCTCGATGGAAAAGTTGGAAAACCAGAACGAGTCCTTAGTGCAGAGCAAACAATTAGTTTTAATAAATTAGTTGATATACTTCCAAAACTCAGTTTAATAGGGAATTTAGTTAATTTCAAACTCCCTAATTATAGCAATTTAGCTTTTACTAATGGTGGTGGTAATGGATCTTCAAATAATATTACTATTAATTTTGATAACTTCAGAGGGACAGTTCAAGATCAGCAAAATGTCAGTAA
>CAYMHL010000350.1:0-1978 GCA_964390205.1 uncultured Marinobacterium sp.
GGAAACTCTACACGACGGACGCTTACCAGATGGCCAGCAACTATCGGCATTTTCATTACTTTTTCGGTAATACCCTGAAAGCCCCGAACGCTCTGTTAGAGGACTTTTTGAAGAAGTGTTCCGACGTGGTCGAGGGCTTGTACCGTGAGTGGTTCTTAAAGGAACTTACTCTTACTTGGACAAAAGCCATAGCGGGTGATTTGAATACGCTCGGCTATGTTTCTGAGATAAATGAGCAACGTCAATTCTACAATCGTTATGTCTCCCCAAATGTGAGCAAGGGAAACCGTGTGTTTGTGGTGATATCTGACGCACTGCGCTTCGAGGTTGCCACCGACCTCTCCGAAGCTCTCAGTCGCAACACCAAGGGCAGAGCAACATTGGAAGCCATGCAAGCCGTGTTCCCAACCATTACGAAATTCGGAATGGCCGCTTTGCTCCCTGGCAAAGAGGTATCAACAAACGATAAGGCGGAAGTGTTCGTGGACGGGAGTGCGACCGTAAGTACCGCCCAACGCGGCGCGATTTTGCACGCCGCGAACAAAGAAAGCGTTGCCATCCAATATCAAGACATACTCCAGATGAAGCAAGCTGATCGTCGCGCTTTGGTACAGGGCAAGGCTATCGTCTACATCTATCACAACACGATTGACGCGCTTGGCGACAAAGCCGCCACCGAAACAAAGGTGTTCGAGGCTTGCGAAACTGCGATTGACGAATTAACAGCCATTGTGAAGATAATCGTGAACGACTTGAGCGGCATTAAAATCCTCATCACCGCCGATCACGGCTTCCTGTACACCTACAAACCGCTTGAAGAAAGTCAGAAAATCAGCCGCCAGACATTTAACGGCGAGATACTCGAACTCGGTCGCCGTTACGCACTTGTGCCGCCCGAAACGACCGCTGAATACCTTCTGCCTGTCAAGACGGAGCGGACGCTTGGCGGCGTTCCGATGAAAGGTTACGCCCCGCAGGATATTGTCCGTATCAAGGTACCGGGCGGCGGTGAAAACTACGTCCACGGCGGTATCAGTTTACAGGAGATGGTCGTGCCGGTTATTGTCTACAAGGGTATGCGGACGGGTTATAAGAAGTACGTCGAGGTGCAAAATCCGGGGCTGTCATTGATTTCCGAGAGTCGCAAAGTTTCCAACCTGATGTTCTCGCTTGACTTCCTGCAAAAACAGCCCGTTGGCGATAAGGTGCAACCCTGCAACTACACCCTGCACTTCACCGACGATGAGGGTGTTCCCGTCAGCGACTTCCAGACGGTTATCGCCGACAAGGGCAACAGCAACGCTTCTGAGCGCGTGTTCCGCGTGAGGTTCACGCTAAAGCCGATGCAGTACAACCGCAACAAACTATACCGCCTTATTATTGCGAACGAAACCGATGTTCCTGAAGAAGTCGAGTTCCGCATTGACATAGCGTTTGCCGATGACTTCGGCTTTGACCTGTAATAGGAGGATTTCGCAATGAATTTAGAAGGGACAAGCTATACGCCGGAAACAGATGACGCGAATGAGGTCATCTACCGGAAACTGCGCCAGCATTTTGATGGCAAGATAGTCCGTAAGGATCTAACCAAGGCGATCAAGGAGGGCGCGAACGTTCCTGTCTATGTCTTGGAGTTTTTACTTGGACAATATTGCAGTTCCGACGACCCGAAGATAATCGAGGAAGGCGTTACAAATGTCAAGCGAATACTCTCGGAGAACTTTGTACGCCCCGACGAAGCGCAGAAGGTACTGTCCGGCTTACGTGAGCGTGGTAGTTATACGGTCATCGACCGCATCATCGTCAGCCTGAACATAAAGCAAGACCGCTATGAAGCGGACTTTTCCAATCTCGGCATCCGCGATATCCCCATATCTTCGGACTATGTATCGAAGTACGACCGCCTGCTCTGCGGAGGCATTTGGTGCATTGTCGGGCTTGAATATGAGTATGTTGAGGAAGACAAGAAGTCCACACC
>CAYMHL010000351.1:0-1972 GCA_964390205.1 uncultured Marinobacterium sp.
CTTCCTCAAGAAAGCCTCCAGCGAAGAGCTGCTGGCGCAGCTGGCCAGCCGCGAAGCCTTCGGTCGTGCCGCCGAGGTGTGGGAAGTGGCCAACGTGATGATGTTTCTGGCCAGCGATTACTCGTCCTACATGACCGGTGAAGTGCTCTCGGTCAGCTCTCAGCACGCCTAAGGAGATTGAGGATGGCAAACCAGACGTTTGGCAGCGCCGAGGCGCTGCTGGCCGCCGAAGGGATGGATCTGGGCTGCAGCGAGTGGCTGGAGATCACCCAGGAGCGGATCAATCTTTTTGCCGAGGCCACCGGTGATCATCAGTGGATTCATGTGGACCCGGTGAAAGCCGCTGAAGGTCCCTTCGGCAAGTGTATTGCCCACGGCTATCTGACCCTGTCGCTGGTGAACCTGTTTTTGCCGCAGCTAATGGCCGTGGAAAACCTGCAGATGGGCGTCAACTACGGCTGCGACAAGGTGCGCTTCCCGGCGGCGGTGCCGGTGGGCAGCCGCATCCGTGGCCGCGGTGAAGTGATCGCCGTGGAAGCGATCAAACAGGCGGTGCAGGCCACCGTGCGCGTGACCGTCGAGATCGAAGGCAGTGACCGTCCCGGTTGCGTCATCGACACCATCAGCCGTTACACCTTCAATCCGGCTCAGTCAGGAGAATCGAGATGAGCGAAGCAGTCATTGTATCCACGGCGCGTACCGCGCTGACCAAGTCGTTCCGCGGCTCCTTCAATGATACCGAAGCGCCGGTACTGGGCGGCCATGTGGTCCGTGCTGTTGTTGAGCGCGCCGGTATCGAACCGGAAGCGGTGGAAGACGTGATCATGGGCGCGGCGGTACAGCAGGGCACTCAGGCCTACAACATCGGTCGTCTCTGTGCCTACACCGGCGGTCTGCCGGACAGTGTGCCGGGCATGGCGCTGGATCGCATGTGCGCCTCCGGTCTGATGACCATCGGTGTTGCGGCCAAGGGCATCATCGCGGGCGAGATGAAAGTGGCCATTGCCGGTGGCGTCGAGTCGCTGTCCCTGACCCAGACCAAACACAAGAACACCTATCGCGCCCAGTCCGAGGCGGTAAAAGAAGTAGTCCCCAGCGCCTACATTCCGATGATCGAAACCGCCGAGATCGTGGCCGAGCGCTATGGCATCAGTCGTGAAGAACAGGACCGTTACGCCCTGCAGAGCCAGCAGCGCACCGCTGCCGCGCAGGACGCGGGTCTGTTCGATGACGAGATCGTGCCGCTGACCGCTCAGCAGCTGGTGTTCGATGCCGACCGCAAGCCGGCCGGTCACAAGGAAGTGGTGGCGGATCGTGACGAGTGCAACCGTCCGCAGACCACCTACGAAAGCCTGGCCGGTCTGGCGCCGGTCTGGAAGGACGGGCAGTGGGTCTCTGAAGGCAAGCACGTCACCGCCGGTAACGCGTCCCAGTTCTCGGACGGTGCCTCTGCTGCGCTGCTGATGAGCCGTGAAGAGGCGGACCGCCGTGGTATCGCGCCGCTGGGCATCTACAAGGGCATCGCGGTAGCGGGCTGCAAGCCGGAAGAGATGGGCATCGGTCCGGTCTATGCCATCCCCAAGCTGCTGGAGCGTTTCAACCTCAAAGTGGACGATGTCGGTCTGTGGGAGATCAACGAAGCTTTTGCCAGTCAGGTGCTGTACTGCCGCGACACCCTGGGCATCCCCAATGATCGCCTGAACGTGAACGGTGGTGCCATCTCCATCGGCCATCCGTTCGGCATGTCCGGTGCGCGCATGGTGGGTCATGCCCTGATCGAAGGCCGTCGCCGTGGCGTTAAGTATGTGGTTATCGCCATGTGCATCGGCGGTGGCATGGGAGCGGCGGGCCTGTTTGAAGTCTGCCCCTGATCGACGATAAAGGCGTCCTGTGGGCGCCCTGTCTTGAAAACGCTCTAATACAAGGACAAGAACATGAGCCAGAAACTGTTTGAACTTGAAGGCCTGGTGGC
>CAYMHL010000352.1:0-1939 GCA_964390205.1 uncultured Marinobacterium sp.
AAACGAATACCGCCATCATCTTCTTCAGGTTCTCGATGGTCGGTTCACGGTAGAGACCCTGCAATAGCTTGATCCCTTCTGCCGGCATCGGGGTGAACAGGCTGGCACCACCGGTGCCGCCGCCCATCAGCACCAGATTGCCGACACGGTCGGGGTTTTCCAGCGTGAAAGCCACGGCGCTGTGGCCACCCATTGAGTTGCCGAGGATATGGATTTTGTCCAGCCCCAGTGCATCCACAACGGCTTTCAGGGCTCGGGCATTCAGATCCGAACGCGAGCCGGTGCAGACGATGGAATCGCTTTTGCTCCAGCCCGGGCAGTCCAGCAGGATCACACGATAACCGGCATCCACTAATGGCTCGATGTTGCGGTTGAAGTTGGCCCAGCCGCTGGCGCCGGGGCCGGAGCCGTGCAGCATGACCACGGTTTCGCTGCCTGCGCCGCAGTCGTTGTAGTGCAGTTTGAGCGGCTGGCCATCCAGCGTGATGTCGATGAAGCGGCTGCTGTCGGCTTCAGTGATGTTGATGCTCATTCAATTCTCCAGTCTCTTAAAGCAGTACACCCCGGCATGGGCCAGGGTGAGCGTAATAGGGGGCAGTGTTACTGCGGAATCTGCCGGAAGCCGCCGTTGAGGTAGATCAGCGCTTCGCCATCTTCTCGATCGCGCATTCCCAGCACTTCACACAGGAAAGCATGGTGGGTGCTCTCGTCAAACACCTTGACCACGCGGCAGTCGAAGTTGGCCAAGGCGTTCTGCAGCGTCGGCGCGCCGGTGGCCAGCGTGTCCCAGTGTCCGTATTCAAAACGGGCTTCGCCCTGAACCTCCTTGATCATGCCGGCAAAGGCCTTGGCAACGTCTTCCTGCTCACCCGCCAGCACGTTGACGCAGAGGGCGCCGGTTTTCAGGATCAGTTCGCTGGCATAGACGCCCTTGTTGACGAATACCACCAGACGGGGCGGGTCGGCGGTGACCGAACAGACAGCGGTGGCGGTCAGACCGGCGCGGGTCTTGTCGTCACCGCTGGTGATGGTGCTGACACCCATGGCGAAGTGGCGCATGCCGCGGCAGTGTTCTTCGGCGCTGACCATCGGTTGTTCATTCAGCTCGGCGTTGGGTGTCCAGTCGAGCAGCTGGTTGATGTGCTGATTCATGGCGGTTTCTCTTGTTATGGGTACAGATGCTGCCTGCCGTTGTCACAGGCAGCGACTGGTTCAGGCCTTGGCGCCAAACGGGTTTGGCTTATCCCTTGACGCCAAAAGGATTTGGCTGAGGCAGCGGGTTGCCCAGCAGTTGACCGCCGAGCAGATCGCCGATGTTGTCCTGGTTCTGGGTGATATGGTTGGCACCGACCAGAATATCGCGCATCTGGCGCTGCATCGGGTTGTTGAGCCAGACACCTCGGGTGGATGTCTTTTTGAAGATCATGTGCGCTGCATCGAAGCAGTCACCGCCGGTAAACTGGTTGGTGGCGAAGTGGCGCACGCGCACATCGGTCGGCACCAGCTCGCCACGGGAAGCGTAGCTCCAGGCTTCATCGGTGTTGGACAGCACGCGGGCTTCAGCCGCCGTGATCTTGGCGAATGCTTCGCCCAGCTTGCCCTTGATGAACGGATCGTTGACCGCAGCGCCCACCGCCTGGTTCAGGTTCTGGCGCGGCACCATGTGTTCCACATACAGATCGACCATGCCACGGGCCATGCCGATGATGACGGAGGACACCGCTGCATAGAACACGTAGAAGAACGGCATCTTGAACAGGTTTTCCACATGGCCGTGGGATTCCTGATCGTAGGCACCGATCACATGGCTGCGGTATGCGGGTATGAATACATCCTTGATCACCAGCTTCTTGCTGCCGGTACCGGCCAGGCCCACCACGTGCCAGTCATCAACGATCTCCTCGATCTGCTCACGCTGAATCCAGAAGGAGCGGAATAC
>CAYMHL010000353.1:0-1931 GCA_964390205.1 uncultured Marinobacterium sp.
CAGACTCAAAAGGCGCCTCCGGGCGCCTTTTTCATGTGCAGGTCAGTTCACTAAAGCGGGAATCACGCAAGCGTATGCAAGTCGGTGATATAGTGAGTTCGTCTTTCGATCACCTGGAGTGCTGTGCTTTGTCCAGCCAAAAATTATCACAGGATACTATTCTGTCCCGTATTGTCGAGCTTGCCCGTGATAACACCAATGTGGCTGTGCTCTGGCTCTATGGTTCTCGTGCCAAGGGTACGGCGAAGATCAACAGTGACTATGACCTCGCAGTGGCGTTCAACCGGTTTCCGGAAAGCCTTTGGGATCGGCGTCTTCAGCCAGAGCTGTTGGCGATGGAGTGGGCTGATGATTTAGGGGTTGATGATGGCGTAATATCGGTTGTCGACATCAACCACATTCCCTTGCCGCTGGCACTGGGTATCATAACGACCGGACAGCCCTTGTTGGTCACAGACAGTCTGCGTCTGGCCAAGGAAGAAAACCGGATTACCTCAATGTGGGAGATTGACCATGAGTATCACCGGCGTCATTTCGGATGAAATCTACTGCGATGCCATGCGCGAACATCTTGCCCGACTTGAGGAAGAGTTTACCGAGATTGAAGCACTGGCCGCAGCGAACCAGTTCACGCCTTTGGTTTACCGTGCAACAGAGCGGAACCTTCAACTGCTGATAGAAGCCTGTATCGGTACGGCCAAGCAGGCGATCAAAAGCAAAGGGCAGGTAGTACCCAGTGATGCACGCAAGGCATTCGAACTATTGCGACAGCAGGGCGAGGACGCAAGTAGACTGGAATGGTCCAAAGTGATCGGCATGCGCAATGCACTGGTACATGACTACCTGAATATAGAATCTGCGCGGATCATGGACGTGATCAATGGTCGCTTCCATCACGACCTGTTCGCTTTTGCCCGCCACTTGATTGGAGCCGGCTGATTAGCCGGTTCCTGTGCAAGCGCTAATACACCACATCGTGTTTGCCGACGTTCACCAGCAACAGCTGCCCATCCTGAATCAAAAATTCGAGCGTAATGCGATAGCTCATATTGATGGAAACAGAGTGCAACGCCGTCAGACGCCCCTGCAGCTTGTGCAGGCGCAGTGAAGGGTGCTGAGGGTTCAGCTCAAGCAGTTGCAGTGTCTTGGCATATTGGGTAGCGAGTTCCGGGTGCTTCTTCAGGAATCGGGCCGCCCGTTTGTTGTAGGCAGGGGTGTAGATTAGCTGCCACATGCAGGCTCATCCCTGAGTCTAGCCATGTGTTGCTCGACTGATTCCTGAATGCCTTTGCCGTCGGCCAGTTCCTGTCGCGCTTCATGCAGGGCCGCTTCCAGTTCCAGCTCTCGCAGATGGTTATAGGTTTCCATATCCATGACCACATAGCGCTCCTTGCCCCTAACGGAAATGCGTGCCTCACCATCCTGGGATAAAGCGGCCGCGATCGAGGAGATACCTTTCGTCTTTAGCTCATTGGCGGTGATAACACTCATAACAACACCCTCTATCGTGCGATTAAGGGTGTTGATAATAGCATGGTTTTAGCCAGGGAATCAGCCTTCCAGCTTCCACCTCAGCGTCTCACCGGCACGCAGCGGCACGATGATATCGCTGCCAAATGGCATCTCCGCCGGCACCTGCCAGTCTTGCTTCACCAAGGTAATGGTATCGGTGTTGCGCGGCAGGCCGTAGAAATCGGCACCGTAGTGGCTGGCGAAGCCTTCCAGCTTATCCAGCACGCCCAGGTCTTCAAAAATCTCCGCATACAGCTCGATGGCGGCATAGGCACTGTAGCAACCGGCGCAGCCGCAGGCGCTTTCCTTGGCACCCTTGGCGTGTGGGGCAGAATCGGTGCCGAGGAAGAACTTACTGCTGCCGCTGACCACCGCATCCTGCAGCGCCTGCTGGTGCACGTTGCGCTTCAGGATCGGCA
>CAYMHL010000354.1:0-1930 GCA_964390205.1 uncultured Marinobacterium sp.
TGGTAATGTGCGATGGTGTGCTTTGGCATAACCGTCCCTTGTTGCTGTCACTTCCTTTCAAACTCTCCCGAGTATACCCAAAGCGGTCGATATTCCTATTGCAAAGAAGGCCAGGATGACTGACCTGTTCGCAATCACTTTTCCATATTTTCAGGATATCGCTCACCCGCCACCCGTACCCAGCGCTCGCCGCTGAACTCCACCGGAAAGCTCGCCCACTGCCGAAACTCCGCCAGTGTGGCCTGGCCGGCGTGGCCGGTGTCGGCACCGGCTACGGTTTTGAACGTCAAGTAGCCCTGTCCAATGTTGATGTTTTCAGGACCTTCGACAATGCGGCGCACCGCCCACTGGCGTCCCGGCAAGCCATTACTGTAGTAACCGCCGATCACCAGATTGACGTCCTGTTGCTGCGTCTTGGCAGCATGTTCGACCGCCAGATCAAAGAGTTCGGCCAGCTCTTCCGAGGTCACATCCACATAGGAGTTGATCTGCTCCATAGCCGCTGCCAGGTCTTCATGGCTGAGCATGCTGCCGTGGCGCTGGATCGTCGGAGTGTGATCAACGGCCGCCGGACGCCGCGCCAGCACGGCGGGATAGCGGCGCCAGGGGAAAAGTCCGTTGAACAGGAAAGCGACCCCGAGCATGCCGATCAGGTTGATCAGTACCGGCGTCAGCAGGTAGGTGTAGCCGAGCGCATGGATGGCATCGCCACCGATCACGGCGGTCAGGGCCGTGGCACCGCCCGGCGGGTGGATGCAGCGCAGATAATGCATGGCAGCAACGGCAAGCCCCACCGATAGTGCCGGTGTCAGCGACTGGTCGGGCAGCAGCCATTGGCAGGTGACGCCGATGGCGGCCGACATCAGATGCCCCACCAGCACTGCCCAGGGTTGGGACAGGGCGCCATGGGGCACGGCAAACAGCAACACCGCCGTGGCACCCATGGAGGCGACCATCAGGGCACCGCTGTGGGATTCCAGATACCAGTGTGAAATGAAGTAGACCAACACCAGGCTGAGCATGGCACCGAGACCGGAGATCAGCTTTTCCGCATGGCTGGTGGTGTTGTCTCCCAGCCCCAGCAGTGATCGCAGCCGCGATTCGTCTCGTTCCCGCTTCACCTTGTCTCTCCTCCTCGAATGGCATTGGGTTGGTCATTTGTGGAAACACCGGGCGGGTATGGTTTCAAAACATGTACTCAATATCAATTAATAAGTGACAGCGCGAGATCCGGCTGTCGATTGATGCAGAGGTACGCAGGAGAGTTGATGACTAATTATAGCGATTAACTATTGCATCTATCGCTATGATCAATTTCTAACATCATCATCCAGCCGCTAACATGGCTTTCAGATTTTTAAGCCAGTGTTTAGACATTCAGGAGATTCACACATGGGTATCGTTAACACCGAGATCAAACCGTTCCAGGCGACTGCGTTCAAACAGGGCGAGTTCGTTGAAATCACCGAAGCCGACGTTAAAGGCAAGTGGGCTGTATTCTTCTTCTACCCGGCCGACTTCACCTTCGTGTGCCCGACCGAACTGGGCGACGTAGCTGACAAGTATGAAGAGCTGCAGAAGCTGGGCGTTGAAGTGTTCTCCGTGTCGACCGACACTCACTTTACCCACAAGGCGTGGCACGATTCTTCTGAAACCATCAACAAGATCCAGTACTACATGGTTGGCGACCAGACCGGCAACATCACCAACAACTTCGGTGTGATGCGTGAAGGTCAGGGCCTGGCAGACCGTGCTACCTTCCTGATCGATCCGCAGGGCATCATCCAGGCTGTTGAGATCACCGCTGAAGGCATCGGCCGTGACGCTGACGACCTGCTGCGCAAGGTTAAAGCTGCCCAGTACGTAGCCGCTCATCCGGGTGAAGTCTGCCCGGCGAAGTGGAAAGAAGGCGAAGCCACTCTGGCACCGT
>CAYMHL010000355.1:0-1929 GCA_964390205.1 uncultured Marinobacterium sp.
TTGCGGCCCTGCTTCAGCCGGGCGTGGGCTTCGTCGTCCCAAAAGGGCTTCAGCTCGCGGTAGGCGGCGGTGAATTTCGATGCCAGCGGCGAGTCGAGGATCACCGGCAGTTCGCCGTTGAGTATCTCTTCCAGTTCGTACAGCAGCTCTTGGGTGCGGCCGATGCTGAAGGCCGGGATCAGGACGGTGCCGTTGTTGTGCAGTGCCCGGTCGATGGCGGCCTTGAGCCGGTGTTTGCGCGTGGCGCGGCTTTCGTGGTTGCGATCGCCGTAGGTGCTTTCCAGCACCAGAATATCGGCCTTGTGCGGCGCTTTCGGCGCCGGCAGCAGCGGCGTATGGCTGGCACCCAGATCGCCGGAGAATACGACACGGGTATTCTGTTTTGTACCGGGCTGGCTGACGTCGACCTCGACATAGGCGGAGCCGAGAATGTGCCCGGCGCGTTGCAGCCTGATCTGTACTGTGTGTTCCGGCGTATCGATCAGCGTAAACCACTGTTTATACGGCAGCGCCACCAGGCGCGACTCGATCTGCTTCAGGTAACGTTCAACCAGCGTTTTGTCGCGACTGATCCCCAGCTTGAAGGCGTCTTCCAATACCAACGGCAGCAACTTGGCCGAGGGCTGCGAGCAGATAATTGGCCCGTCAAAACCGGCGGCGAGCAGCCAGGGGATGCGACCCACATGGTCGATATGGACGTGGGTGGCGATCAGTGCCCGGACGCTGCTGATATCAAAGTCGATGTTGTGGCGTTCGCTGCTGTTGCCGTTGCCCGCTTCACCGCCCTGAAACAGGCCGCAGTCGATCAGCAGGCTGCTGGTGTCATCAATGTGCAGCTGGTGGCATGAGCCGGTGACGCCATCGCGGGCGCCGTGGTGGTCGATGTGCATGTGGGCAGTTCCTTTTGCCGTTGTGAGCCTTTCAGACACGCTACCGCCCGGAGGTTACATTTCGGGCAATCCTCAACACCCCTGTCGCCTGCTTGTCTGTGGTATCCATCCGGTCTTTTTAGACCGGTGTTCGCAATAACCGCGAAATGATACCAGCTTTCCCTTAACCTCGCTTTACTCAGCGAGCTGGCTAATCATACGGATAGAGCGACTGTTTGCAATGCCCGACAATGCATCCTTGATTAGACCTTAGGCACCTGCCCGCCCCTATGCGGTATACTGGCACCATCGAACCGCGCACATTAACTGTATAACGGGACACTTTGATGACTGACCGCCTGACGATTACCCGCCCTGACGACTGGCACCTGCATCTGCGTGATGGCGAGGTGCTGCAGCATGTGGTGCCGGCCACCGCGCGCCAGATGCACCGCGCCATTGTAATGCCGAACCTGAGGCCGCCGGTGACCGATGCCGAGCAGGCGCTGGCCTACCGTGAGCGTATTCTGGCGGCGGCGCCGCAAGGCTGTGATTTTGATCCGCTGATGACGCTCTACCTGACCGACAACACCACACCGGAGATGATCGCCGCGGCGAAAGCCACCGGCAAGGTGGCGGCGGTGAAGCTCTATCCGGCCGGTGCGACCACCAATTCGGATTCCGGCGTGACCGATCTGGGCAAGCTGGATGCGATCTGCGAAGCGCTGGCCGAAGCGGGCATGCCGCTGCTGGTGCATGGTGAGGTGACGCATAACCATGTGGATATCTTCGACCGTGAGAAGCAGTTCCTGGATGAGATCCTGACCCCGCTGGCAGGCCGTCATCCCGGTATGAAGTTGGTGGTGGAACATATCACGACTAAAGATGCCGCCGAGTTCGTCAATGCGCATGGCGATAACGTGGGCGCGACCATCACCGTGCAGCATCTGGCCTATAACCGTAACCATATGCTGGTGGGCGGCATTCGTCCGCACCTGTTCTGCCTGCCGATCCTGAAGCGCAACGTGCACCAGCAGGCGCTGCAGGATGCGGTGGTCAG
>CAYMHL010000356.1:0-1913 GCA_964390205.1 uncultured Marinobacterium sp.
GCTTTTCGGGCTTCGCCCGATTTGAAGCCTTTTTTTCGCCAGTTTTATTTTTTGTGCCAACGAAGTTGGCGCGCCACTTTCGCTACTTATCAATTCACAAGAAAATCACAAAATCGTAAATAACGCCTGAATAATTTAAGGCACATTTCTCGATTTCCGATAACTTCATAACTTTTCATCACATTCACAAATCCGCCATGCCCAGTCGTTTTGCCGAACAAATAATTCATTGTTTCTTCTTTTGTGTTTATATTTTCCAATGCAGCGCCAAGTCCTAAATGAAAATATTTTGAATTGGATGTGAACCAATCCGTGTGAGGAAAACTGTTTTTCTTTAACAGCTCAATAAATGGTTTGATATTTTCATTTACCGAATATGTTTTTTCTACGAGTAGTTTCCATGATTCAGAACTAGTGAGTACAATACCGTTATTGTAGTTATTAAGTTTTCTATATAAACCAGTGATTTTCTGCCTGGTTTTTGCTTTCTTCAATTCTTTTATAAAATCTACCTCTGAGATCTTTGTTTTTTGACGATATTCTTCTTTTTCATCAAATGTTACATTTACTTCTTTTTTATACTTTTTGCAAAGTTTTACAAAATCCTGCTTAATTTCTTTAAAATCAATATCTCTCAAAAAATAATCGAGCTCTTGTTTCTTCATTTCTTCAACTTGCTGATATGCGCTCTCAAATGCCTTTTTTCTTTCGCCCTTGGTATAAAAATCGCTTTTCGTAATGGCTAAATAGATTTTGAATTTTTGTTCGTAGTAATCAGGATCTGGTTTACTGTCGTATCTGTAATCTTTTTTGTATTCGCTCATCTCTTCTTCAATTTTTTCAAGAGATAGGCCGCGCCTTACTTTTCCGGCGAGAATTGATGATATTGCCGAATTTGAAAAGTTTCTCTCTCCTTTTTTCTTCTTCAAATCATTTTTTAGATCAATGGCGAGGTCAATGTCGTATTTAGACGCTAAATCAATAACATTATAGGGACCTCGCCAAGTTCCTTTGCCGTCTGTAATTTCATTTACACGAAATGCGAGTTCAAAGATTCTTTTTGTGTATTCTTTAAGTTCTCCTTGAGAAGCCCAATTATTCCTCCAAAGCATTTCAAGAGCTTCCACCAGCAAATAACTGACGATATGATCTTTTCGCCAACCATGCCTTACCATGCCTTCGTTAATACCCTTTGCGATATATGTTATAGCTTTCCGTTTATCTATATCTGCGAAAAATGAGGCTAGATAAAAACAATGGCTTACGTACGAAGGAAAATCATCGTCCCAGTCCTTTAATTTACTTTCAAAAATTTGTAATTCACTCCTGTTTGTTAATTTCACAAAAAGTTCTTGATTCAGTTTTTGTAATTTCAAAGAGAAACTAAAGGGGACAATGTTGTTTTCCTCCGTTATCAAGGTGCTTTTTACATTTAGCAGATTCTCTAAACTCTCATTAGAGTTTACGAAGATGTAAGACCAAAGAAAGGAAATATCAACACCTAGATATTTTCCGTTATAAGCTCCTTCGGTATAAAAATTGATATATCGAATATAATCTCGCGCAATCGCTTCTATTTTTTTCTTACTTCTTAGCATTTCAACAAAATCTCTAAATAAAGCAGAATACAAACCAAGCTCGTTATAATACTTAAACGGATGTCCCTTTTGTGGCTTAAGATATTCTGTAAATGAGTTTTTGTTTAAAACATAAGAAACAATGGCATAATCGATATGCGTTTTATACATATGCCAATCAACCTGCCTTTTGTCTCGCAAGGTTTTTAATTCTTTCTCTAAAAAGTCCTTGTCACTTTTTTCTATTTTTTGGTTATAAATGGACTTACAGAATAATAAATGTGTATTTTGGACGTTGATGTCTGTAATTTTGTTCTTTAGCTTTTGAGAAATACC
>CAYMHL010000357.1:0-1900 GCA_964390205.1 uncultured Marinobacterium sp.
AACTGGACAGGATATTAGCCCGCAATCCCCAACGATTTCATACCGCCATCCGTTATGGACAAGTTAAAAAAACCGAGCGGTATGAAACAAACAAGAGATCCACCTTAATATTCAAGGCTTCAAAAAAT
The DNA here is from genome assembly GCA_964390205.1 of uncultured Marinobacterium sp. Taxonomy (GTDB): domain Bacteria; phylum Pseudomonadota; class Gammaproteobacteria; order Pseudomonadales; family Balneatricaceae; genus Marinobacterium. Next base: position 129 of record CAYMHL010000357.1, read on the forward strand.
TGGAGACCTGAACCAATCAAACGGTGGCGATTCTGAAAAGCCTTATGAGTAAGACAAACGAATAACAAATTAGAAATGAATTTAAGAAAATTAAATGTTGCATTAGCAATTGGAATTGTATTCCTTTTATCCGCCTGTGGTGGTAACACAATCAAAGAGAAAACCATTAAAGCCAGCGATATAGCTATTTCGGGCGATGGAAGTGAATATATCAAAGTAGTTGACGGTGACTATATTATGAAAACTGTTGATGATAAAGTGATTATTCCAATCAAAATTGAATTAATAAAATCAGTTGGAATAAATAGTCCGAAAATGGGTAATCTTTCGCTTATTCCGATTGACAAGTCAGGAGCAGCTGTGCCTGATATTGGATTAGACTTTTCACCTGCCACAATGAGTGATTGGGGTAAAGTTGAAGACTTATTGAGTTCAGAAGTAGGGAAAGTTGCGACAATCTCATTTGAATGGAGTTACTTTTCAAGCGAAGAAAAGCAAGCCCGAATTATGGAACAAACTGAAAATTTTGAGATAACCCAAGCAGATATTACAAGTAGTGCTTCTTCCTCTTCGTCTGTTAGCGAGACCGACTATGACAATGATGATGAAAATGTTGAAGAAACGGTCGCTTCAAGTGGCAGCGAAGATTGGGACGAAATGCTTGACGACTATGAAGAATATGTTGACGAGTATATAAAGTTCTACAAAAAAGCTATGAAAGGCGACAATAGTGCATTGTCAGAATATCCTGCAATGATGGAAAAAGCTACTGCCTTGCAAACAAGTATGGCTAAAGCTCAAACCAATAATGAATTAAGCACAACGCAAATTCAGCGTATGATGAAAATTCAAACGAAAATGACCAACGCTGCATTAGAAATGCAAAATTAAAACTCAAATGAAGTGTGGCGATTTCCGCCACACTTCGTTTTTTTACTATGGATTATTTAGTTTATCACCCGAAACGAGAAATTTCCGAGATAGGAAACCTGAAAGTTTATCACGATAGTTTTTCTGATAATCAAGACCCCTATCTATGGAACGACCAGTTTTTGCATTCCTTCTGCCATATTACTCAATTGAGAGTTGAGCCAAAAGATGTTTTGTTTTGGGTTACAGGAGACACTTATCCAAATTTTACAAAATTGTTGTGCGACTGTGTTTTTGTAATAACCAAGAAAGAGTATTGGGAAAACGCTAACCATATTCAACCAACAGATTTTATTGTTGATAATGAACAGACTTTTGACCACCATTATAAATGGGTAAATCCACCGTTTAATCAACATTTATTCAAAAAACGAAGAAGATATACTTTAAAAGCGGACAGCGAAAAAAGCTTCCAACCTCAAACAAGAAATAAAGAATTAATCGACCTAATTCCATTTTTTGTCCAACAAGGAATTTCTACGGAAAATTTGATAAATTCTATGGCAAAGAACAAGAATGGTAAGAAATCAATGAACTCAAGACCTTTAAAATTGACACCAGAGCAATCTCAAAAATTATATGACTATCTAACTGAAAATTCACCGATTAAGATAAAAGGGAAAGACATTAAATTGAAACACCCGAACAGAAAAGAAAAAGAAAACTATGCCCATAACAACGGCTATAGCAAATGCGGGGTAAAGTGCTAATATGAAAGTAATTACATTAAATAAACTTCTCGTCAATCCGACAAGGAAGTGCCTTGAAATCCCGCACTTGCCATAGCCAAACCGTTGAACTAAACCGCCCCTATCGGAGGCGGTGAATTTTTGTTAATTTTA
>CAYMHL010000358.1:0-1898 GCA_964390205.1 uncultured Marinobacterium sp.
AATTTTTTTATTTTTTTTCTTACATTATCCAATTCTACCGAAGCAGGATTTAAACCGCCCATAACTGAACTATAATGGTGTTTTTGTCCACGACTTCCATAATTTTCTATAAGTTCTTTTCTTCTTGCTTTTAATACTTTCAACTCATTTTTTTTATTAGAATTTTTTTTCATCGATGATTTTTTCTGCAATGGGCTTTCAACATTTTTCAAAACTGGTTCACCTTTCATTTTCTGAGTTTTCGTAGTCCGTCTTTTGGGTTTAGAAGGTTTTTTTATCATTGAAACCGGTAACGTTTTCTTACTTTCTTTTGTATCGATTCCTTTATAATCTAATTTGTGTGGTTGTTTCCTCCACTTTTTAATATCACTTGTAGTTTTTCCGGTTCTTTTCTTATCATTACTCAAACTATATTTTCTCCATTCCCCTTTACTCACATGAAAATATTTAGCATTGGGAATAACCTTCCCGTACTTTTTAACAATGGCGTTATAAGCTTGCTTAGCTGTTTGGGTTCTCGTGATCTTAAATCCTTTCTTATTTTTATTCTTTATAATCTTCTGTCCTGAATGTAAACCTATTAAAGCTATGATAATAAATATACATCAATGATTATTAAACTTAACTGTAATCAGTTATTTACACACAAACATTTTTAATATTCTAAGTACATTAAAGAGTAAATAATTAATGAAGAGAAAAAGTTATTAATGTTAATGAGTGATATAGTATGAAAAACAATAAAATGATATTATACGCATTCATTGCACTGTTATTTTGTGGTGCGGTAGTATGTGATTATGACATTACAGATAATACAGAAACGCAAACAGAAGAGTATTATACAAATTATGAAATGAATAGTTTATATTTGCATGGAAACACGGTATATTATGATATTGATATAAATAAGATGCCGATTGATTTAAGTTGAAAAATATAAAAGGTGGTAAATGATGTTAACCGAAGAAGATTTTAACAACGATACTGACGAACTAATTAATAAAATATGCGTTACGTTTCATGATGAATTAAAGGAAATTGCAGATAAATATGGATGTATTAGAGTTTCTATTAAAACGTGTTAAGGTGGTATAAATGAATATAAAAGAACTTGCAGATAAATTAAATGGCAGAGTAATATGCAACGAAATAACTAGAGAAGAAGAAATAGAAGCAAAAGAAAATAATCTTGTTGTTGTGTTTGGGGCTTCGGATGACCTCATGGAGTTTAGAGGGGCTATTTATGACGAGATAGATGCATACATGGGGGCAACTACGAAAATTACAAAAGATGGTGTCCTAGAAGCTCCATGTGAAGAAGTAAGCGATTTCTGTATATTTAAATGCAACTATTTTAAGGAAGTTTCTGCAAGAGCAAGAGAAATAACAGCAACGTGGCATGATGAAGGGAACCCTTGCTGGACTTATGAAACTAAAATCCCTCATGAAACCTTTGACGTTATGGAGGATGGGGAAGTTTATTGTCGCGGGATTGTGTTTTCTATTGATGATGTTTAATGGGTGGTATAAATGAATATAAAAAAAACTAATTTTAAATACATTTTTGGAATCCTGATTTCGTTTGCAATTTCGTTTTATATCCGAACACTCCCAAAAGCAAGTGTATTTTTATCAAACGGATTTGTAAGATTTGGCGGAAATGATCCGTGGTATCATTTAAGAAATATTCAGTACATTGTATCAAATTATCCCCACGTTCTAAAATGGGATTATTTTACACATTATCCTGATGGAACACATCAAGTGTTTGCACAAGGGTATGATTTTTTAATTGCTACAATTTGTTTTATTTTTGGTCTAGGGCAATATGACCAGAATGTAATAAACTACGTTTGTGCGTACTCTCCGGCAGTCTTAGGGGCATTGTGTACAAT
>CAYMHL010000359.1:0-1898 GCA_964390205.1 uncultured Marinobacterium sp.
TATCAGCTAAACAGCAGCATATGCAGGAATTGCATGGAACAATTTTACGGCAAAGATATAGCTTTGGAAGTATACGGAGCGAAAGTATGAGCAATTGGTACTCAAACAAATTCTTCAAGCGTGCGCTTGAGGAAAAATACCTGGATTATGTCCGAAAATATGACGATCCCAGCGAATTGGGTTTCGACAATATTTTTGGTGATAAATTGCGCATTGTCATTCCCATGTACAATCCTGCGCTTCGTGAAATCATCAATCGTTTAGAAGACGGAAAAGGTCAGAGCGGGACAAGATATCGAGTTTCTGTTGAAGAGGGTCTTGCCTACAAAACTGTCAGCACATCATATGGTGACAAAGAAGTTTCCAGTCGTCTTGGAAAAGTAATCAAAAGAGAACTTGGCAAGGAGTATGCTGACGAATGGTCTCGTCAGATGGCTGCGGAAGAGAAGGGGGACGAGGATTCGGGTTATGTAATCATTGTTTCTCGTGCTCCGATTGATATTGTGCGCATGGGCGATCATTGGGGTTATAATGGTTCATGTCATTCTCCTCCGGGAAAAAATCCTACCGGATATGATGCTTTTCACTGTGCTTTTCAGGAAGCTGTGGACGGAGGTCCAATTGCATATGTTGTGGGAAAAGAAGATTACGATGAGATAAAAGACAATCTTCAAGATGCTGAGATTTTTGCAGACGATGACAGATACACTGGATATAGCGGAATTGTTCCCCTAAGTCGAATGAGACTCAACAGATATGAACATCAGGATACAAATGTTGAACTGGCCATTCCCACCAATAGAATTTATGGTCTAAAAAGCATTGCTGGATTCTATGGAACTTTAAGAAACTATTTCTATCGTGTTCAGCAGGATCTTATAGGGGATCTTAATTTGGGGGAATTGGACGTTGATGATTGGAACAGATATGGCGGATCATATCCGGACCGCACAGACGACGGTATTTTTGAGGATTTTTTCGGTGTTGATGCTCAGGGGACATACGCAGACTATACTGGAGAGGGTGGAGATGAAGTTCAGAACATGTGGGAGAATGAGCTTGAGCAATATCGTCCCAGAGCCGCCAAACTGAAACATCAGGATTTGACGGTGGAAGCCGAGGGGATGGAGGGTTTACTCGTTTACCACACGATATACTACACATATTACAATGTTTTGCCTGACAACATCACTCGAAATCCATATGATTCCATATCATATTGGGAGCCGAGCATCGGCAGAGATCTGGAGGCGTTAGATGAACAAATGAAGAGGATCTCAAACCTTGTAGAACAAGGAATGGAACTTAATGAAGAACAAAAGCAATTTCAAACTGAATATAAAACAAAAAGACAAGAGCTTGCCAAAGAAAAAGAGGGAATAGAACGTAATGAGTCCGTCACAGAAGCTATAAAAGAAATCATAAGAAGTTCCAGGTATTTCTGGGCTAGTGATTTAGAAATGGAAATAAACGATGATCGATTGCAGGTAAGAGCAGAAATAAGTGCTGACGATATTGAAAACCCAGATGATTTCGGAGAAAGGGTTGATGAAGCCTACAATTATGAAGCCCAAGAATATAACAGTCACTATGGACAGATATACGAGGTTCTGGCTAAGAATTACTTTATTGAACCTTTGACGATGCCTGAATTTTTAGAAAATTACCAATTCCAGAATTTAGATGTTGAATACGATGAAGACGAAGCTGAATACACTGTGGGCATGGATATGGGGATTGTTTTAGTTCCCCAAGAATATGCTCAACCCATTGCCAAGGAATTATATGATATAGTGTACAAATTTGTTGAAGGTCTATATGTGAAGAGTCAGCAAAATTTATTATTCGATCTGGAATTCGATCCCATGAATCGTCAGTTACTGCCTGATCCGAAAATC
>CAYMHL010000360.1:0-1889 GCA_964390205.1 uncultured Marinobacterium sp.
TGTTCTGCAGGTAGGTGTTCAACTGCTGCTTCAGATTGGTATCCAACATGTGCGTATATCCCTGTAAGTGCGTTAAAAATCGACGTCCTCGAATGGCGGTCCGCCTGTGGATCTCCTGGTCGGCGGCTGGCGCATCTCGAATATGTGGCCAGTGTAGCCAGTCGCTGTCATCGTGTGAAATTAATCGTAATTAACGGGGTGATAGGATTCGTTAATCGATAAACGCGGTCGACAAGCGGAACCGAAAAACGAAAACGCCGCCCAAAAGGGCGGCGCCGGTACGAAATGCTGTCGTTACACGTCGTATGACAGGGCAACAGCATCCCGTGACATCCCGCCGATCAGTGCCAACCGACGGGAAACTTGATCGTCAAGCTTAGATCTTGCCAACCAGGTCCAGAGACGGTGCCAGAGTGGCTTCGCCTTCTTTCCACTTCGCCGGGCAGACTTCACCCGGGTGAGCGGCTACGTACTGAGCAGCCTTGATCTTGCGCAGCAGATCGTCAGCGTCACGGCCGATACCTTCAGCAGTGATTTCAACTGCCTGGATGATGCCTTCCGGATCGATCAGGAAAGTCGCACGGTCTGCCAGGCCCTGGCCTTCACGCATCACACCGAAGTTGTTGGTGATGGTGCCGGTCTGGTCGCCAACCATGTAGTAGTTGATCTTGCCGATTGTTTCGGAAGTGTCGTGCCACGCCTTGTGGGTGAAGTGAGTGTCGGTAGACACGGAGAACACTTCAACGCCCAGCTTCTGCAGCTCGTCGTATTTGTCAGCTACGTCGCCCAGCTCGGTCGGGCAAACGAAAGTGAAGTCGGCCGGGTAGAAGAAGAATACAGCCCACTTGCCTTTAACGTCGGCTTCGGTGATTTCAACGAACTCGCCCTGTTTGAACGCAGTTGCCTGGAACGGTTTGATTTCGGTGTTAACGATACCCATTGGTGTATATCTCCTTGGCTCGATTAAGTGGATCACTTGAAAGCAGGGGCCATGTTAGCCCTGATGGCTGAATACTGGAAATTAATTAAACCTAATGATGCGATAGGTTTTGTTAATGATCAGCCATGCCGGTCATCATAGCTCGATTCAATGACAACAATATAGAAATTCACTTGGCAGTCCAGCGCAGCACTCGTTAATCTGAAGTCACATGAATTTGACAGCCATGTCGTCCCGAAAAGTATGTACTCATCAGGGAACTCTGTATTAGTCTGAACGACACAGTCGACAGTTTAACGCGAAGGAGGCAACACATGCAGACCAACCGCATCGGTTTGGATACGGAAAAATCCACCCAGCTGGCCAAGCGCCTGAATGAACTGCTGGCCAACTATCAGATCTTCTACATGAACGTGCGTGGCTACCACTGGAATGTGCGCGGCCCCGAATTTTTCGAGCTGCACGTCAAGTTTGAAGAACAGTACAACGACCTGCTGCTGAAAGTGGACGAGATCGCCGAGCGCATCCTGACCCTGAGTCAGCAACCGATCCATTCCTTCAGCGACTACCTGGCTCAGAGCAGCATCCAGGAAGCCAAGAACGTGCATGACGGCAAAACCTGCGTCAAAGGCCTGCTGGAAGGCTACAAAAACCTGATCGGCATGCAGCGCGAAATCATGGAGCTGGCCGGAGATGCCCAGGACGAGGGTACTGCCACCCTGATGAGCGACTATATTACCCAGCAGGAAAAAACCGTCTGGATGTTCAGCGCCTGGATGGGCTGAGCCTGCTGTACCGAACCTGCCTGGCAGGTTGATCCACAGATCCACAGCGAGTTGTTCAAGGATGAAACAGACTCAAAAGGCGCCTCCGGGCGCCTTTTCACGGTCTTTGGCTAATACACCACATCGTGTTTGCCGACGTTCACCAGCAACAGCTGCCCATCCTG
>CAYMHL010000361.1:0-1883 GCA_964390205.1 uncultured Marinobacterium sp.
GTTTGATGTCAAAACAGGGGTGGATTACGATCATCTGTCTGGCGGTGGCCGTCGCGCTGCTTCTTGGCGGTATTGCTGAAGCACAAGCATTGGAAAAGGTCACGCTCAGCGAAGTAGTCCGTTCGGTATTCTATGCACCGCAGTACATTGCCCTGGCACTTGGCTATTTTGAGGAAGAAGGGTTGGACGTCCAACTGGAAACGGCTTGGGGTGCGGACAAAGGAGCCGCGGCGCTGATTTCCGGTTCGGTGGATATTGGATTCTTCGGGCCGGAAGCTGCACTGTACATTTACCAGCAGGGGTCGCCTGAACGGATTGTAGGGTTTGCCCAGCTGACTTGCAGAGATGGTTCTTTCTTCATGACCAGGGATTTGGATGAAAACTTCCATTGGGACAATGTGCGGGGCAAAACGATTATCGGCGCCCGCTTGGGCGGAGTGCCTCAGATGGTCTTGGAATGGGTCTTGAAAAAACATGGTATCCAGCCGTTCGTCGATGTGGAAATACTGACGCATTTCGCCTTCGAGGCAGCCTTGGGAGCGTTTCAAGCAGGAGTGGGCGACTATATTGCCCAGTTCGAGCCGGCCATGAGCCAAATTGAGCTGATGGGTGGAGGAAAAGTAGTCGCGTCGCTCGGTGCTGAAGCAAACCCGATTACTTACACAGTCTACCATGCGCGAGAGTCCACGCTCAACGAGAAACGGGAAATGCTGATCAAGTTCACAAAGGCACTGCACCGTGGCCAAATCTGGGCGGCCCTCCATACCGCTGAGGAAATCGCGGAAGTGGTAGCCCCGTTTTTCCCGGAAATCGACAGTCAGGTCCTGATCAACACAATCCACAACTATAAGACAATCGAAGCTTGGCAGCAAACACCAGTCATCTCCGAAGACGGATTCCGCTTTTTACAGGAGGTGATGCATGCCGCAGGAGAGCTGCTGGAGTTTGTTCCCTTTGATCATTTGATGGATAACTCCATTGCAGAAGCGGCACTGGCCAACTAAGCGATGCCCCTCACGGGGCATTCTTTTTGGAAGGGGGATATTCCATGGCCAAACTAGTGATAAAGAACGTGTCCCTGAAATACCACACGGTGGAAGACGAGATCGAAGCCTTGCGCGACTTCAACCTGGAGGTTGAGCCCAGAGAGTTCATCAGCATCGTCGGTCCCAGTGGGTGCGGCAAGTCAACGCTCTTGTCCTTGATTGCCGGATTGATGAAACCAACCACCGGGTCAATCATTCTAGACGGCAGCCCGATTACGGGGACGACCCAAAAAATCGGGTATATGCTGCAGCAAGATTATCTGTTCGAGTGGCGCACAATTCTGGACAACGCGCTTTTAGGACTGGAAGTGATGCGCCGCAAGACAGATGAAAGTGTCGCTCAAGTAAAGCAAATGCTGAAGGATTACGGGCTTAGTGGCTTTGAACACAGTTACCCCCATCAGCTGAGCGGAGGAATGCGGCAGCGTGTGGCGCTGATCCGCACTTTGGCAACGGAGCCTGATTTGCTGCTTCTTGATGAACCATTTTCCGCGTTGGATTATCAGACTCGGTTGGCAGTGGGGGAAGATGTATGCCGGATCCTATGTCAGCATCAAAAGACCGTGATCATGGTCACTCACGACATCGCAGAAGCGATCAGCATGGCCGATCGGGTTATCGTTTTGACGTCAAGGCCGGGGCGGGTCAAAAGTGAGCATGTGATCGATTTCGGCCCGGAATACAACCACTCATCGCCCATGAAAAGAAGGGAATCACCTCGGTTTCGCGAGTACTTCGCAGCGATTTGGAAGGAGTTGAACAGCAGTGAACAGTAAAAAAGGGTACTCACTGGAGCACCGCAAGTATTTGCGGCGGATCCGGGTCAGGCAGCGGACC
>CAYMHL010000362.1:0-1878 GCA_964390205.1 uncultured Marinobacterium sp.
AGATGTCCTCTTACGTGTTCAGCCTCAAGCCGGGTGACAAGATCACCGTGTACGGGCCTTTCGGTGAATTCTTCGCCAAGGAAACCGACAACGAGATGGTGTTCATCGGTGGTGGTGCCGGCATGGCGCCCATGCGTTCACACATCTTTGACCAGCTCAAACGTCTGAACTCCAAGCGCAAGATCTCCTTCTGGTACGGTGCCCGCTCCGTGCGTGAAGCCTTCTACGTGGAAGAGTTCGACAAGCTGGCCGAAGAGAACGAGAACTTCACTTGGCACCTGGCGCTCTCCGATCCGTTGCCGGAAGACAACTGGACCGGATACACCGGCTTCATCCACAACGTCCTGTACGAACACTACCTGCGTGATCACGAAGCGCCGGAAGACTGCGAGTACTACATGTGTGGACCGCCAATGATGAACGCTTCCGTCATCAAGATGCTGGAAGATCTGGGTGTTGAGCCTGAAAATATCCTCTTGGACGACTTCGGTGGCTGATAGATGGCTTATCAGGTACGTCTGACGAAATGGCTGGCAGCTTCGCTGCTGGCCGTTTTTGTTTTGGGATTGTCAGCTTGCAATATCGCTGACAAAGAGCAGGTCGTCGGCTTCAACGGGCTGACCATGGGCACCAGTTTCAGCGTCAAATGGGTGGATACGGATGACAGGCGCGTAGCGGCGATTCGCAAGCAAACCGGTGTATTGCTGGCACGGATCAACCAGCAGATGTCAACCTATATCGATGATTCCGAGCTGTCTCAGCTGAACCGCGCTGCACCCGGTGTGGCTCATCCGATAAGTGCCGAATTGATGCAGGTGTTGCTGCTGGCGCAATCAATCAGTGAGCGTACCGAGGGTGCCTTTGATGTCACCGTTGGCCCGCTGGTCAACCTCTGGGGCTTTGGTCCCGATGGCCGCATTGCGCATCAGCCGGAACAGGCTCGCATTGACCAGCTCAGGGAAAGGGTTGGTTACCGTTTTCTGCATCCTGACGAAACGGCCCTGACACTGCTCAAGGAACACGATCAGTACATTGATCTGTCGGCGATCGCCAAGGGCTACGGTGTCGATCGGTTGGCTGAGCTGCTCGAGGCTGAGGGCATTCAGCGTTATCTGGTCGAAATTGGCGGCGAGCTAAGAATGAAAGGGCTCAAGCCGGGCGATGAATCCTGGCGGCTTGCCATTGAGGTGCCTCAACCGGGTGCCCGAGAGGTTCAGCAGGTTATCAGTCTGGAACAGGGTGCTGTGGCCACATCCGGTGACTATCGAAATTATTTCGAAGAAAACGGGGTTCGCTTTTCTCATACCATCGATCCACGCACGGCTTATCCGATACGCCATCAACTGGCTTCGGTGACCGTGATTGCCGATACCTGTGCCGAAGCGGATGCATTGGCGACTGCCCTGATGGTGATGGGTGAAGAACAAGGTTACAATTTTGCCATTGAGCAGGGGATCAATGCTCTGTTCATCAGTAAGGCAGATCAAGGGTTTGTGAGCCGGCATACGCCGGGATTCGCGCCTTATCTGCAGTAATCCATTGGGAGGTAATGATGGATACAATGATTTTAACGTTTGCGGCACTGCTGCTCATCGTGACCGCAATGTCTGTGGGTGTTTTGCTGGGTCGCAAGCCGATCGCAGGATCCTGTGGCGGCATGGCGTCTCTTGGTATGGACACTGTCTGCGACATCTGTGGCGGTGATCCGAATAAATGTGACGAAGAACAGGAACGCACCGCTGCGGCGACACCTGTCGATCTTGCTTACGAGATTAAATCCAAAGGCTAATAGGTTGTTTTCAACCGGATCTTTAAGCTGGTGACCTGCCATAGGCACTGAGGCAGCATCAGTTTTGCTCAACTAAGGGGAAAGTAATG
>CAYMHL010000363.1:0-1876 GCA_964390205.1 uncultured Marinobacterium sp.
GATGAAGGCCATGAAGGGCACCAGCATGGCCGAGACCTCACCGATACGCTTGATACCACCGATCAGGACCAGACCGGCAAAGACGGCCATAATTACGCCGGTGATCCAAAGCGGAACCCCGAAGGCGCTCTCGGTGGCATGCGCGACCCAGCTGTCTTGCACCGTATTGCCGATTCCAAAGCCTGCAAGCAGCCCGAACAGGGCGAAGGCGGTCGCCATCCAAAGCCATTTCTCGCCCAATCCGTTCTTGATGTAATACATGGGGCCGCCTAGGTGGTTGCCCTTGCTGTCGACCTCGCGGTAGTGCAAGGCTAGTACGGCCTCGGCGTACTTGGTCGCCATGCCCACCAGCGCCGTACACCACATCCAGAACAGCGCCCCCGGTCCGCCGAGGAAGATGGCCGTGGCCACTCCGGCGATGTTGCCCGTGCCGACAGTCGCCGAGAGAGCCGTAGTCAGGGCCTGAAAGGGTGGGATGTCGCCCTCACCCTGCTTGGTCCGGCCGCGCCAGAGCATCCGAAAGCCATAGCCGAGCTTCAACAGCGGCATCAGACGTAGCCCGATCATGAGGAAAAAACCCGCCCCCAGGATCAAAATCAGCATCGGCGGCCCCCAAACGATGCCGTTCAATGCACTTACCCAAGCTGTTATGCGCTCCACATCCATCCCCTACGTAGCGAAAACTGAGCAGCGCGTCACTATACAAGCCGTCCCCGAGCCATCACAGTCTCGGTTCACCACAATCAGGCTTTGCCCTAGACGCATTCAGGTCTTATTCTGCGCAGCCCGGCCGAGCGCTGGCCGCCGCCAAAGCGCCACACACTCACACCGGTGGCTGAGTCCCCGACACAACGACGATCCGGACGCGCTCAGTGAGGCGTCCAGACGCCCGGAATCCCAACATGAAGCTCCTGATTGATTTCTTTCCCGTCATCCTTTTTTTCTTCGCCTATAAGGTGGCGGGCATCTATGTCGCAACCGGCGTGGCCATTGCCGCAGCGGCCGCGCAGGTCGGCTGGTATTGGATGCGCAATCGCCGTGTCGAGACGATGCATCTGGTCACACTGGTGCTGCTAGTCGTCTTCGGCGGACTCACGGTCACGCTGCGCGATCCGATCTTTATCATGTGGAAGCCAACCCTAGTCAACTGGCTGTTTGCTGCGGTTTTTCTGGGCAGTCAACTGGTCGGTGAGCGCACCCTGATTGAGCGCATGATGGGCCACGCCATCAAGATGCCCAAGCCGATCTGGTCGCGGCTGAACCTGCTGTGGACTGGTTTCTTCATTTTCTTAGGGCTTGCAAACCTCTTCGTCGTGTATGCCGGCAGCGGCTTCCATGAGGCCTATCAGGCGCTCCTCATCGCATCGGGTCAATCCGGCGTTGATCTCTCCGCCTGCACCACGCTCTTCAGCGACGACCTGCTGGGGCTCTGCACGGATGCGCAAGCGCGTGAGGAGGTGTGGGTGAACTTCAAACTCTTCGGTATGATGGGGCTGACGATTGCATTCGTGATCGCTCAAGCCATCTATCTCTCCCGCCACATAAAAGAAGACCCCCAGCCCTTGGAGGCAGATTGACGTGCTCTACGCCATCATCGCAACCGACAACCCAAACAGCCTGCCCGACCGCTTACAGGCCAGACCCGCCCATCTGCAACGGCTCCAGGCCCTGCAGGATGCGGGGCGACTCGTGCTCGCGGGGCCACATCCGGCAATCGACAGTCTCGATCCAGGCGAGGCGGGTTTCACCGGCTCGCTGATCGTTGCAGAGTTCGTCGATCTTGAGGCTGCACGAAACTGGGCGGCAGCCGATCCTTACCGCGAGGCCGGAGTCTATCGCGACGTCAGCATCAAGCCGTTCAAGCAAGTTTTCCCCT
>CAYMHL010000364.1:0-1867 GCA_964390205.1 uncultured Marinobacterium sp.
GAGCGGAAGTACTACATTGAACACAAGAATTTCCCCACACTCGAGAACCTCCGTTTCCTTCTGTTGGCAGGCTGCTGCACCATGGGCTGCGATCATGCTAGCCCTACCCATCAGCTTCATGAAGAACTGATCAACAAGGGGGCTGGCTGTGTCGCCGGGTTCCACACGCTGTGCACAAGATCGGTGCTCTGGGAGTTCTGCCAGGAGTTCTACGACGATGCGCATCGATTCCCCGCACACACCATTTCGACAGCGGCCGGATATGCGCTTGCAGAGATGGGGTATTCCGGCATGGGCGAGTTCGGTGGTGTAGAAACGTTCGACTTCACGAGTGACATCCATCTCCGGCCGGCAGAGTGGGGTGAGTGAAATGGCGCTCCAGCAACGGCGGTTGGAGGATGTCGCCTGGGTCCGTCACACGCAGCTGGTCATTTTGACTGCCCTATGTGCACTTCCGCTCTTCGGATTCGATTACCAGCCGAGTGAGGCCGCTGTGCGGAGCTGCTTGGCCGACTTTCTGGGCGTGGCAGCCGCCGGCGCGCGGGTATACGATCTGCGAACTGACAGCAATGGGATCACTGCAGGTTGGGCGCAACTGCCCGACGATCCTCTTCACATTCGATTCCGCGTCCAAACGGTAGAGGGCTCGCTCTGCGTGACGCAACTCTCCCGTCCGGCGCCCTCATCGCCTTCTAACATGGGGATGGACGAGGCGCTTCAAGCCGCGGAGGCGTATGCGGCCACCAAGTACCTGAGGTGGCGCGAGGACCTAGCCCAGACGGACTCCAGACAGCTGCCCATGGGGCCTTACCTGTTCACCTGGCGGGCCCTTTGTGCTGACGGCAGTGAGGCCGGTGACTTTGTGACCGTCATGGTGCATGGTGGAACTGGCGAACTCTGGATGTTCGTTGCCGGCTACGCTACGTGCCACATGCCGCCAGCCGTCACCAAACAACAGGCGATCGACTGTGCGCTGCAGGAGCTACACGCACGCATGGGTGCCGACGTGCCTTGCAGCATAGCGCGCAGCCGATGCGTTCGGAGCGTACCTTGGGCGGGAGGCGGGGCAGTGTGGTTCGTGGATGCTGAGACGACGCACGCACACGGCATGACTGTGAGGAGACAGGTGATAATCGATGGTACGACCGGGAAGGTCCTCACGTTACCCGTGGGCCGTGACACCGCTCCTGCTGCTCCCTCTGCTGGCGGGTTGCCAGAGGAGTGAGTCGGTAGTTGCACCCGAAACGCAGGAGAAGATATCCCTGCGCGCTCTCCTAGAGGAGCGCGAGTTGGTCGCGGGCTGGTTCGGTGTGCCCGCGGATGCCGTCTCTTTGATCGGGGAGCCCAACCAGGGGGTCCCTGGCGGCGATCGCGACTGGGCCATCCGGCTGCCCACCGGAGACGAAGGCGCAGCCGCGCACATCATGGTGATCACCGAAGACGGATTGCCTGCGTTCGTGGAGGGGACCTTCCCGGTGCCGCAGGCGAGGGAGGTGGTGCCACCTTCCCCACCCTGGGATGCCCTTGAGGGCCAGCAGCGGGCTGCTGCCGAGGCAGCTTGCGTCGCCGTGGCACGGATCCTTGGCTTGCCCATCCGAGTGGTGCAGGTGGCATCGGTGCGGGAACAAGGTGACGCGGGTTACAGCGTCGTTCTCCATCTCATCGAGGAGCCGTGGAATGAACTAGGAGGGATTAGCGTGACTGTCATGCCCGAACGCCTCGTAGGCCAAATCGTCTTTGGCGCCGATCGATAGGTGTACTTAAGGCAGTACACACACCTGCTGCCGGGCGGGAGGCTCCCTCCCGCGCCCGGGCGTTCGTCCTCGCTACAGCCCCAGCGCCGCGCCAAGGTGCGGCTCGAGGCCGC
>CAYMHL010000365.1:0-1859 GCA_964390205.1 uncultured Marinobacterium sp.
ACTGGCTGGGCAGTTTGCTCTGTGCGTAATGATCCAGCCGCCACGACAGTATTTCGTCAGTCATGGCATTGAAGCTGGGCAGGTCGGCGGCATTCGGGCTGTGCTGATAGTGGAAGTTCAGGTCGTCCTGGGCAAACCATTCAATGTTGGAGCCCTGCTCCGGGGTACACCAGTGATGGATCGGCATTTTGCGCCAGTGGCTCAGCCATTGGCTGTCGCTGACCTGATCCAGCGGCTGCAGGCTCGGTGGCAAATCAGCCTGCCAATGCGAATGTTTCATGAACCAGTCTTTGGCCCAGCGGGCAAGCTGCTGCAGTGTCACGGAGCGGCTGATCGCCTGTTGCTCCAACAGGGTATGCAGCAGTACCAGTTTGTAGGATTTGGCGGTTCGGGTGATAGTCAGATCACGGAACCACTGGGCATGTTGTTCAAGTACCTGCAGCTCATCAGCGCTCGCGTCGCCCTGCTCGTCGACAAACTCCCACCAGCAGCCATAGTTACTGCGCAGTTTGCTCAGGTTGGCGCCGCTGTGCCAGAACTCGGTCAGCGTGGGGCGACGTTTAAGGCTCTGTTTCAGCTTGGTGTACTGGGCATCGAGCTGATCGCCCGTCAGGCTGTCCAGAAACTCGATAAAGCCCAGGTCATAGTTGACGTAACAGCCATCCGGCAGCAGTGCGGCAGGGTTGTTTGCTGCATCAATCAGCTGCTTGCGTGTGGGCTTGTGCTCGAAGGCAGGACCGAACAGCATCTCGGGGCGGTTGAGGAAGCTGTGATGGTTGCCGACAAAGTCCAGCACCACCAGTCGTTGCTTGCCATCGCTCAGGCGCAGACCCCGGCCAAGCTGCTGCAAAAACAGAATCTTCGATTCGGTGGGACGCAGCATCATCACGGTATCGATCTGTGGCAGGTCAACCCCTTCATTGAACAGGTCCACCGAGAACAGCACCTGCAGCTGCCCCTTGCCCAGCTGCTCCAGCGCCTCGGAGCGGGTCAGGTCCGACTCGGTATGCACGCTGGCGGCGCGTACGCCTGCCTTGTTGAAATAGTTCGCCATGTAATCGGCATGTCTGCGCGAAGCGCAGAACGCCAGCGTACGCTGCTGTGCCTTGGCCTGCCACTCCTTCAGCGCATGTTTGGCACGACCACGAGTGGCGAGCTGTGTGGATAACTTGTCGGGATCGAAACGACCGTTGCGCCAGGGAATATGGGTGTAATCCACTTCGCTGTCGAAGATGCCGTAATAACTGAACGGGCACAGCTGTCGGTCGTTGATGCCGTCATAAAGATCACGGCGGTAGACCAGGTTCTGCTCGCACAGACGCAGGATATCGGAGCCATCGGTGCGATCCGGGGTTGCTGTCAGCCCGAGCAAGAATTTGGGCTGAAAGTATTCCAGCAGGCGTTGATAGCTGCCCGCGGCCGCGTGATGAAACTCGTCCACTACGATGTAATCGAAGTAATCCGGCCTGAAGCGCTCCAGATGCGCCACTCGCCCCAGTGTCTGTACCGAGGCAAACAGCAGGTCACTTTCGTCGTCTTTCTGTTTGCCGGTATAACGGCCCACCCGCTTGTGCGGCAGGATCGCCAGAAAGCTCTCCTCCGCCTGCAGCAGAATCTCTTCGCGGTGGGCCACAAACAACACCCGCGCCGCCTCGAACTGGGCGGCATCGAAGGCGGCCAGATAGGTTTTACCCATGCCGGTGGCCAGTACGACCACGCCCTTGAAAAAACCCCGCGCACGGCTGTTGGCCAACGCCTGCAAGGCGTCCTGCTGATGCGGTTTGGGAGTAGGGATGACCGGTTCTGGCTCCTGCTCATCCACCTTGGCCGTCTGGATAGGAACAACCTTGCGCGCCTGT
>CAYMHL010000366.1:0-1857 GCA_964390205.1 uncultured Marinobacterium sp.
AATCGTGACGCTGAAGTTGGCTGATTTGTTCACTGGGCACACCCGCTGCTTCCACTTGTTTGCGGACTTCTGCCAACATCAACCGCCCTTGCTCCAGCATCAATTTGCTGCGCTTATTGTCCAGTTCTGCCAGTTCTTCAAGCAAGTGTTCACGAGTGCCAAGGCCGATGTTGCCGTTCATGTTGCCTGCGGCGGGATAGTCTGTTTTTTCCAGCACATGCAGCAGCTCAAGGGGGGCGCCAAGCTGCTGCTGAGCCCAGGCCGAAGCAGCAGAGACATTGTTCGCGGCGGGTGATCCATCAATACATGCAATGATCTTGTTCATCTTTGCTCCTTAGTGCCCAGACATGAATTTTTCAACGGCGTCTGGCTTGTCATGAATAGCGATTTTATCAACGATGGTTTGGCTCGCTTCGTTGAGTCCAATTACTTCAACGTCCACCCCTTCGCGCCGGAACTTGATAACAACTTTGTCGAGGGAACCAACGGCCGTAATATCCCAAAAATGCGCATGAGTCAGGTCGATAATCACCTTATCCAACACTTCCTTGAAGTCGAAGGAGGCGATGAACTTCTCGGCTGAGGTAAAGAACACCTGCCCAGTCACAGTGTAAGTGCGTGTAGCTGTTGTATCTTCCTTGCGGGAGGTGATCGCCATGTACTGACCCACCTTGTTGGCAAAGAAGAGAGAAGCCAGCAGAACACCAATGAATACACCAATTGCCAGGTTGTGCGTCGCAACCACCACAATAACCGTCACAACCATGACGATATTGGTCGACATGGGGTGCTTTTTAAGATCGCGTAGCGATTCCCACGAGAAGGTACCGATAGATACCATGATCATGACGGCTACCAATGCAGCCATCGGGATCTGCTTCAGCCACTCATCCAGCACTACAACCATCAGAATCAGGAATACACCAGCGGCGAAAGTGGAGAGCCGACCACGACCACCTGATTTAATGTTGATTATGGACTGACCAATCATGGCGCAACCTGCCATACCGCCCAGCAGGCCGGCACCGATATTGGCGATGCCTTGGCCCTTGCATTCACGGTTGCGGTCACTGTCGGTGTCGGTCAGCTCGTCCACAATGTTGGCGGTCATCAGCGACTCCAGCAACCCCACAACAGCCAGACCTACCGAATATGGCAGGATGATCATCAGGGTTTCAAGATTTAGCGGCACTTCCGGCCAGAGGAAAACCGGCAGCGTATCTGGCAACTGACCCATGTCACCGACCGTCCGAATGTCTATGCCGAACACAATCGCTACAGCGGTCAGTGTGATGATGCATACCAGGGGAGACGGGAGGTTTTTGCCCAGTACAGGCACATAAGGGAAGAGGTAGATGATGCCCAGTCCTGCTGCTGTCATGGCATAAACATGCCAGGTAACGTTAGTCAGCTCGGGCAATTGAGCCATAAAAATAAGAATCGCCAGGGCATTAACGAAGCCGGTCACCACCGAGCGGGAGACAAAGCGCATCAAGTTCCCAAGTTTAAGGAAGCCCGCCAGAATCTGGAGTACACCGGTCAGCAGTGTTGCAGCCAGCAAATACTGGAGGCCGTGTTCCTTTACCAGCGTAACCATCAACAGGGCCATGGCTCCGGTTGCCGCCGAAATCATTCCTGGCCGTCCCCCTACAAAGGCTATGATGACAGCAATACAGAACGAGGCATAAAGGCCAATCTTGGGGTCGACACCGGCAATGATCGAGAAGGCGATGGCTTCGGGTATCAGCGCAAGGGCGACTACAATGCCGGCTAGTAGGTCCTTGGGTATATTGGAAAACCATTCCTGTTTTAGGGATTTTATCAAACTCACTTGCATCAAACTTATACACAATTCGA
>CAYMHL010000367.1:0-1846 GCA_964390205.1 uncultured Marinobacterium sp.
TCGCGGCTGTTGAAGGTTTTGCTGTCGATATTGGTGTGACGCTGCTTTTGCATTGCGATCTGGTTTATGCGGGACAAGGCAGCTTCTTCAAAATGCCGTTTACGAGCCTTGGCCTGTGTCCTGAGTTTGCGGCAACATTCATTATTCCAAACTTTTCAACTCACTGTATTGCAACTGAGTTGCTTGTCCTTGGCCGAACCTGGAAAGCGAATCGGTTCTGTGAAAAGGGTTTCATAAACGAGGTGTGTGAGGATGGCGAAGCCTTCAATACTGCAATGAAAAGTGCAGAGGAGCTTGCTCTGTTACCAACCGAATCCGCTATTAGAACCAAGCAGCTGATAAAGAATAATTTTTCGCATAATTCAGAAAAGAGTATGCGGGAAGAATTGGCTCAACTTATTGAGCTTTTTGAAAGTGGTTCTTTCACCAAAAAACCAAAATAAAAAGGAAACACAATGCTTAAGACAATAAAAAAATATGGTGTGGGCCTTTCCTTGATTGCAAGCCTAGGATGCGTTGGCGTGGTGAGCGCGGAAACGACCATGGTCGTCGGTACCTGGTTGCCCCCGACGTCTGTGCAGAATTCGGTTGTTTGGCCGACTTGGGCGAAGTGGGTTGAAGAGGCCACAGAAGGGCGGGTAAAGGTAAAGATTGAATACGATGTGGGGCATCCGAAGTCTTATTTTCAGCTGGTTGAAGACGGCGTTATCGATGCTGGTTTTAGCTATCACGGTTATGTTCCCGGACGTTTCCGGCTACCCATGGTTGCAGAGCAGCCAGGTATGGGAGTTGGAGCTGAGGCGGCTTCAGTTGCGCTTTGGAGAGTGCAGCAAAAATATTTCAACAGGGCAGACGAGTTTTCAGGACTGGAGGTGGTTGGCATGTTCACCCATGGTCCGGGCCAACTGATGACGACCATTCCTATTGAGCGTATTGAAGATATCAAGGATAAAAAAATCCGTATTGGTGGCGGGGTGCAAGCGGATATTGCAAAACGGCTGAGTGCGGTGCCGGTATCTGCACCCGCCACAAAACTATATGAAATGATGCAACAGGGTGTAGTGGATGGGACTCTATTGCCTGCGGGTCAACAGAAAGCACAGCGCTTAGCAGAAGTAACAAAGTCTCTGACAACTATCCCTGGTGGTATGTATATGGGCACATTTTCAATTTTTATCAACCCAGAGTTTCTCGATGATCTGGACCCTAAGGACCGAGAAGCAATCATAAGTGTTTCTGGTGAAAGACTATCCGCACTTGCTGGCAAAGCATGGGAGGAGACTGATCATGAAGGTTTAGAATTTGCGCGTGAGCAGGGCGTTACCATTGTTGAATATGGTAAGAACGCAGAATTCTCTCAGGATTTCCTGAAATTGTCCGAAGGCATGGATAAGGCGTGGATTGACAGTGTGTCCGACCTAAATGTAGATGCCGCTGCTGCATTGGCCGAACTCCGAAAAGTTGCTCGTGAGTACGAAGACCTGAAGGAGAGATGATCCAAAGTCATAAGTACCCGATGTCTATCAGCCGTCACTTTTCCGAAGTGGTGCTCGCGCTGGAGGCACTCCAGGAAACCTACTAAGTGCCGATCGCGACCGGTGCTAACAGGGAAGTGGGTGATGATGTCATTGTGGCACTTTCTCTGAATGTTGAAGAAGCGAAGGAAAAGCTTGGCGAAATCGACGCTAAACTACCTTACCTGCGCATAACCAAACAGCCGTAAGGGTTATTAACCCGGCGGTAATTTAGGTCTGCCAATCTTGGCTGGGAGCCCCGTCATAGCTGGACCTTCTCCGACAGAAACTGCCGCCGGGTTAAAAATCACCATAACAGGGACGTAATGCTA
>CAYMHL010000368.1:0-1841 GCA_964390205.1 uncultured Marinobacterium sp.
ACCTGTCTCTAATCTGCCTTATGAAATCCATGAGTTCCCTGCTTTCCTGGGGATTCATACCGGCTGCGGGTTCGTCGAGCAGCAGGAGTTTGGGGTCAGTGGCAAGCGCCCTTGCTATTTCAAGCCTTCTTTGAGCTCCGTAAGGCAGTCCGGTGGCTATCTCCTTTGAAAGGTGTCCCAACCCGACCGCATTCAGGAGTTCCATCGATTTTTCCCTTATTTCGCACTCTTCCCTGAGAAAACCCGGGAGCATCAGCGGTGCCGTCCACCACGGCGACTTCTGGCGCACCCAGCATGCCGTCATCACGTTCTGAAGGACAGTACCTCCGGAAAAGAGCCTGATATTCTGGAATGTCCTGGCAATGCCAGCCCTGCAGACATCATGCGGCTTCATCCCGGTTATATCTTTGTCCATAAAGTAGACTTTGCCTTCGGTCGGAGTGTAAAAACCGGTAATTATGTTGAAGCAGGTGGTCTTGCCCGCGCCATTCGGTCCGATCAGGCTGGAGATGCTTCCCTCGGCTACATCTATGGTAAAGTTGCCGACGGCTGTCAGCCCGCCGAACCGTATCGTCACTTTTTCTGTTTTGAGAACGGACCTGGCCATCTTACTCGGCCTCCTTTTTGTTTCCAAAGCGTCTGACCACGCTGTCCCAGCTGAACTCGTAGCCTCCGATTATCCCTTCCCTGCGGTAGAGGATAATGAAAAGGAGGACGACTGAGAAGATGACCATCCTCATCCCGGGGATGCCAGCGATCACGAAAGAACCTATCTCGATCGTCTCCTCGACAAACCTGAGCCACTCAAGAAGGACCGTAATAACGACCGCTCCGACCATCGATCCCGTTATTGACCCGAGCCCTCCCGCAACAACTATCATAAGGATGTTGAAAGTCAGCTGGAAGTTGAACATCTTGGGATCGATCGTAGTTATCAGGCTTCCCATGAGCGCTCCGCCAACTCCTGCAAAGAAAGCTCCGACAGCAAACGATATCGCCTTGCATTTGAAGGTGTTTATGCCCATGGCCTTTGCCGCGACCTCGTCATCGCGTATGGCCTTCAGGCAGTTCCCGAAGTTGCTGGAGAGGAGCTTTACTATCACGTAGAAGGTAAGGATGCACCAGAAATAATTCCACTTCAGGTCAGCGTAGGGGGGTATCCCCTTTAGCCCCAGAGCTCCGTTCGTTACCGGGGTCATATTGGTGAACACGACCCTTATTATCTCTGCAAAACCGAGCGTGGCTATGCCCAGATAGTCTCCGCCGAGACGAAGGACGGGCAGGGCTATGAGGAGACCCAGTGCCGCTGCTACAAGGCCGCCGGCCAGGACCGAGACAAAGAAAGGTGCCTCCAGGACGGAAAACGGCCATATTATCGGTTCAAGTATGTACATCATCTCTTTTTGTGCGGCAAGAAGGATCAGGATAGCGCTTACATAGGCACCTATAGCCATGAAGCCCGCATGACCTAGCGAGAACATCCCTGTGAACCCGTAGATCAGGTTCAGGCTGAGAGCGAGGATGGCGTTGACCGCTATCAGATTGAGCACCTGTACCTTGTAGCCGTCGAGATTGCCCTGTGCCCACCAAAGAAAGACCGCGAGCATAATGGTCAGGGAGAGGTTGAGAATGATCTTTGTCTTTTTCTCCATCATATCTTGTCCTCCAGTTTTTCACCCATCAGCCCGGTAGGCTTTACAAAAAGTATCATTATCAGCAGCACGAAGGCAAAAGCGTCCCTGTATCCCGAAAGTGCCGGGAAGAAAGCTATTATCATTATCTCGATAAATCCAAGCAGAAGACCGCCGATCATCGCCCCCTGGACAGAGCCTATGCCTCCG
>CAYMHL010000369.1:0-1829 GCA_964390205.1 uncultured Marinobacterium sp.
CGATGCCGTGGAAAATGAGATAGCCGCCGCAATCCGCAAAGCAACGGAGGGCTGACCGTGCCGAACCATATCACCCTGACACGCGCCATGTGTTATGCTATCGGCGCAGACGCGGGCAACGCACACATGAGAGCGAACCGCCGAACGCACTGGACGCGCGAGGAGTGGTCAACCGCAAGCAAGACAACCAATGAACTACTGGACAGAATCGAATGGAGGGAATATAACCATGTTTGAATTTATCTCAATGATGGACAATTATGAAGAAAGAAAGGTTGCGAGGTACGAAGAGAATGGTATAATCGTAGACACTTGCCTTGTGACTGACTCCGATAAGCCGTATGAAACGGCAATCGCTCACCCGAACTACAATAACGGCCTCTTTATTATTGTGGCCGATTATGACACGAAGGAAGAGGCTGCGGCTGGACATACAAAATGGGTTAAAATAATGACATTACCCACGTTGCCCCGCACTATCAAAGATGTTTCAACAGCAGGTATAGCAAAGCTTTGTATTAAATTATCGGGAGAAAAAGTATATACCAATACATCGATGGAGGGAATATAACCATGTACATTGCCAAGCAGATTAACTGCAACGTCAAGGCGCTATCGAGGATCGCGGCGGCGAAGTTCTCCCGCGATACCTGGCTTTTCAATAACAATCTGAAGGTCAAGGACTTCGAGGCCGTGTGCAAGGAGCGCGGCTCACAGGTTATTCTTGTCGGAACCAGATGGAGCGACGAGGCCATTCCGTACAGCGCAACGGTTTTTAGGAATGATCGGGGCTTGCCGATGGTCAGAGGAAACTAACGCGAGGAGGGCAAGCCGTGAAACGCGCAACATTCAAGGTTCGTGTATGGAGCGACGATGGAGAGCAAACCACGCGCGAAATAACAGGATACCCCGTCACAATCGAAGGATTCGAGGAGGGAAAGTTTTTCGTTCATCGCGGCATGGCACAGTATTGTAAATATTGGGCTGTCTCGGAAGCATCAACCGGGTTTTCTGTCATGCCCCCGTCATGGAGCGGTTCGCATAGCAATAAGACACGCGCCGGAGCTATCGCAATCGTAACCGAACGGCTCAAAGAAAAAGGGCGCACCGCTTTTCTTGACGCGCTTAGCCGATGCGCACCAATTAACGAATAACAGGGAGGGCAGGGCAATGAGCAACGAAGCCTACGCACAACTTATTTACGCAGATTCAGCCCTGCACGAGTGCGGGGCAACCCGCCCGCCGCGCTCATGGTATAACGAGCCGGAGGACGCGCCCGACTTCGAGACCGACGAAGATTCCGACAACGACGAGCCGGACGCTTACGACGAGGCGCACAACGCGCCGCTTGACGCGCCACTGGAGGACGGGCGCGACATATTCGACCACTGCGATGACCTCACGCGGGCAATATTCGGGAAGGAGTTCTGACGGACGAGAAACCGACGCCGAAAACGGGGCGTGACTCGCAAAACGTTGCAAAACGTTGCGCCCCGTCATTATTATCGGCACGGTTCGGGGGTATAGAAAAGTATTTTGTGACGTTGTGCATTTTATACTTGACTTTAGGGTGAAATTTTCGTAGATTATAGGGTAAGCATAGCATGGTGAGTGATGGGGCGTGACTCATGTGCGCCCCACTAAACCGCGAGCCGGTCACAAGCCCGGCAAGGAGGGAACGATGATATACGCATTTGTCGAACAGTTCGACAAAAACAAAGGCGTCATTGAAAACGTATTTAGACAAAATCATCCCGAATCTTACGGTGATATTGTCAAGCTCGTTATTGATAACATCGTGTGCAGTGCCGAACAACCAGACCCTGAAA
>CAYMHL010000370.1:0-1828 GCA_964390205.1 uncultured Marinobacterium sp.
AGAGACCAAAGAAAAGCAATTTTGGTCTAAGTATATAAGCTGGAAAAAGATTGCAACAACTTTTAAAGTTTGCCGTTATACCGCAGAATTGGCGTTGTCAGAATTAGATTTTTCAGAAGAAGAAAAAGAAACTATAAAAGAATTTAAGTCCATTGTAGAATCTGAAATCACTTACGATACGGTAGAAAGAATCGAAAGACAGTCAGATTTAAAAACCATGTGGGATCTAACTATTCCAGGCTCATA
Source organism: uncultured Marinobacterium sp. (assembly GCA_964390205.1). GTDB lineage: Bacteria > Pseudomonadota > Gammaproteobacteria > Pseudomonadales > Balneatricaceae > Marinobacterium. The sequence goes on from CAYMHL010000370.1 coordinate 247, forward strand.
TACTTTTTTGACGGCAAACGGAATAGCCGTATTTGATACCATGGCATTACATGTGCCGGTTACAGCAGACGCTCAAGCAGAAGCAGGAAGAATGACTCCCTCTCAAGTCTTATTAAATCCAAGAAACAGCGGATTGTTTTTTTCTCCAAGTCAAGAGATGGTTTTGGGGCTTTATCAAGGCACTAAAAAAGGCGGGAAAGATACTAAGAAGAGTTTCCCTAATGTAGAGGCCGCACTAAAAAAGAAAAACGAAATAGGCAATTATAATAATCTCGTAACGATCGGCGGAAAAAAAGCTCCGCTTGGTCTTCACATGATAAATGAAAAATTACCTCAAAAATACAGAGACTACAATAAAGTTTATAACAAAAAGGAAGTTCAAGACTTAATGGCCAAAATCGTCAGCGAAGATCCTAAGAATTTTGCCGAAGTAATTGACCATTTTAAAGACACTGGAAACAAGCTTGCCACTGGAAATGGTAATACAATAACAGTGAAAGATTTTTCTTATTTTTTGCCGGTAAAAAGAAAACTAATGGATGAATTTGAAAAAAAGAAAAAGCAAATAGACGACAGCAAAAAAACAGACAGTGAAAAAGAGAAGGAAAGAATTATTCTTATGTCTCAATATGCTGATAAGTTAGAAGAAGAGCATAAGAAGTTTTTTGAGGAACATCCAGAAAACAATGTCGGCAATATGTTTTTATCCGGATCTCGTGGTACAATTGGTCAAGTTAGACAAAGCATGGGCGCTCCTTTACTTATGCGCGATTATTTAAATAGACCATCGACTTCTCCTATTCGCAATAGTTACATTGAAGGGCAAACTACCTTAGAGTCTTTAGGGTCCGCTCCTGCTGCTCGTCTGGGGGCAGTGAAAAAGGTGTCTTCCGTGAGTGAGCCGGGCGCTTTTTCCAAGTCGTTAGTAGAAGCTAAGATGTCGTCTATTATTTCTATGGATGATTGCGGACAAACAAAAATAGCTTTGCGGCCAATCAATGAAGTTAAGGGGCGTTATTTGGCTGCCGACTTTGAAGGCTACAAAAGAAATGATTTAATCGATGAAAAATTATATGAAGTTTTACAAAGAAAAAAAATAAAAGAAGTTCCAATCAGGGTTCAATTTGACTGCATTGCTCAACAAGGAATTTGTTCCAAATGTTATGGTGCAGACGAATATTTAAAACCAATTCCAAAAGGGGTTAATGTTGGAGTTATCGATGCCCAATCGTTATCTGAACCACTCACTCAAGGATCAATGAAGATCTTTCATACTGGCGGATTGATCACCAAAGGAGAGGCAGAGCAAGCTGTAAAAGGACACGATAAAGACAAAGCAATAATCAGAACTGAATTTGCTAGAATGGGTGAGCTTTTTAAAGTGCCTTTGTCGATTCCTGAACACGGAGTTTTATCTGAAATAGACGGAGTTATAAAATCAGCTAAGAAAGATCCTTCTGGAGGAGCGATTATTGTTTATGAGGATGGCACTGAAGTAAGTTCTCCTTCTCCAGAAATAATGGTCAAGCCCGGACAAAGAGTAAAAAAAGGAGATGTTCTTACTGGCGGCACATTAAGACCT
>CAYMHL010000371.1:0-1821 GCA_964390205.1 uncultured Marinobacterium sp.
GGCCAGGGGATACCGCAACGATGACACGTTCATCAGCATCATCTACCTGCTGGCCGCGCCTATCCAGCATCTTCTGAAATCCACTTGAAACGACGAAGAGCCCATTCGTGCCAGGCTTCGGCGTGAGCATCGCTGATGCCGTTAAGGCATCTTGCTCGGCTTATCCCTTCTTTGAGCGCACGATTGTCAGGACCTCCATGGGCGAGGACATCGAACTGGTTGACGGCGGCTATTGCGCGAATAACCCGACGTTATATGCGATTGCTGATGCCGTGCAGGCCCTGAAGCGCGAGCGCAAGGACATCCGGCTGGTGAGCGTCGGCGTGGGCATCTACCCGGATCCGAAGCCGGGCCTGCTGATGCGGCTGGCGAAGAAGTACCTCGTCAGCGTCCAGTTACTGCAGAAGACCCTTGAGATCAACACGCAGTCGATGGATCAGCTGCGTCAGATACTGTTCCATGACGTGCCGACCATCCGGATCAGCGACTCCTATGTAACGCCAGAGATGGCCACCGATCTGCTTGAGCACAACCTCAAGAAGCTAGGTGTCCTGTTTCAGCGCGGGCGGGAGTCGTTCGCTTCGCGTGAGAAGCAGCTTCGCGAGCATTTGATGTAGTCAAGGGGAGAAGATGCCGATACCAGAATCACAGCTCGAAACGTGGTCGCACCAAGGATCGATCACCCAGTCGAGCAACACTTACAACACGATCAAGAACGTCCTTGAGGGGAACACCACACCTTACGCTGGCAAGAACTTCAAAGTGTTCCTCCAAGGCTCGTACGGAAATGACACGAACATCTATGCAGAGAGCGACGTGGACATCGTCATCCGACTTGATGACTGTTTCCAGAGCGACCTGACCCAGCTGACCGAAGAGGAGAAGGCAGCGTACAAGTCGGCGTTTCGTGAAGCAACCTACACGCACGTCGACTTCAAGCACGATGTCCTGTCGGTACTCACGCAGCAGTATGGGGATGCTGTCACGGCCGGCGACAAGGCCATCGCTATCGATGAGTATGTTTCGCGCCGCAAAGCCGACGTTATTGTGGCCATTCAATTTCGCCGCTATTTCAAGTTCCGCTCATCGAACGACTCCGAGTACGTCGAAGGCATCTGTTTTTGGAACGGCAAGGGCGAACGGATCGCGAACTATCCGAAGCAGCACTCGGCTCACCTGACGACGAAGCACCATAACACTTCGAAGCGGTTCAAGCCGGTGGCCCGCATGTTCAAGAACATGCGCAGCCGAATGGTCAGCGATGGCTTGATCGAGGCGGGCGGCGCGCCCTCGTACTACATCGAAGGCTTGCTCTACAACGTGCCGAACGAGAAGCTCAAATCCAACTACCAGGACTGCGTGGTAAGCGTCCTGAACTGGTATCGGCAGGAGGCATCGAAGTCCGATCTCGTGTGTGCCAACGAGCAGTATTACCTGCTGCGCGATGGCCACCACACCTGCTGGACGCAAGCGAACTGTGATGCATTTGTCGAGGCCGTGATTGAGCTGTGGAATGAGTGGTAAAGTGTCAAAGCTATCCTATCTCGTACATGAGAACTCAAGTTCACTGCTTTCTGCGTCCGTTCTCAATGCGGAATAACAAGCCATTCCATCCGACCGTCAAAAAGCTGCGCTTTTCGCCGGCGGCTGAATTTAACGTTCATGGCGGCTGCGCCGCCATGAATCGCGGTGCTGACTGCGTCGAGCACCTGGCCCCGGCGCTACGCGCCAGAACCAGGCACTCGACCGGACACCGCACACCGATCATTCAAACTTCGTTTGCCTGATCGGCGCACGGCGCCGGTCAGCACCGCGATTAGC
>CAYMHL010000372.1:0-1814 GCA_964390205.1 uncultured Marinobacterium sp.
GAGTGCAGGTCGTAACTTTGCCTAAGCTCGTTCAAACTCATCTGGCAAAGCTGCTGCAGGTGGTTCAGTGCAGTTTCAGGGCAGGGGGCCTGACGTTCCAGTTGCCGGCTCAGATCGGCAGCCTGTTGCATGCCGAAGTTGCTCAAGGTACCCGCCAGTTTGTGCAGAAAAACCGGCTGCTCGGCCGGTTGAGCCTGCTGCAGCTGTGCCAGCAGTTCCTGGCACTGGCTGTTCATCTGCAGGCACAGGCTGGTGAAGCGTTCCCGTCCGAGCATGCCCAGGTGCTGGTCTAGCAGGGCATGATTCAGTCGCGTTTGCACAGATACGGGCGCCGGTGAGGCAGGCGGGTTGCTGTCGCACGGCAGCGGTTGCCGCAGCAGGCGATTGAGTTCATCGAATTGCAATGGCTTGCTCACCACCGCGTTCATGCCGGCCTGCTGGTAACGACGGATCTCGGCCGGGGTCACCGAAGCGGTGAGTGCAATGATACGCACCGACGCGCGTGAAGGATCCGGGTGGTGGCGCATGCGCCTGGCGGTTTCGATGCCATCCATGTCCGGCAAATGGATATCCATGAGCACCAGGTCGTAATCGTGATCATTGTGCATCGACAAAGCCGTGTAGCCGTCATCGGCAACACTGACACTGTGACCTTCCGATTCCAGCAGCCCCACGGTGACCTGTTGGTTGATCGGAGTATCTTCCACCAGCAGGATATCCAGTTGCGGTTTGCATCCGGCCTCAACCGCAGGGGCAGCGACCGGTTCAGACCTGGCTGGCATGGCAAGGGCGTAGTTCAGTTCAATCCAGAAACGGCTGCCCTCGCCCTGTCGGCTGTCAAAGCCGAAACGGCATTTTTCAGGCACTGTCATCGGCCTTGCAGGCTCCGGCGGTAGTGAACACGCTGATCACTCACCCAGAGCGGGCAACGCTTGCCAAACAGTTCCACGAAGCGCGTATCGAAGGACTGTTTTACCGCTTTGCGCGCATTGGGCGTGATTTTTATGCGCAGGAATCCCAGTGGCCGGCCAACCCTTTCTGGCAGGGCCGCAGCCGGTGGCCGGATCAGGTTCCCCTGCATCTGGACGTAACACCCGAGCAGGTCAGCACCGGCATACGACCAGTGGTGCAGGACGGGCTGATTCGTGAAGCGCAGGTAGTGATTACCCCTGATCAGCCACTGGGTATCTGGCATCTAAATGGCCTGGAACTTGCACCGTTGCTGGAGCAAGTCCGGGCTCGACCCGATCGGACGCCTGCCGAGCAGTTGTCACACACCCAGGGCCCCGTGATGGGCGAACGTTTGGCCCTGTGGATGCAGCAGCAGGGCTGGGTTTGATGTTCCAAAAGGACACAAACAGGTATGAAGTTTGACCCCCCGCTTGAAGCCGTGACCCTGCTGCGCCGTTACAAGCGTTTTCTGGCGGATGTGCGCCGTGCCGATGGCAGTGAAATGACGGTGCACTGCCCCAACACCGGCTCAATGAAAAACTGCGTACTGCTGGGTGTCGAGCAGCCCGCACTGATTTCCGACAGCGGCAACCTCAAGCGCAAGTACCGTCACACGCTGGAGGCCTTGCAGGTGGCCCATGGTCATTGGGCAGGGGTGAATACCAGCCGCACCAATGCGCTGGTGGAAGAGGCCATTCGTGCCGGCCAGATTCCCGAACTATCACCGCTGACAGGTGTCGAGCGTGAAGTGACCTTTGGTGACAGCCGTTTCGATCTTGCGCTGGGAGAGCGCAAGCAACCGCATACTTTTATTGAAGTGAAAAACGTCACCCTGGGGCCAGGGCCGGATGATCCAGATGATG
>CAYMHL010000373.1:0-1813 GCA_964390205.1 uncultured Marinobacterium sp.
CTGCGTTCAACCATAATCCAGCCTGCTCCTTAGAGCAACGCCCGATTCCGTCATAACTGAGCCGGGGCAATACATTGCCCACCAACAGCTTATGGAGCGGCTTGAACAGAGCTCATAATAGACAAACGACACACTGGCGGCTTGCTTTGTCACGGCAAAACATTGATATACTGCACATTGAAAGCTTTAGCAGATGGTCCCTATGTCCGATTTCAAATGGTATGTAGTGCAGTCAAAGCCGGGACAGGCGGAGAAGGCAGCACAGGAATTGCAAAATCAGGGGTTTGAAATTTTTCTGCCACTGATCAAGGCGGAGAAACTCAAGCGCGGCAAGCGCATCGAACAGGAAGAACCCCTGTTTCCCGGCTATCTGTTCATAGAACTGTCGGAGGTAGCCAGCAACTGGCGGCCGATCCGTTCCACCCGGGGTGTCGCCCGCATCATCACCTTTGGCAACAAACCGGCGATGGTACCGGACGATGTGGTCGAGCAACTGCGCGACAGTCTCAAGCATCGAGCCGAAATGCACTCGCTGGAGCCTAATCAGCCGGTACGCATCACCGAAGGCCCTTTTGCCAACCTAAACGCCGTGTTTGCCGAATTCGACGGCGAAAAACGTGCGTTCCTGCTGCTGGAAATGCTCGGTCAATGGCAGAAGATTTCCCTGCCGCTGACCGCCTTGAAGAAGGTGTAGCAAGGGCTGAAACTACGCCTCGGGCCACAATGCCTGAGGCTCCACCATCAGCGTCTGCTCGCTGTCGGTAATCCAGACCTGACCATCTTCGATGGTACACTGCAGATGCATACCCCGCTGCGCCAGTCCTGCCAGCTGTTTACTCTGCTCTGCCGGTACCCGCAGGAGCTGCAGATTATTGAAGCGATGCAGCTGGCCGCGAATCCCCTCCCACCAGGGCGTCACTGCCTGATCAGAGCCATAGACCAGCACCAGCACCTGCCGCGCTCGGTTGCACGCCTTGCGGATACGCTTGTCACTGGGCAGGCCGACATCGATCCAGCTTTCTATCTCGCCGGAATAGTTCTTCAACCAGAGATCGGGCTCATCATCTACACAGAGGCCACGGGTAAATTCCAGCTTCTCATCGGCGCGCAACATGAACGCCAGCAAGCGCATCATTAACCGCTCTTCCGTCTCGGATGGATGCTGCGCCAGCGTGTGACTGTAGTCGGCATAATGATGCCGATCCATATCGGCCAGCTGAAGATGCACTTTGTGCACGGTTGAGTTTTGGGCCATGGTCGTATCCGAAAAGGCTCGAGTGTAAACCGGCGCTCCAAGCAGGACCAGCGACAGAGCGGTCAATAATCATTATTGACCCTCAAACGAAAAAATCTACCCTTACACTTCATCGCCGCTCCCGCTAACATGGATACAGACGACTCACCTTCCGGACCCCCGCATGAGCGAAGAAATCAGCCAACACATTGACCAGATGATTCGGCACGATGAAGACCCGACACCGGGCAGCCTGCCGGACAGTTTCGAGGAACTGGAACCCGAACAGATCGCCCTGCTGCTCGAATCCCTGCCGCAGGATGCCCGTCGTCATGCCTGGAGCCATGTACCGGCCGAGCTGTACGCGGATGTGCTGGTTGCCATGCGTGTCGAAGCGCGTGAAAGCCTGCTGCGCCAGTTCGACAGCCAGGCTCTGGATCAGCTGACATCAGACCTGGATGCGGAAACCCTGATTGAACTGGCCGACTCCCTGCCGGACGAGGTCGTGGATATCGCTCTGGCACGCATGGATGATCGCCAGCGCACCTACTACGAACAAAGCGCCGGCTATGCTGATGA
>CAYMHL010000374.1:0-1810 GCA_964390205.1 uncultured Marinobacterium sp.
AAGCTAATAACTGGATTAATACCTATATAAGAGAAAACCTTGTTAGAAAACCAAGCACTATTGATAATTTTGCTGGACTAAAAGCAGGAAGTCCTGTTAGAAAATTAGTAGGCAGATTTATTCAAGCAAGAAACTTAGGTGCTTTAGCTGGAAATATTATTTGGTCTATTACTGCTCAACCAGCATCTCTTGGATTTACTTATATGAAAACTGGTAGGCATATGGGAAGTGGTATGTTAAATTATTTTGTAGATAAAAATTTAAGAAATAGAATATCTGACTTACCATCAATGAGAATAAAATCAGGAACAGGAATAGGAACTACTTTAGGTGGTGATATAGATAGAATAACTAGTAAAATTTACAAGACAAAAATTGATAATTGGAATGATGTAATGGGTTTTTTGGGAAATGTTTTGGAAAAATATCTAACAGGTATGTCCGCTTCTGCTGGTTATAGTAAGGGAATCAAATTGGGATTGAAAGATAAGGAACTTGATATATATGCCGATTATGTGGCACAGGTTACTCAATCTATGTATAATGCCGAAGCAAGACCACTGGCTCTTAATTCAATGTTAGTAAGATTAGGCGCTCCTTTTCAAACCTTCTCTTTTGAGGCTTGGCGACACGCTAATACCTTAGGGGGCAGACCAAGAGGAATACCACTTAATAAACAACAAAGATTTTGGGGTGTTATAAACTTATTAGTAGCAACTTTTGTTATTAATTACTTACACAAAAAATTAAGAGGAAGAAAGCTACAAACAGTTGGCTCTTTTATACCACTTATTGGAAGTTGGGTTGACACTCAAATAAATAAATTAACAAAAGATAAAACACAAGCTGGTCGTTCTCCAATAGCACCACTTGAAGACTTTGATAAAATGAATGAGGCTATTAAGTCAGCTATTGATGATGGCGACTTAACTAAACTGAGAAAAGAATTAGTATTTTGGTCATTAGGTATGAGTGGAATTGGTGGAGCTGGTCAAATAAATAGAACAATAGATGGAATTATAGCAACCGAGAAAGGTTATGTAGATAATGTTAGTGGTGAAAGACTTTATGACATAGAGGGGTGGGATAAATTATTCGCACCAATAGTCGGTCCTTATGGAACTAAAGCTGGTATGGAATACTTAGATGGCTTTGTTAAAACATCTATTGAAACAAAAGAAGAGCTTGCTAATAGGGTGTTAAAAGAAATCAAAGACAATAACTTACCAAATGATTTAGCTAAAAAGTTTTTAGAGGGAGAGCTTAAAAAGAGAGAAGATGCTTTTGAAAGAATATTACTTACAATCCCAGAGCAAGATGTTTTCGCACAAAGTCTATTAGGATATATTAAAAATGGAGATGTGTCTGAGCAAAGGGCAAAATCAATTACTAAAAAATATCTTGAAACCTATACATCTGAAGACGCTGAAGCTGATGACGAAAGAAGTAAGTTTGCTATTTATTCACTCGCTAAAGACGAAGAAACTGCTATTAGTCAAATAGTTAAATATGCTCAAGCAATAGGAACTGACCCAATAACTGCTTTTGATTTACTATTCAAAAAAGAACAAATAAGAAAATTTAAAAATGGTGCTATAATAGTTCACAGAATGGATTTAAAAGAAAGTGAAGCATTTAAAAAAGAAATGGGAGCAACTGGAAAACTTGGCAAGGAATATAAACTTGACCACACTATACCACTTCAATTAGGTGGAGATAACACAGAAGGAAATCTAAGACTAGTAACAACTGATGACTGGGCTTCATTTACACCAGTAGAAAACTTTTTAGGAAAGAAACTAAGAGATGG
>CAYMHL010000375.1:0-1809 GCA_964390205.1 uncultured Marinobacterium sp.
CAGCAAATGGTTGTGCAGGTCGATCATCCCCATTGGCTCAGGCCTCTTTCTCTTTGCCGCTGTAGCCGTAGTAGTCGTAGTAACCACCGTAGCTGTACCCCTGCTTCTTCGCCTTGGCGATATCCACCTGGTTCAACACCACACCGGTGACGGGGGCATTGTTCTGCAGCAACTGGCCGATACCACGCTTGGCCAGCGGGATGGCCGTAGACTCAGACTTGATCACATAGATAACGGCGTTGGCATGGGTGGACAGTACCAGTGCATCGCTTACGGCCTGGGTCGGCGGTGAGTCGATCACAATGCGATCGTAACGCGACTCCAGCACTTCAAGTGCCTTGGCAAAACGCTGAGACGACAACAGTTCCAACGGGTTAGGCGGCACGGTACCGGCCGGAATGACGTCGAAATTGTCATCCATCGACTGAATGCAGTCTTCGAGGCGCGCCGTACCCGCGACCAGGTTCGCCAAACCGGGCGTGCCTACCGGGAAAGCAAAGTTCTTGGCTACAGTCGGGCGCCGCATATCCGCATCGATCAGCAGCACACGTTCCATCTGCGCCATGGCTGACGCCAGGTTGGCCGCAACGGAACTCTTGCCCTCGCCCGGAATAGATGAGGTTACCACCAGCACCTTGTGCGGGTTATCAAGACCGGACAGGACTACACCGGTTCGAATGGTACGAATCGACTCGGTGAACGATTTATCGCTGTCCGTTTTGAACATATTGGCAATATCGCCACGGGCCTTGCCCTTGAGCAGCGGCAGAATACCCAGCACCGGCATGTTCAGCTTGCCTTCAACATCTTCAGTGCTCTTGAAGGTATTGTTGAGGAACTCAAGCAACAGCACCATAGCGACACCGGCCATACCCGCCAGCATGGCCGCCAGCACGACGATCAATGACTTCTTGGGCTTGATCGGCGTATCCGGCACTACCGCAGGGTCAACAATCCGCGCATTGACCGCTTCAAAATCGGAAGTAGCCGAAGTTTCTTTCAAGCGGGTCATAAAGGTATCGTAAAGTGAGCGGTTACCATCCACCTCGCGCTGCAGTTCGCGGAGCTTGAATTCCTTACGCTTGATGTCCTGAATCTGCTCCTTGTTTTCATTAAAGGAGCTCTGCAGAGAACGCTCATTGGCGGTTGCCAACTGATATTCACGCTCAATGGAGGCAACAACCTGCTCAACCTGTGAACGCAGGTTTGCAGTCGCAGATTGCAGCTCGGACCGTGCTGCAATCATTTCCGGATGCCTGGCACCATAACGTCGGGACAGCTCTTCTACCCTGGCACGTGCACGACCTTCATCGGCCTTGAACTGCTGCACCAACTGGTTACTCATCACAGCCGGAACAGAAGCCAATCGCTGCCAACCGCTGTTGCGCATGTTGGCCACCTGACGGTACTGACTCTCGGCCTCGGCACGATTGCGGCGGGCATCAATCAAACGATCACCGGTTTGAGACAGCTCGCCACCGGCAACCGTGGTGACACCTTCCAAATCAACCAGGTTTTCCGCTTCGCGGAATTCCTGCAAACGTCGCTCGGACTCATCCAGTTTCGCCTTCAATCCGCTCAGGCGTTCGTTCATCCAGTTGGTGGCCGTCTGAGTCATATCCAGCTTGGCTTCCAGCTGGCTTTCAATGTAACCATTGGCCAGCGCATTGGCGGCCTGAGCCGCCAAACGAGCATCCGCCATCTCAACCTGGACTTTCACCAACTGAGTCTTCATCACCGGCGAGATCGTGGTCCGCTGCATGAATGCCTTGACCACCCGATCAAAGATTTCAGCCTCAGTCATTTCAG
>CAYMHL010000376.1:0-1798 GCA_964390205.1 uncultured Marinobacterium sp.
ATGTAAACGACCCGGGTTTCCGCAACGTCACCTTTGATGGCCTGGTTGAAGCCTATACCGAGTCGATTGACGGCCTGCTTGAAGGCGGCATCGACATTATTCTGATCGAAACCATCTTCGACACCCTGAACGCCAAGGCCGCAATCTACGCCATCGAAGACTATTTCGAGCAGCACGATATCCGTGTACCGGTAATGATTTCTGGCACCATCACCGATGCGTCCGGCCGTACCCTCTCCGGCCAGACCACCGAAGCCTTCTGGAACTCGGTGCGTCATGCACGACCGATCAGCATCGGCCTCAACTGTGCGCTGGGGCCCAAAGAGCTGCGCCAGTATGTGGAAGAGCTCTCCCGTGTCGCCGATACCTATGTATCCGTGCACCCCAACGCCGGACTGCCCAACGCTTTCGGTGGCTATGATGAAACACCTGAGCAGATGGCGGAAGAGATCCGCGAATGGGCCCAGTCCGGTTTCGTCAACATCGTCGGCGGTTGCTGCGGCACCACGCCGGACCATATCCGCGTGATCCGCGAAGCACTGCTCGATCAGGCGCCGCGTCGCATTCCCGAGCTGGCAGTCGAGTGCCGCCTGTCGGGCCTTGAGCCGATGAACATCGGCGCCGAAACCCTGTTCGTCAACGTGGGTGAACGTACCAACGTTACCGGCTCCGCCAAATTCCGCCGCCTGATCAAGGAAGGCGACTACGAGACCGCGCTGGAAGTGGCGCGTCAGCAGGTGGAAAACGGCGCCCAGATCATCGACATCAACATGGATGAAGGGATGCTCGATGCCGAAGCGGCGATGAACCGGTTCCTTAACCTGATCGCATCCGAGCCGGATATCTCCCGCGTACCGATCATGCTCGACTCCTCCAAGTGGCATGTGATGGAGGAAGGTCTCAAGCGCATTCAGGGCAAGGGCGTGGTCAACTCCATCTCGCTCAAGGAAGGTGAAGAAAACTTCATCGAACAGGCACGCAAAATCCGTAAATACGGTGCTGCCGTGGTGGTCATGGCGTTCGATGAAACCGGTCAGGCCGACACCTACAAGCGCAAGATCGAGATCTGTGAGCGCTCCTACCGTGTATTGGTCGATAAAGTCGGCTTCCCGCCGGAAGACATCATCTTCGACCCCAACATCTTCGCTATCGCCACCGGCATCGAAGAACACAACAACTACGCCAACGATTTCATCAACGCCACCGGCTGGATCAAGCAACACCTGCCCTACGCCAAGGTGTCCGGTGGTGTCTCCAACGTCTCCTTCTCCTTCCGCGGCAACGACAAGGTACGCGAGGCAATTCACTGCGTCTTCCTTTACCACGCCATCAAAAACGGCATGGATATGGGCATCGTCAACGCCGGTCAGCTGGCGATCTATGATGACCTGCCGGACGATCTGCGTGAGCATGTAGAAGATATCGTGCTCAATCGTCGTGAAGATGGCACCGAGCGGATGCTGGAGCTGGCGGAGAAATACCGTGGCGGCGCCTCGGAGTCTTCCGTCAAACAGGATCTGGAATGGCGCAGCTGGGAGGTCAACAAGCGTCTGGCGCACGCACTGGTCAAAGGCATTGCCGACTATGTCGAAGAAGACGTGGAAGAGTGCCGTCACCACTACGATCGCCCGCTGCAGGTGATCGAAGGCCCGCTGATGGACGGCATGGGCATCGTTGGTGACCTGTTCGGTGCCGGCAAGATGTTCCTGCCCCAGGTGGTGAAGTCGGCCCGTGTGATGAAAAAGGCCGTGGCCTACCTGATGCCGTTCATCGAAGAGGAAAAACAGGGCAACGAAAG
>CAYMHL010000377.1:0-1796 GCA_964390205.1 uncultured Marinobacterium sp.
GAGTCGATGGCGCTTATGATACGGAGTTTTGGAGCCCAGTCCGACAGACTCCTAGGCAAAGAAAAACCTCCTTCCAAAGATGTCGTTCTCGAAGCATTGTCAGGACACTAATACAGGAGCCAGTAAAGTTTGTTCGCCTTCTTGATCTTTGCAGGGTCCCCCTAGAGGATAATTGATTTTCACCTTTGCCTCGTCACCTGATGGGAGGATCCCCTGTCAACCTGCTGCCCGGTGCTTACTCTTGTGTGGATTGCAGCACGAAGTTCGGACATTATTGACATGCACCTCCCTGCGATGTAAAATTTACATGCTGAATCAAGTGATCCATGCCGGGGGAGACGGGACTGCGTAGCGGGCCTTTCTTCCTCGGCTTATTTTGGTAGAACGATAAGCCCATACCCGTCCGCACCTTTTTCTCCCCTGCGAAACTTCCTCGAAATGATATCCCAGTCTTTTTTCATCTTTTTCCCGATGACCGCTCGCCCTATGGGGGATACGATCAAGTCCGCCAGTTGAAGCCCGCAGATGTTCCTTTTTTTCTCGATGATGGAAAAAGAATGAATGTGTCTTGCTATGTTGTCCACGCTCTCGTAATAAGTTCCCCTTTCAGAGATCCGCTTCCACTCCTCAAGAAGCCTCCTGTCCTCCGCCGTATCTCGAGCCTCCGCGATGATCCTGCCGTTTGCCTTCCGGGTTGAAAGTTCCATGACGAATCTTTCCACAAGAACGTGAAGAGCGTAGTTGTACGGATTCCTGGCCCTATCCCGGTACCTTTCGATCAATCTGTCCTTCCTGATGGCGCAGGCTACGACCATGTAGGGAAGAGACTCCATCAAAGAGTTCAAAGCCTCTATGAACGGAATCCTGAATTCGGGGTTTTTCATCGCCTCGAACGCCCCTTTGTTGCGGGTGATTTCGGATGTGTGAAGGATGGTGTCACCGCTCTTGAGAAATTCTCGTTTGAAGCGCTGAAATGCAGGTTCTATAACGCATCCCATTTCAAAATCTTCAACAATGATCCCCCCGAGGACGAATACAGGATATTCAGGGTCTACCTTTTCGAGGCTGTGGTCTCCCGATTCGTCGAGATACATTGTCATCATTCAGCACGCTCTCCTCTTGAGTGGATTCATTCGCCGATCTTTACCATTCCGTTGACGTCACCGATATGGTCCCGGGCGTTTCGGCGGCGGGGGGGGATAACGGCGTTGGTTTGGCGATTACTTAATTTGCCTAAGCCTGGCAAGATCTTCTTCAATATTTGCCCCATTCAACTTTGCTAAAGAATAACGTATGATAAAAGATCGTTCAACCATGCATTTGCAGGATCTTGGTATAGATAGTCCATCATCTTTATTATTGTTATTGTGTCATGGCGAGTCAACGGTGATGTGTCTTGTGCATTTCTAAAGGCAGTTACGTTAAATTCGGTATCAAGCAGATCAACCAGTTTGCTGTGGATAAGAAAATTTAACGTGCTGGTTATCCCTTCAACCGCTCCTTGTACATAAGCCATCTTTCCGCATCGCTTGGCAGTTTGGCGAATGAAGAAAACGCCCCTCCGAACAGCGCAATAACCGTAAGTAACGCAACTATTAAACATTTTACCCGCATATAGTAAGCCCCTCCTCACGGTCTGTGATCCAATTTCAAATCCGCCTTCACGATTTTACCCCATATTTTGACATATTCAATTTCAATATCTTCCCGCGTATTGTAGTCAATTTCTCTTCCGTCTGAGGAGGTCAAGCGCCCCCCCCCAGGTCCGGGCGGAATAGATTTTCTTTATGATCGGA
>CAYMHL010000378.1:0-1794 GCA_964390205.1 uncultured Marinobacterium sp.
AGAGGCGGTTTTGCGGTGTTCTTCTGCCGGGATCTGTGACCAGCCTTCTGACACGGTCGACATCAGCTCGATCACTTCCTTCACCTTGGCAGCGTCATTGCCGCGGTTGGCTTCCATCAGGGTGCGCAATGCGTAGTCGTAAAGGCTATCAAGGTTATCAGCGACTTCGCCGCCTTTTTCCAGGTCGAGGCAGCCTTTCAGGTTGACGATGATCTGGCACGCCTTGTTGATCAGGTCGGTGCGCTGCTCAATGTCTTTACGCTCAATGGCACCGGCCGCCTTGGCCAGGGACTCAAGCACACCGCGGTACAGCATACTGATCAGCTGGTGTGGGCTGGCGGCTTCAACCGCAGCATTGAGGTCGACGCTTTTGTACTGATTCATTGCCTTGTTGTTCATGTTGTCTCTCTTGCGGTCGGTAAATGAATGTAGAGCCATCATACAACGGGCCCGGGTTTATTTCTTGGCTGTAAACGGCAAGCGGTCAAGAATACCATCCAGCGAATCACCGGTGCCGTTCAGGCTGCTGATGATACGCTCCATCGCCAGGAACTGGGCACTGATGCGGGCTTCATACCGCTCCATACGACGGTCCAGATCCTCACGGTCGACGGATACTTTATCCAGCTGCTTGCCGAGGTTTTCTTCACGCGATGCAATGGCGCCGCCCTGAGCCATAAAGCGGTCGATCAACCCACCCAGCCCACCGCTGATACCCTGAGAGAAGTTAACCGTAAAGGCACCCTCGGTAGAGGCCCCCGGGCGCACGGTAAAGTTAAGACCGTAGGCAGGAGAGCCCAGCTCGGGCAGCAACACCTCGCCTGCACCAAAGCCTTTAACGCCATTGATCGTACCCTGAACATCACGCCCCTGGCTGCCGATCAGATCATTACTGATACCCAGCTGGCCGATATCGGCCCCGGCGGCACTGAAGCTAACGGTCGAGGTTTTGCCGTAATCACGCGAAGTGAAGCTGAACTGGCCGGTGCCTTCATCATAAGCCACGTCCACCTGGGCGTTGACCCCTTTCAGGCGCTCGTCACCGTTGATCAGCGACTGCAGCTCGGCACGCATCTCTTCTGCGCTGTTATAGGTACCGGTCAAGGTGATCAGGTTGGAACGGGTGCCGTTTACGCTGATTCTGAAACTGTTATCACCCGCGCCGGCATCAAAAGGCGCATCAATATCAAACAGGCCTGCGGTCACGGCATCGGTCTGGATGCTGCCCTTGCTCGGGTCCTGGGTAATCTCGACATTGTACTGCCCCGCTACCGTACCACCGGCACGGGCGCCGATACCCACATCGACAAAGTTATTGCTTGAGCTGGCCTTGCGCGCAAACAACTGACCGACCTGATCAAAGTTATTGGTCATGGCGGCGGTAAACTCTTTCTCGTTGATTGAAAGAGTACCATCCAGCTCGGTACGGATACCCAAGTTGGTCAGCGCGGTAAAGCCCGACTCAAGCCCCTGCACCTCGCTGCCGATCATGCTGCGCAGCTGGCTGATCAATGACTTGGCGGTACCATCACCGGCCAGTTCTCCGCGCACAGTATTGCCGTCTTCATCCTTGGTGACGCCGGTCAGGTTCTTGGCGGTCTGCAGGAAGCTGTTATAACCCTCGACGAAATCGCGGATCGCCTGCTGCGCCACACCCTTGTCGGCATCGATGGAGAAACTGACGGTTTCGCCCACACTGGCGCGGTTGAGGGTAAAGTCGAAACCATCGATCACGTCGTTGATCGTGTTGGTTTCACGGCGAACTTCAAGGCCGTTGATTTTCAGCACCGCATC
>CAYMHL010000379.1:0-1789 GCA_964390205.1 uncultured Marinobacterium sp.
TTGAGGCTCGGTCCCGCTGTGTCCTTGAAGGGGTCTCCCACCGTATCGCCGACGACGGCCGCCGCGTGGGGCGCTGTGCCTTTTCCGCCGTGGTGGCCGGATTCGATGTAATTCTTGGCGTTGTCCCATGCACCGCCTGAATTTGACATGAAGATCGCCATCATTACGCCCGTTACGATCGATCCGCCAAGAAGACCGCCGAGAGCCTGGGCTCCGAGTCCGAACCCGACGACTACGGGAGCGAGTACCGCCATGAGGCCGGGGAGGATCATCTCACGAAGTGCCGCAGCCGTAGAAATGTCAACGCAGCGTTCGTACTCGGGACGGCCTGTCCCTTCCATGATGCCGGGGATCTCCCTGAACTGTCTGCGTACTTCTTCTATCATCTTCTCTGCGGCCCTGCTGACAGCCTGGATGGAGAAGGCGCTGAAGAGGAACGGGAGAAGGCCTCCTACGAAAAGACCTACCATGACTTTGGGGGCCTTAAGGTCGATCGACGCAAGGTCGGTAGCCTGGGCATAGGCGACGAAGAGCGCCAGTGCCGTAAGTGCCGCCGAACCTATCGCAAGTCCTTTGCCTACCGCAGCGGTCGTGTTTCCTACTGCATCGAGCCTGTCTGTGATCTGACGCACCTCTTCGGGAAGCTCTGCCATTTCGGCGATACCGCCCGCGTTGTCGGATATGGGGCCGTATGCGTCGACCGAGAGGGCCATACCTGTGATCGCGAGCATCCCGACTGCCGCGCATGCGATGCCGTAAAGTCCGCCGAACTTGACTCCGGCGAGGATCGCCGCGCATACCAGGATGACCGGGATAGCTGTAGACTTCATGCCTACGCCGAGACCGGCAAGGATGTTCGTGGCTGCACCTGTCTCGGATGCGGCCGCTATCTCCTTGACGCTCGCGTAGTCGCCGGATGTGTAGAACTCTGTGGCGGCTCCGATGAGTATGCCGCAGACGACTCCCGAAACGACCGCGAAGAAGAGGGTAAGGTCACCGAGGAATACCCAGCGGGTAAGGAAGAACGTTCCGATTATCATAAAGAGACCTGTCGTCCCAAGTCCGTAACGAAGGGCCTTTGCGGGATCTCCTCCCTCTTTTACCCTGACAAAGAAAGTCCCCAGTATGGATGCGATTATGCCTACCGCCGCAAGAAGGAGGGGGTACATGACTCCCGCCATCCCTGCAAACATGGAGCCGATCGCCATGGCTGCGATGATCGAGTTTACATATGATTCAAAGAGGTCTGCTCCCATGCCTGCGATGTCACCTACGTTGTCGCCGACATTGTCCGCGATGACTGCGGGGTTGCGGGGGTCGTCCTCGGGTATGCCTGCCTCTACCTTGCCTACAAGGTCTGCTCCCACGTCAGCGGCTTTGGTGTAGATGCCGCCGCCCACACGGGCGAAGAGGGCGATGGAGCTGGCTCCGAAACCGAAAGCGGTCACGACGTTGGGATCACCGAAAAGAACGTACATCGCTACTACTCCGAGAAGTCCCACTCCGACGACTGCCATTCCCATGACGCTTCCTCCGGTGAATGCCACCGTCAATGCTCCGTTCATTCCGGACATCGCCGCGTAGGCCGTCTTACCGTTGGCCTTGGTCGCGACTTTCATTCCGATGTATCCGGTGAGAGCGCTGCAAAGGGCTCCGGAGACGAAGCATACCGCGCTTGGAACGCTGATCTTCCAGACCAGAAGAGCTGCAACGATCACTACAAAAGGAACCAGCGCCTTGTACTCCCTGTAAAGAAAAGCCATAGCACCGCTCTGTATAATGCCGGAAA
>CAYMHL010000380.1:0-1786 GCA_964390205.1 uncultured Marinobacterium sp.
GGATACGCTCGGCATAACTAATCCCCAGGAAAGGGTTTACGGTCGCGATCTACTGGAGACAGCCGGGTTGGCTGGGAAAAACAAGCCAGGATTCAATTGGCGAGATCCAGGAGACGCGATTGGCGATATTGCCGGTCTGGCAATTGACATTATGGACCCGATAGCAATGTCCGTTACAGGGCCGCTGGGGACATTGACCAAAGCTGGCCAAGCCATCACCAAGGGGGCCAAGGTCGCCGAGAAGGGTGCCGACCTCGCCACTGCCGAAGCGCGGTTCATGCAGCAGGCGGCCGGGAAGGCTGTCGAAGGCTCCACACTCGCCACGACTCCCGCAGCGATGGCTAGCCAGATTCGCGAAGGGCAGCGTGGACTGATCGGATTCAAGCTCCCGTGGCAGAGCGAGGCCCAGGTGACGCTGGGTGCTGGCAGCGAAATGGCCGCCAAAGCCCTGGAGAAGGCCGCCTACGGCACGTACAGCCCATTGCGGCCATTGCGTGGCCTATTCAGCCAATCGGCTGGAGGGGCCTTTGACGGGGCTTTGCAGCGGGCTAACGACATCGCCTTCGGGGAACGGCAGCGGTTAATGGATGCGGTGCTGGATATCGCGCCGGTAATGCGAGAGACGCATAACGGTTTGGATGAGACGTTCCGCGGCATCCAGGAGCACTTCCAGACGTTGGGGGATACCTCTGGGTTTGACGAGTTCGCGCGTGCGGCCCTGGAGGTCAAGGGAGGTGTGCCGAAGGGAGAGGACTTGCTGGCGATGCTCCGCCAACATGCCGGCTTGGCTCCCGATGCAGACTTGACGGCCGTGGTTGGCGATACGAACGCCTTAGCCGCCAAGATGTACGGCTTCTTCGACACCCTCAAGCGGACGGAACAGACGTTCTACGATCGCTACCGTGCTTTAGGTGGACGCGGGGAGGTGCTTGAGGACGCATTCACTGAACACTTCGGCCGGCGCGCCAACGCGGCTGTCCAGCGATTGGGGGCTACAGACAAGGGTGGCAAATCGGGTAGCAGGTTCGCTTTCTGGATGCGGCGGTCGAATGACTTGCGAGACCTGCCCGGTGGTAGCGAGACGATCAATCGCATGACGCGGGATATGGGCTTATGGGGCAAGAAGCCGCTGGAAGAGGCAACGGCATCCGCTCCCGGCACGTTTGCCCAAGGGCAGGTGGTGAAGGCAGCTGACCGCGACAACTACGGGTGGGTGGTGTCGTCTGCCAAGGGCAAGACGAAGGTGCATTTCGTATCGCCCGATGGAGCGGAAAAGACGGTCGCTCTCGATGATGCGATGCTGACGCCGGTTGCCTCAGAGCGTGCCCCCGCCTATCTCGCCGCAAAACGCCCTCTTGGACGGATGACCAAGGCGGAGCATGAGGCGTATCTGACGGCGCAGCTCCAGGAGATGGGTGTCGCGGTGCCTGAGGGAGCGAAGTTGGCGGATATCCAGGAGATGTACCTCTGGAATAAGCACTTGCGACCATCGATCGATAATTGGCTCGCTCAAAACGGAGGCGACGCTGCTGCGCCAGTGATTCTCCAGCAGTACCAGAAATTTATCGACGACTTCACGCACGCCGACAAACGCCAAACGCTCGTTGTGACCAAGACTCGCAGCGGTGACGACAAGTTCGTCTCGGTGTTGTCGCCCAATCGCACGCGGCGGCTGGTGCGGTACCTCAAGGGAATGCCTGATGACGTCCACGTCAATGGGCTATTCGACAAGACGGTTGTCCAGGACTGGTTCTCGTACATGAATTCCCTTTTGGAGAGGATAGCG
>CAYMHL010000381.1:0-1775 GCA_964390205.1 uncultured Marinobacterium sp.
GTCAGCTGCGAGGTCCCGTCACCGGCCCCCGTGAAAACGATGGTGCTACCATCCTCGATCTCGGAATGATACTCGCCGTTGTCACCGAAGGCATAATTCCCGATGGTCTGGACCGAGGCGGGTATCACCAGGTTTCCGCTCAGGTACAGATCGCCGTAGAATGCATGGGAACCGATCTCCGTAAGATGCGAGGTCCCGTCCTCGGCCCCCTCGAACACCAGCGACGCCGGGCCTCCGTAGCCGCGTAGGTCGTCATAGGCAGAGTAGTGGGTCGACAAGCTTGCGAAAGCATAATCTCCGATGGACTCTACGGAAGCGGGGATCGTCAGCGTCGAATTCCCATCGTCATCGACTGAGAACGCGGACGCAGAGGACTTGAACGCCCCATCCCCGATGATCTTCACCTGGGGAGTTCCGGAGAAGGTGATGCTGGTGACCCCTTCGGAGTTGTTTGTTTGATCGTATGGGTCTTCGTGCGTCATCCCCGCGAACGCGAACTTCCCGATCTCCAGAACGGTTTCCGGGATGGTCACACTATCTATGTACCAGCAATATGTGAATCCGTAGTCGGCGACCTTGGTGACCGTGTACGTTACCCCATCATGTTCCACGGTCCCGGGTATCACGATGTCGCAGGTCGCGCCCTCTTCCGTGTCTATCCCCGTATTCACGGAGGCGCAGGAGACCTCGGCCACGGTGCTCCCTTCGACGGCGCTGTAGCCCAGGTCCCCGTCCTCCCAGTATATCGTGTTCTCAGAGCTGGAATCGTCGGAATTGACAGCAAAGATTCATACTGCGGCCACAGCCAAAGCGGCGATCAGCAGGACTATTCCCTTGTTTCTTGAAGTATTAAACACCGAAACCGACATGGTGAAACACCCAAAGGCCGGAAATAACGGCCATAATGTTGTTTAATCTGAACGGTCTCTATAAGATAGTTTTCAAAAACAGCCAATTGTTAAGTCAATTTACGAACAATGAACAGTGTGTCAATCATCACGATGCGATTGTAAGTTAAATCGGCAAAAGGAGAATACCCAGCATACGGGTTCCGAGGCTTGGAAACTTTGAAATTGCTCGGCAGATCAGTAGTTTCCGAAACTGTTAACTCGTGTTAAAGTACGGAAAAGTTCACTCGGCAGGCCTTCCGACGGCGAAAATCCCGGTACCGGTCCTGTCAATTTCCTTATCTGGCACATTGAAAATTGACTTCCGACATGGTGTTACCTTTCGCGGTACAGCCCCTCGGATATATCTCCCCGCCCGAAATCGTCCGCCGAAACGCATCCGAGGCCCCGGCAGCAGGGCAGGCGGCCTCTTCTCCGCGGCGGGAATCTGCCATGCAAGCCAAGGGTGCCGGACCCCCGTTCTCCCCGGGCTGGCCCTTCCGGGCGCGGACGCCGGGGGATCCCGGGGGCGGCGCCCCGGGCCTCAGGCCCACCCTGCCTCCTCGCGCCTCGCCGCCAGCTGCCGGGCGGCCGCGTACGCCAGGATGGCGATGATCACCGCGAGCACGAACGCCGAGAGGAGCATGTCCGACTGGGCCTCCTCATGGGCGTCGGGGCCCAGCTGTGCCAGGCGGCCAACCTGGTCATGTCCAAGCAGGGGCTGATCGGCGGCTTCTCCCCCCTCTCGGGCGTGATGATCCGCATGGCGACCGGCATGATCGTCATCTGGGTACTGGCCATGTTTCAGGGGGACGCAGGCCGCACGATCCGCCAGGTGCGCGCGGACTCGCGGGCCGGGTGGGCCATCTTCGGCGGCGCGTTCGCGGG
>CAYMHL010000382.1:0-1775 GCA_964390205.1 uncultured Marinobacterium sp.
GATTGAAGTTAAGTAGGCCAGTTAGTAATCAGAGCCAGACTAATGAAACAAGGGGACAGCGATTGAATAATCAAGGCATAAGTACAGTCGCAAATCCAGGTTTTGTTCCTAGTGGCGGAGGTGGAAGAAGAAGTGTCGCTTCTGTTAATGGTAACCTCTCTAAGCAGGAGAAAGACATTGTTGATTTAATTAGTTAACCATCGTGACTTTGTTCAATTTTTGAACAAAGGGAATATGGAGGTTTTGACGATGAGTATGGATAAAGCTATTTACAATTTAGTTAGAAGAGGAATCCTTCCTACATTGCAAGGTGGTGTAGGTAGTGGACCTATTTCTATTAATAGTGAAGGCGCTATTATGCGCCAGGGTGTTGGAAGGGAGTTCTTTGTTTCGAATAACTTTGGTTCTGACTCCAATGAAGGTGATAGTTGGGATGCTCCTTTCTTAACGTTGGCAGCTGCAATTACTGCGAATAATGCAGATGTAGCAGCTGATAAGTATGGTTGGGACACTCGGAATAGGATATACTTAACATCAGGACCGACAACTGAAACACTTGTTGCTTTTCCTAATAAGTGTGATGTTATTGGAGTTGGATCGTATGATGCTAACGATATGCCTGGTATTACTGGTAATCATGCACCTGTTAATGCTGGTAACTATGGAACTCGTTTCTATAATATCTTCTTCCATGGTGCAGCAGTTGCTGGGCCTATTGTTACGTTGGCAAGTACTTCCAGTGGTATCCAGTTTATAGGTTGCGTTTTTGATGCACCTGTTTCTGGAACTACAAATACCAGAGCTATTCTTGCAACTGCAAGTCCTTTCTTGAAGGTTATTAACTGCACGTTTAGAGGACCTTTCTCAGCTGATTATATCACCTTTGGAACTGGTGAAGCTGGTGGAACGCAGATTGTTGGTAACTTAATGCAGGATGGTGCTGACAACGGTATTATGATTGGAGCTGGTACGACTGCAAGTTGGCGTGGACTTATCATGGGTAACTTGATTCAGTGCGCTGATAAGTTTATTGATACGCAGTCTACTAGCGTGTTTAATGTAGTTGACAATGTATGTATTAGTGGCGAAGCGCTTAGTGCTTCTTCTTACGTTATCGACTTAACATATGCAGTTGGAAATAGGGTAACTGGTAATGGTGTTTCTGCTACCATCCCTGTGATCCCTGCAGCTTAGTATTATTATAATAGGAGGATTTGAAAAATGAGTGAACCGAAAGTTAAGTATACTTTGAGACAGGTCGTCTATGATACTGGTATTACTGTAGCGGCAAGTGTAGATTTGCTGGCTGCAGAAGACATTGACGATATGACTGGATATGCTGGAGCTACTGAAGCTGCTGGCGCAGTTCTTACCAACGCAGGTGGCGGTGGAACCACTGGTCTTGTTGCAGTTGCTGCACGTCTGGAGCATCCTAGGAATATTAGGCTGACGCAGGTAGTTGATGGCTGTACTGGTGGAAACGTAAGGCTTATTGGTATAGGCATGAATGGATTGCCTACGAGTGAAGTTATTGCACTGCGTTCTTCCTCAGGCTCAACAGATGGTAATGTTCCTTTTCTGCGTGTTGATGAAGTTCACGTTTGGGGAGTTACTGGGACATTGTCTACGACTGATACGTTAGCTATCACCAATGGCCCGAAGATTGGTCTGCCGCTTGGTACTGATGAAGAGTTGTTTGATGTTGTTAAGGAACGCTTCGACTTAGTTGATATTGCTGTTACTACGGCTAATATCCGCAGGACGTATGGAACGTA
>CAYMHL010000383.1:0-1767 GCA_964390205.1 uncultured Marinobacterium sp.
GTGCTAGGATGCGATTGTTGAGCGTGTATCAGTATGAGCCTTTGTTCGTACAAGGCTTGAGTTTGTCATGCGTATAGCGGTATCAATGAGGTTAACTTAACGCTCTTAACCTCGGCCTTCATTGATTGAAGCCGCCATTGGTGTTCAGTCCCATAAGGAGTTCAGGTGTGAATGTAGAGCAGGCACTTCCGTCCGATGCCGGTCGTAAAACGATTCTGATTGTTGATGACGCGCCAGAGAACCTGATGCTGCTCGGCGAGCTGCTGCAATCGGAATATCGCGTACGCGCCGCCAACTCCGGTGCCCGTGCCCTGGTCGTAGCCAACAGTGAACCGCGGCCGGATCTGGTGTTGCTGGATGTGATGATGCCCGAGATGGATGGCTATGAAGTGATCCGGCAGCTGAAAACCCAGGAAGCGACGCGCGATATTCCGGTGGTGTTCATTACCGCCATGACGGCGGCCGCCGACGAAGAAAGAGGGTTGGCACTGGGCGCGGTGGATTACATTACCAAACCCTTCAGTCCGCCCATCGTGCTGGCACGGGTAAAGGCCCAGCTTGAGCTGAAAACCGCGCGTGATCGACTGGCCGACCAGAATCAGTGGCTGGAACATGAAGTCGCGCGACGGATGGAAGAGAACGAGCGTGTTCGCGACCTGAGCGTGCAGGCTCTGGCCAGTCTGGCCGAGGTGCGTGACAAGGAAACCGGTCTTCACATCGTCCGCACCCAATCCTATGTGGACATTCTCGGCCATCATCTGCAACATCATCCCCGCTTTGCCGAGGGACTGGCCGATGGTCGACTCGAAGCGATTATTCGTGCGGCACCGCTGCATGATATCGGCAAGATCGGCATTCCCGATGCCATCCTGCTCAAGCCCGGCCGGCTAACGGCAGACGAATTCGAAGTGATGAAAACCCATTCTGTCATCGGCGGAGATGCCATCCGCAATGCCATCGAGCAGACCGTGGAAGCGGCCGGTGATGAAGCCCTCAGGGGCGCATTCGACTTCCTGCATGTGGCCAGCGAGATCGCTTACTATCATCATGAAAAATGGGATGGCACCGGCTATCCGGACGGTCTCAAAGGGGAGGATATCCCCGTGTCAGCACGCTTGATGGCGTTGGCCGACGTGTTTGACGCACTGACCTGGAGTCGGGTGTATAAGGAACCCTACAGCATGGAAAAAACCATCGGCATTATCCTTGAGGGCCGAGGCAGTCACTTCGATCCCGATGTGGTCGACGCCTTTACCGCCTGCCGCGAGCAGTTTATCGCGGTGGCAAAGGAGTTGGCGGATAATGAAGAAGACGCCGGGGCCTAAGGCAAGTCGGTAGCGCTCGATTGATCAGGAGGATTGCATGAGGATTTCAGGGAAGTGGCGAGTACTGCTGCTGTTTTTTGTGCCGGCACTGCTGATTGCGCTGTTGGTCGGTGCCATCAACCTCCACGCCTTTTACCAATTACAGACCGCCTATGGTCAAAGTGATCAGGACCGCATACAGGTCCTGAAAGAAGTTGCAACACTCACCGATTTCAATCAGCGACTGGCACAGATTCAGCTGCAGATGGAAGAACTTCTGGCGCGTCAGGCATCGGCCGCCATCACCTCTGCAGAGCTGGAAAGCATGAGTCGTGAAATCGGTGTGCGGTTGACGGCACTGGACTGGGAGTTTGGCAACCGTTTTGCCAGCCTGGGCGTGACCGCCGAAATCCATGCCGCACTGGATGCTGCCGAGGCTCAGCGTCAGATCATGCTGGAGGCC
>CAYMHL010000384.1:0-1764 GCA_964390205.1 uncultured Marinobacterium sp.
TGCGTCGAGCACTTTGGTCTGGGAAACGACGAGGTGCCGGTGCTGATCGGCACTCTGGGCAAGGGCTTCGGCACCTCCGGCGCTTTTGTCGCCGGTTCCGAAGTGCTGATCGAGACCCTGATCCAGTTCGCCCGCACCTATATCTACACCACCAGCATGTCACCTGCGGTGGCGCAGGCCACCCGGGCAAGTCTCAGGCTGGTTCAATCCGAAAGCTGGCGCCGTGACAAGCTGGCACAATTGATCAGTCGTTTTCGCAGCGGCTGCGAACAGCTGGGCTATGCGTTGATGGACTCGCCAACGCCGATCCAGCCGATCCTGATCGGCGATGCCGGCGAGGCGATGCGGATCAGTGCCGCGCTGGAAGCACGCGGCATCTTTATCAGTGCCATCCGTCCGCCCACTGTTCCGGTGGGCAGCTCGCGCCTTCGCGTCACCCTCAGTGCAGCCCATAGCGAAGAGCAGGTGGATCGTTTGCTTGATGCATTGGATGCGGTGCGTGCCGGAGGTGCGGCATGAACGTGTGGCATGAAACACGCGGCAGCGGCCCGGATCTGGTGCTGCTGCATGGCTGGGGCCTGAGCTCTGACATCTGGGACGGCTTTTCCGACCGTCTGGCCGAACGTTATCGCGTGACGGTGATCGATCTGCCGGGGTTGGGACGTTCTGCACCTGCAGGCGATATGTCGCTGGATGAGGTGGTTGAAGCTCTGCTTGAAGTCGCACCCGAGCAGGCGCACTGGGTGGGTTGGTCGCTGGGCGGGCAGCTGGCATTGGCCTGTGCCGAACGGACACCGGAGCGGGTGAAAAGCCTGAGCCTGATCGCCGCCAACCCCTGTTTTGTCGCCCGTGAGGACTGGCCCTGTGCCATGGCATCGGATGTCTTCAACGCCTTTGTCGAGTCGCTGGCGGACAACGAGGCCAAGACCCTGCAGCGCTTTGCCGCCCTGCAGACCCGCGGCTCAACCAGCGCCCGTGATGAACTCAAGCGACTTAAAAACGTTATATCAACAACTGAGCCCCAGGCGCTGGCTCCTGCACTGATGCTGCTGGAATCCGACCAGCGGCCGGCACTGGTCGGCTTGAGCTGCCCGGCCCAGCTGATACTGGGCAGTGAAGACCAGCTGGTGCCGGTCGAGCTTGCCTCTCGAGTGAGAGAATTGAATCCGCGTGTGAGTACTCAGGTGCTGGAGCAGAGCGCACATCTGCCTTTTGTCAGTCATGCCGATGAAGTGCTGATCATGCTCAATGCGCTGGTGCGACAGGTGGACGGTGCCGATGCAGCGGGATAAGCGCAGGGTGGCTCAGGCGTTCAGCCGCGCGGCCGAAAGCTACGACTCCGTGGCTCAGTTGCAGCGTGATATCGCCGACCGTCTGCTGCAGTGGCTGCCTGAGCAGGTCGAGGGCAAGCTGCTGGATCTTGGTTGTGGCACCGGTTATGCCGCGCCTCATCTGCATGCACGTTATCCAGAGTCGCCATTGCTGCATCTGGATCTGGCCCATGGCATGCTCAGCTTTGCCCGCGAACAGCGGCCGGTACCGGGGGCATTCTATCTCTGTGGCGATGCCGAGCAGCTGCCACTGGCGGACGCCAGCGTTGAGCTGATCTGGTCCAGCCTGGCGGTGCAGTGGTGTGAACAGCCGGACCGGCTGATGACTGAGCTGGCACGGGTATTAAAACCGGGCGGTCGTTGCCTGCTTGCCACGCTGGGGCCGGATACACTGCATGAATTGAAGCGAGCATGGGCAGCGGTGGATGACGAT
>CAYMHL010000385.1:0-1764 GCA_964390205.1 uncultured Marinobacterium sp.
ACCATGCGCAAGGATACCGCTTCAGTGGCCAGCCATCTGGCCAGTGCAGATGCTATTACCCCCTTTGGCCGCTTTCTGCGCCGTACCAAGCTGGATGAACTGCCGCAGCTGTGGAATGTGCTCAAGGGCGAGATGAGCCTGGTCGGGCCGCGTCCTTGCCTGTTCAATCAACAAGAACTGATCACCGAGCGTGAACAGCGCGGTGTACTCAATGCCCGCCCCGGTATTACCGGCCTGGCGCAGGTGAATGATATCGATATGTCCACACCCAAGTTGTTGGCCGAGACGGATCAGGCCATGCTGCAGAACCTGACGGTAGGGGCGTACTTCAAGTACATCTTCATGACGGTTGCAGGCAAGGGCGCGGGGGATCGAGTGCCGGGGAAGGAGTAGCGCCGGGCGGGTAACACTTAACAACTCACTCCACGGAAGGAGTCCACATGAAGAAGATCGTAACTTTATCGCACTTATGGTTGTCAATTGACAACCTGTGTTTCGTATCCTATTCTGAGCCGTGCGACATATGAGCCGGGCTCGTCATCCCAATAAGGCTGTTGAGTCTGCCTTGGTATATGCCGAAGTACATGGCTGGCGTGTAAAGCCCGCTTCTGGCCATGCTTGGGGTCGCATGTATTGTCCATTCAATGATCAGGATTGCCGCTGTGGTGAGTTTTGTATTGTCAGTGTGTGGAGTACGCCACGCAACGCTGATAATCATGCCAGGCAGTTGCGACGTGTGGTTGATCATTGCAGTGCGGGCGCGCTTGCAGATGCAGGGGATACGGAATGAATACCTATGATTTTGTTTTGAAACTCGCACTACCATCAGGCCAGGATCTGTCTGTTGTAGAGGATCGCTTGTTCGATGCCGGCTGTGATGATGCATTGGTTGGACTAGGGCAGAAAGGACGCGTGGGCCTGAGTTTTACCCGTGAAGCAGAGTCAGCTGAAGCGGCATTGCACAGCGCGCTGCAGGATGTGAAAAAAGCATTGCCGACGGCCCGTTTGATAGAAGTGGGGCCTGATCTGGTGGGCGTTACCGATATTGCCGAGTTGTTTTCCTTCAGCCGCCAAAATGTGCGTAAGCTGCTGCAAACGCACCTGGATACCTTTCCGTTGCCGGTACATGAGGGGCGATCCGCCATTTGGCACCTGGTCGATGTGCTGGGCTGGTTTGAGCGGCATCAGCACAAGCCGATTGATCAAACCTTGTACGAAGTGGCTGCAGTCAGCTGCAGAACCAACATTACACGCGAACAAGCGCGTGTGCAGACTGGCAGACTGCCTGCTGAAATGACAACCGTACTCCACGGAAGGAGTCCATATGAAGAAGATCGTCATCTGTGCCGATGGCACCTGGCAGTCGCCGGAGTCTGACTGCGCGACTCACATCCTGCGTGTCGCACGTGGCATTCACCTGTTAACATATATTGAACTAAGACTTATCCAGGCACCGCCATGAAGCAGCGTTGGTCACTGAACATTAAAGGGTTTGGCAAAATTCAGTCCGCCAAGGTAGAAGTGGCGCCGATGGTGCTGTTTGTCGGTGAAAACAATACTGGCAAGAGTTATCTGGTGTCTTTGCTTTGGGGCGTACTGGCGCTTGGGCGTGGGCTTTTCCCCAAAGATCCGCCCTCCAGCGAGGCCTACAAAACGTGCGCGTCGCGCCTGCATCCCGGTGTAGATGCAATGGTAGATGCTGATTTTCAGCAGGCCTTAATCGACTGGTTCAACATGTTGTTGAAGCAACGTAAAGCCGAGTTG
>CAYMHL010000386.1:0-1761 GCA_964390205.1 uncultured Marinobacterium sp.
CCGCTATCTGCTGCGGCCCCTTTGGCGACTGCTTTGGCGTGCCCTGGTTGCGGCAGGACTGTTGCTGACTCTACTGGTCTTCAGCCTGAAGATTATTGATCCCCCGGTCTGGTCCTGGCTGATCTGGCGTGAACTGACCAGCCCGGCGGGGTATCCGGACGAGTATCGTCATCAGTGGGTCAATATCGAACAGATCCCGGTGCATCTGCAGCTTGCCGTAGTGGCCGCCGAGGATCAGCGCTTTCCGCTGCACGGCGGGCTGGATCTGCAGGCGATACGTCAGGCCCTTGAAGAGGCACTGGATGGTCAAGGGTTGCGCGGAGCCAGCACTCTGACGCAGCAGACGGCCAAAAATCTGTTTCTCTGGCCGGGTCGAGATTGGGTGCGCAAGGGGCTGGAGGTGCCGCTGGCGCTGATGCTGGAAGGTATTCTGGGCAAAGAGCGCATTCTGGAGCTATATCTGAACATTGCCGAGTTTGCGCCCGGGGTCTATGGCGTGGGAGCAGCCAGTGAGTACTGGTACCGGATTCCGGTTGAGCGGATCGGCCACGACCAGTCGGCGCGCCTGGCGGCCATATTGCCTAATCCCTGGCTGTATCAGGCCGAGCCGGCCTCCCGTCATGTACGCCAACGAGCGGATTGGATATTGCGTCAGATGCAACAACTGGGGACGGGCTGGGTCGAGCAGCTCGAATAGTTTGGTTATATAGGTTTCAGCTTTTATGGCGAATGTTGTATAAAAGACCCCTTCCTGGCGCAGGGTGACGCCATTCTTCTGCATGGATGCCTGTCGAGTCGCTCGATAAGGTGTGCAACTCATTGATTCCGTTTGCTGCTTTGCTTATCCAGTCGAGGCGGTGATTACTATTTGACCTGATCGGTCAGGCATGAATCGGATACCGACATGACGAAAAACTCTCCATTGGCCCTGCTGCCGTTAGGGCTCTTTCTGGCACTGTTTATCGGCAGTGGTCTTTACTACCAGTCCGCCGGCGTGGATTTCGCCTTCTACCAGATATCCGCTCCCGTGGCGATTTTGCCCGCCATCGTGCTCGCGCTGATGCTGCAAAAAGGGCGGTTGAACGCGCGCATTGAAACCTTTGTCAGTGGCGTGGGCGAACACACCATCATCACCATGGCGTTGATTTTCCTGCTTGCCGGTGCCTTTGCCAGTGTGGCCAAGGCGGTGGGCGGTGTGGATGCCACCGTCAACTTTGGTCTGAGCATTATCCCGCCCCAGCTGGTACTACCGGGGCTGTTTGTGATCACGGCCTTTATCGCCACCTCGATGGGGACGTCCATGGGCACCATCGCGGCGGTGGCGCCCATTGCCGTGGGTGTGGCAGAGGCGACCGATCTGTCGTTGCTGCTGACCATCGGTACCGTGGTGGGTGGCGCCATGTTCGGCGACAACCTGTCGATCATCTCCGATACCACCATCGCGGCGACGCGTACCCAGGGCTGCGAGATGAAGGACAAGTTTCGGCTCAATTTCAAGATCGCGCTGCCGGCCGCGTTGCTGACGCTCATCTGGCTTTACATTCAGGGCAGTAGTGCGCGTGTGGAAGCGCCGGGTGAATATGAGCTGCTGCGGGTATTGCCCTATCTGGCGGTGCTGGTGCTGGCGCTGTCCGGTTTGAATGTCATGGCCGTGCTGTTTGTCGGCATTCTGCTGGCCGGCGGTGTCGGCCTCTTTGCCACTGAGGGCTATTCGGTTGCGCAGTGGTCCAAGGATATCTATGCGGGCTACACCGGCATGCA
>CAYMHL010000387.1:0-1757 GCA_964390205.1 uncultured Marinobacterium sp.
TCAGCCCTTGCGCATCAGCGGACTCAGCACCAGGTACACGTAAAGGGCGGTGCCCAGACCTATACCCACCAGCGCAAGCCAATCGGTCGTCGTCGCCACATAGGCCAGTTTCGAGCCGGTCAACATCGGCGCCAGCAGCGCCGCCGCCACACCGGCCACCAGGCTGACCGGCAGCACTCGGGGGCAGGTTTTGCCGCTGCGTTTCAGACCGATGATCTGCGCAATCACCAGCACGGCCAGAGCCAGACCTATCCATATGGCATAGGGTTTGAGGGTATACAGCATTACCACCAGGATCTGTTCGATGGACATTCGATTACCTCCTTAAACCCGGCCGTTGAGCATGGCGTAATACGCCGGTTGCAGCATTTTTTCCTTCATCACCCATACCGCCCAGGACTCTTCAGTCGGGCTGATGAACGGGAAGGACGGCATGAGCTCGCCGCCATAGCCAAACTCGGCCAGTACCGCACGGCCAATGCTGGTGATCAGCGGGCAGGAGGTGTAGCCGTTGTAGCGCGCCTGCAGCGGCTGACCAGCCAGATAGCTGAGGATGTTTTCCTCCAGCACAGGCGCCTGCTTTTTCACGCTGGCGGCCGTCTTGCCGAAGGGGGTGCCGATCACATCACCAATGCCAAAGACTTCCGGGTAACGACGGTGCTGTAAAGTGTACTGATCCACCTCCAGCCACTCATGCGCCCAGGCTCCTTCCTGCCAGGCCAGTTCGCTCTGACGTACCGAGTCCGGCGCACTCATCGGTGGCACCACATGGATGAAATCGTATTCTTCACGTTCAGTCGTACCGTTGGCGTGACTGAACAGCGCCGTGCGCGTGTCGGCATCGATGGCGGTCAGGCGACGCTGATCCTGCAGGCGCACCTGCTGTTCCTGCCAGCGGTTGAGCACAAAGTCGTTGTAGACCGGTACCGAGAACACCTTCTGCTCGAAGGGGGTGAAGAAATCGACCTGGAAATTGTCCCGCCGGCCGCTGTCTTCCAGACGACTCAGGGTGGTAAAGGTCATTTTCAGCGGCGCACCGGCACACTTGAGCGCCGTATGCGGCAGGGTAAAGATGGCACGGCCCTCACCCTTTGCGATCAGTGCTTCAATGGCTGTGCTGGTAGCAGTGGCTGCCTCGGGGCCGGCGTAAACACTGCCAATACCGTTGCGACCGATCAATTCGGGCGACATGCCCTCGATGTCGCTGTAGTTGAGCTGGCAGCCGGTGGCCACGACCAGCAGGTCGTAGTTCAGCGTATCGCCGTTGGTCAGACTGACACTCTTGTTGTCCGGTGCAAAACCGGCCGCATCCGCTTCGATCCAGTCAACGCCGCTCGGCACCCACTGGCGGGTATGCGTCACCACATCCTGCTGCGGCCAAAGACCCGAGGCCACCAGGGTGAAACCGGGCTGGTAGAAATGCGGCTGACGCGCACCCACCAGGGTGATGCGTGCCCCGGAGAGCGAACGCTGCAGGCGGCTGGCAATGGACAGCCCCGCTGCACCGGCACCAATAATGACAATGCGCGCCGACGTTTGCTGGCGTGCCAGTGCCGAAGTGACCGGCAGCAGTGACAGAGCACCGGCACCGGCTCCCAGTTTCAGTAAGCGACGCCGGGATTGATCCGGTCCGATACGCGTTTTGGCGGATGACATCGATAACCTCCAGGAATAAGCTTATAAGCACATTATAGCTAAAGCTCTGTCAATTCAAGCCGTGACAAATCGTCGCAGCCTGCCGATCAATCCCTGCCATC
>CAYMHL010000388.1:0-1752 GCA_964390205.1 uncultured Marinobacterium sp.
GCTTCCGGCTTGCTGCCCCGCCATTTCTCTCCTACGTTGAAGGGGCAACACCATCAAACCGGCCCTGAACGGGGCTGCTTGAATGTCAGTCGTACCTCTTCCGGTGACACACCGGCCAACACATCCGAATCACCCCTGCAGGCAAGCCTGTAGATCATCTGACCACCCCCTTTGTTGCAGAAGGAGATCGGTATGGAACTGTTTGAACGCTGGGAATCCGAAATCCGCGGCTACTCCCGCGCCTATCCGACCGTATTCACCAAGGCCTCGAATGCGCGCCAGCTCGATGAGCAGGGACGCAGCTATATCGATTTCTTCGCCGGTGCCGGCGTACTCAATTTCGGCCACAACAATCCGCGCATGAAAGCGGCGCTGATCCGCTTCATCGAAGCCGATGGCGTGGCCCACAGTCTCGACATGGCCACTGACGTCAAGCGCGAGTTTATCCGTGCCTTTGTCGATACCATTCTCAAGCCCCGTGACTGGGACTACAAACTGCAGTTCATGGGCCCCACCGGCACCAACGCGGTGGAAGCGGCGCTCAAGCTGGCGCGCCGGGTGACCGGGCGCAGCCATGTGATCGCCTTCAGCCAGGGGTTTCATGGCATGACCCTGGGTTCGCTGGCCTGCACCGCCAACCAGTATTTCCGCAACGCCGCCGGGGTGCCGCTGAACCATGTCAGTCATGTCCCCTTTGAAACCCCCAACGGCTGCGGCATGGGCTGTTTGAACACCCTGCGCGAAACGCTGGAAAACAGCTCCAGCGGCGTTGATGCGCCGGCGGCGTTCATCGTCGAACCTATCCAGGCCGAGGGCGGCGTTAACGTCGCCAGCCGCGAATGGCTGCAGGCGCTGCAGCAACTGGCCCGGGATACCGGGGCGCTGCTGATATTTGACGATATCCAGGCCGGCTGTGGCCGTACCGGTCAGTATTTCAGCTTCGATGGCATGGGGCTGGAACCGGACATCATCTGTCTGGCCAAAGGCATCGGCGGCTATGGCACACCGCTGGCCATGAACCTGGTCAAACCCGAGCACGATGCCCACTGGCAGCCCGGGGAGCACACCGGCACCTTCCGCGGTCAGGGGTTTTCCTTTGTCGCCGGGCGCGAGGCCCTGCGCTACTTCGACGATGATGAACTCATGCGCCAGACCCGAGAACGCGGCGAACAGATCCACGCCCGCCTGCAGGCACTGGCCGAGCACTACCGCAATGCCGGTTTTGAAGTCCGCGGCAAGGGCATGATGCAGGCACTGGATGTGGCCGAGGGTGCCCGCGCCAAGGCGATCGCACGCGAGTGTTTCGAAAGCGGTCTGCTGGTCGGTCCCTGCGGCGTAGGTGGCCGAGTCGTCAAACTGATCCCGCCGCTGACCATCCCCGATGAAGATCTGGAACAGGGACTGCGGCTGTTGGAATCTGCCGTCAAGCGGGTGATGGAGGCCGAAGATGCGTGAGCGTGATGATATGACCTTTCCGATCGAGGAGTATCAGCGCCGCTTGAGCGAGTTGCGCCAGCGCATGGCCAGGCGGCTGCTCGATGCGGTGATCATCTCCGACCCGGAAAACCTGATGTATCTGACCGACTATCAGACCACCGGCTACTCCTACTTTCAGGCGCTGGTGGTGCCGATCGATGATGAGCCGTTCATGGTGACGCGGATGATGGAGGAGTCCAACGTTCATGCGCGCACCTGGGTGGAGAAAACCCGCCCCTACTCCGACACCGGCGATGCCATCCAGATGCTGATCGA
>CAYMHL010000389.1:0-1737 GCA_964390205.1 uncultured Marinobacterium sp.
GAGCCAGCCAGGGCGACAAGCGGGTGCCGTTTTCGAGCCCGTCCAGTTCGTTGCGGACCTCTTTGTAGTGCAGCGGCAGCGGGGAACTGAAATAGTGTTCAAGGTGAAGTTGTGCGGCGTATTCACCGCCGCTGAACCAGTCCTGCTGATTCAACCCCCGTTGCTTCAAACCCTGCTCATTTAACAGCGGGCGTGCGCAGGGCGTCTGCGCATTCAGGAATGTCGGGCACGCCAGAGCCGGCGGCAGTTGCCGGGGAGCGGGCAGGGGTGTGGACAACGGCAATGGCTCTACAGCGCGGCGAAACTGTGAAAAGCTCCGCGGTAATGAATGCTGCACACCTGCCAACTGTGACTGCGTATACAAGGTGTAACCGTCATGCAATGACAGCTCAAGCTGGGGAAAACGCGATGCCAAGGTGTCCAGCTGTGCCTGCTCATAACAGCCGACCGGTCGGGTCAGATAGAGGCGCCGAACCCCGGTCATGCTGATCAGCGCGGTCAGCCGTTCGACCGGGTCGCCGCCGAGTAGCCAGAGTCGATGACCAAGGCCCTGTAATTGCCGATCCAGATCGGTCAGGGCCTGGTCAAGAAAACGGCGTCGTCTT
Source organism: uncultured Marinobacterium sp. (assembly GCA_964390205.1). GTDB lineage: Bacteria > Pseudomonadota > Gammaproteobacteria > Pseudomonadales > Balneatricaceae > Marinobacterium. The sequence continues at coordinate 606 of CAYMHL010000389.1, forward strand.
GGCCCCTGCGTGACAACGTTATCCACGTCAAGATCGTAATCGCGACCGCGATGATGGCCATTGCCCGTAAGGTCATCATCCTCGATCTGGATACGACCCCGGCAGAATATCTCTGGGGCATTGCCCTGATCGTGGTGGCCATGAGCGTTGCCTATCTGGTGGTGCAGCGTTATGGCTCCGACGAGGGTGGCCACTGAGATTGCATGTGGTTACACCCGGGTGGCCTCTCGGCTGGACAGTTTCGTGCCGCCTGCGCTGTTGGCGGTGTGATTGCAGCCGGTCAGCTGGCCGAGGGTTTCCCAGGCTTCATACTGGCTCAGGAATACCTGGCCACTGAGCTCCTCAAGAAAATGGGTGTGCTTGAGACGGTCCATGACCGGCCCTTTCACTTCCGACAGATGGAAGCTGACACCGCTGTCCTTAAGGCGATGGTTGATCGCCTCCAGACTTTCCAGTGCCGAGGCGTCGATCAGGTTGACCGCAGGGCACATCAGCACCAGGTGTTTTACATCCGGTCGTTGTGCCACCAGATCGTACACCCGGTCTTCCAGGTGGCGTGCGTTGGCAAAGTAGAGGCTTTCATCGACCCTCAGCGTCAGTATCCGATCACAGGTTTCCACGTCGAAGCGATCCACATTGCGAAAATGTTCGGTGCCCGGTACCCGTCCCACGATGGCACTGTGGGGCTTGCTGGTGCGGTACAGGTACAGCAGCACGGAGAGGCCGACCCCGGCAATGATGCCCAGCTCTACACCCTGCACCAGCGTCAGCACAATGGTCGCCAGCATGGCGCTGAAATCGCTGCGGGAATAGTCCCAGGTGCGCTTCAATGCACTCAGATCCACCAGTGACAGCACCGCGACGATGATGGTGGCTGCCAGGGTGGCTTTGGGCAGGAAGAAAATCAGCGGCGTGAGCAACAGCGTGGCGATGGCAATGCCTACCGCCGTGAAGGCGCCCGCGGCCGGTGTTGCGGCGCCGGCGTCAAAGTTGACCACCGAGCGTGAGAAACCGCCGGTCACCGGGAAGCCCCCCGACACTGCCGAGGCGATGTTGCAACTGCCCAGACCGATCAGCTCCTGATCCGGCGAGATGCGCTGACGGCGTTTGGCCGCCAGTGTCTGCGCCACGG
>CAYMHL010000390.1:0-1724 GCA_964390205.1 uncultured Marinobacterium sp.
GCCGGGCGCCCCTGGATGGGGCTGGTTAAAAACCGCTGCAAAAACGGTGATCATTACTGGGTCAGTGCCTATGTCACGCCTGTCACTGATCATGGCAAGGTTGTTGGTTACGAGTCGGTGCGTTCCTGCCCCTCTCGGGTTGATGTGGATCGTGCCGAAAAACTCTATGCCCGCGTCATTCGCAAGCGCCGGCAGCTGTATCTGCCGCGCTACCTGCAGCAGTTGCTGATTGCTTTGGCCTTCATCGTGCCGGCACTGGGGCTAGGCTACTGGGTTTCGCCTCTGGCGAGTACCCTTTGGTTGATCGTCGCCTTGCTGGCCTTTGGCGGGATTCAGTTTCTGCATCACAAGCGTGATCTTGAATTGATCAGCAAGGAGTTGCAGGGTGTCTTCATGCACCCATTGGCGGCTAATACCTATACTAATCAGCATGGTATGACCGGCAATATCATGGTGGGGGTCATGAGCCTGCGTGCGCATCTGGATGCCGTTTTGACCCGTATCGAAGATGCATCACGTCAGGTTGCGGAACAGTCCAGGATAGGACTGGAACTCTCCGAAACCGCGCGCGAAGAGATGATGGCGCAAAGCCACCAGACTGAGCTGGTGGCAACCGCCATGCATGAAATGTCACAGGCAATTCATGAAATTTCGCATAACGTGCAGAAAACGGCCGGTCAGGCTGAGCATTCAAGATCGTTGGCAGGGCAGGGTGGTGAAATTGCACGTGTTACTCGCGCTTCAATAGAAGAGTTGCGCAACACCGTCTCCGATATTGGCCATGCGGTTGAATTATTGGCGCAGCAGACCGGTGAAATTGCCCATGCAGCCAAATCCATTGAAGATATTTCCGATCAAACCAACCTGTTGGCGTTGAACGCGGCCATCGAAGCAGCAAGGGCCGGTGATCATGGCCGCGGCTTCTCGGTGGTGGCGGATGAGGTGCGTGTATTGGCGGCGAACACCCGTGAGTCGGCACAGAATATACGCCAAATTGTTGAGGGCCTGACAGGACAGGCCAATTCTTCAGTTGCCGTTGCCAAAGAAGGCGCTGAAGATGCTGAAACAGGTCTGCAGCGGGTTATCGAGTCGGAAAACATGTTGCAAGGCATAGCTGAGGCAGTAAATCAGATATCCGCCATGTCCGAGCAGATGGCGGCTGCGGTTGAGGAGCAGGCGCTGGTATCGGAAGAAGTGAACCGGCAGGTGAGGGAAATTTCTGAGCTGGCAGAGCGCAGTCTGGCCCGCACCGAGGAAAGTGCCGATAGCATTCGTCAGTCTCAGCGCGTGTCCGATCAATTACATGAGCTGGTAAACCGGTTCAAGCAATAACAATCAAGTATAAAGAGTCAAGCTGGTGTCTCAGAAAACCGGCTTGAACACCTCCATCAAACCCAGACAGCCACTGGGGTCATCGACAAAGCTCTCGGCGACCAGTGGAGTGTTCATATACTGTGAAAATCCTGGTGTTGACTGAACCTCAGGGTCAGACAGGTCTCTGAACCCCATCGACCAGTCGTTGAACAGACGTCGATCCGTTTCTTCTTCCAGCAGCACGAACGTTTGATTGTGACGCGGGTCAGCACTGATCGTTGCGAAAAGAGATTTCACAGCCTCCTTATCACCTTCGATCAGCTGGATTAAATTCCCATCTTTGTATAGCAACAGGCCGGTGACACCCAGCTGGTGGTTTTTCTCTCGCGCCTTTTCCAGCAAATCAAGCA
>CAYMHL010000391.1:0-1720 GCA_964390205.1 uncultured Marinobacterium sp.
ATTTGGCCTGGATCGATGTCTCCGCCGCCTGTCTGGAAAACCCGCCCCACTTCTTTGAACAGGCCGGTATTGGCCTGTCACCGGGGCGGGACTTTGGCGATGACCGATTTATGCGGCTGAACTTCGGCTGCCCACGGGCGTTGCTGGAAGAAGCGGTGGAGCGGATGAGGCGGGCGCTGTTGAAGGAGCTGCCGGCGTGAGCAACAGGTTCTATATCGGTGACGCCATGACGTCACCGAAGCGCTGTTCTCATGGGTAACATCAGCAGTTGAAAGCCTGGATGCCGGTCTGCGCCCGCCCCAGAATCAGGGCATGAACGTCATGAGTACCCTCGTAGGTATTAACCCCCTCCAGGTTGACCATATGACGGATCACCCCGAATTCATCGGAGATGCCGTTACCACCCAGCATGTCACGCGCCATGCGCGCCACATCCAGTGCCTTGCCACAGGAGTTGCGTTTAATCAGTGAGGTAACTTCAACCGCAGGATCACCGTTATCCTTCATCCGGCCCACCCGCAGGCAGCCCTGCAGCCCCAAAGTGATTTCGGTCTGCATGTCCGCCAGTTTTTTCTGAATCAGCTGGTTGGCAGCCAGAGGTCGACCAAACTGCTTGCGATCCAATACGTACTGACGGGCACGGTGCCAGCAGTCTTCAGCGGCACCCAAAGCACCCCAGGCGATGCCGTAACGAGCCGAATTCAGACAGGTAAACGGCCCCTTGAGGCCGCTGACATTAGGCAATTCGTTCTCGGTCGGTACGAACACTTCATCCATCACGATCTCGCCAGTGATGGACACTCGCAGCCCCACCTTGCCATGGATGGCCGGTGCCGACAGGCCGTCCATGCCTTTCTCCAGGATGAAGCCGTGAATCACGCCGGCGTCATTTTTCGCCCAAACCACAAACACATCGGCGATCGGGCTGTTGGTAATCCACATCTTGGAGCCACTGAGACGATAGCCGCCGTCTACCCTGCGCGCACGCGTCGTCATGGACCCGGGATCAGAGCCGTGATTGGGCTCGGTCAGGCCGAAACAGCCGATCCATTCGCCACTGGCCAGTTTGGGCAGGTATTTCCGTTTCTGTTCTTCGCTGCCGAACGCATGGATTGGCACCATCACCAGCGAAGACTGCACGCTCATCATGGAGCGGTAGCCGGAGTCAATCCGCTCCACTTCACGGGCAATCAGGCCATAGGCCACGTAGTTCAGGCCGCCACCACCGTACTCGCTCGGAATAGTGGCACCCAGCAGCCCCAGCCCACCCATTTCACGGAAAATGGTCGGATCCGTGCTTTCGTTACGGAAAGCTTCCTGTACGCGCGGCAACAGGCGACCCTGCGCGTAGGCCTGAGCCGCATCACGGATCATGCGTTCATCCTCATTTAACTGCTGATCCAGCAGGAAGGGGTCGTCCCATTTCATGGTCATGACGGATACCTCCTGGAATCAATATAGACCAGCAGCGTGAACCAGCCAGGGGGTCACGGATCTGGTTACATGCGATCACCAGTTGTTGAGCCGCTGGAAATCAAAACCCCCTTCCCCGGTAAAGGGCGACAAGCCTGATTTCACGCCCGCTCGTGCATAAAGGACACCACCTGATCCAGCCCATCGGCGCCCAGTGCCAGCATCACCAGCCGGTCGACGCCCAGCGCGACCCCGGCACAGTCCGGCAGCCCGGCTTCCAGCGCCTGTACCAGTCGCTGTTCCAGCG
>CAYMHL010000392.1:0-1718 GCA_964390205.1 uncultured Marinobacterium sp.
CAGTTGCATGGACTTCGTTTCCTCCCGGCACTTCAGTAAATATGGATGATAAAATCGTTCTTCCTGACGGGACTTACCCTAAAATTGTAAAAATCCATCCTGTTCACGATCATATGGGTAATAATGTCTGCACTGATGTGTACTATGGTGACGGTGATCTCTAATGCCTGGATCTGCTGTATGTCTCGCGAATCTTGCGATTACTCAGAAACATTTTGAAAAACTAGGCAGGCAGGGCTTACTTAACTGGGCAAAAGATGTCATGACAGAATCACAAGAAAAATACTGCCCTGTAGACACACGTCGGCTTCGTAATTCAGGGAAAGTAACCACTACAAAAAACACTCTTACAGAATTCTTTGTAAGACTGTCTTACTCAACTCCATATGCTATTTATGTTCATGAGATACCTGCGACACACACTCACGGCAGCATGAAATATCTTTCAACTCCCTTTAATTTGAGGGCACATTTACTTATCCAGCGATTAGAATCTGAACTGAGGAAAGCTGTATGACGTGGCTAGAAAACATAGGGTCGTACCTGCAAACTCAAAGCGTTGGCACTCTCGGAACTAATATTTTTTATCAGGATTTTGATTCAATTACTTCAAATTGTATCTGTTTAATCTCTCAGGCAGGGCAAAACAGCAAAACAACTCTTAGAAATACGATGGAACTTGTGCGCCATGAACTTGGTGTCCGTGTAAGAAACACAAATGATACAACAGCAGATTCAAAAGCTCTTACAATTTACAATTTGCTAAACCACACTTATAATACTACTATAGGAAGTACCCGCTTTAAAAGCATAAAAGCGGTTTCCCCTCCATTTTTTGTAGGTCAAGATAAAAACAACAATTATATTTATTCTATAAACTTCTCGCTCGAAATTTCGGAGTGAAAACATGGTAAAAGAACACATTGATACAACGCTGAGTACAGTTTCAATAGATGGAACTACAATAGACGGAATCTCCCCCGGTTCCCTGCCATTTCCAAAGCCAAGCCGAGGAACCAAGGATGTAACCACTATCGCGGATATTGTCAAGAAGAAAGGTCTCCAGATCCTGGACCCTGGAACTGCTTCGTTTTCAGGTATTTGTATTCCCGGTGATGCTGGGCAAATCGCTCTGAAAGCCGCATCATCGGACATGGAAGAGCATACTATTCAGGTGACAGTACCCGAAGCTGGGACCGTATACGAATATCAAGCATATGTTTCGACAGACTACCCCACGGAAGAGGATGAAAATACCCTGATGTTCAATGTTGACTTGGAAGTCACCGGGGGATTCGTCGAAGCTATCACTTATGCAGGAATCACCTCCATTGAAGGAGCGGGCGCAGGAATAGCATATTTCCCGGCACTGGCTAATACAGCACTTCCCACGACAGCAGACGAGGTTGTATTTTTGGAAGCAACCGGGATAACTACTGATACCGTAGAAGTGACTGCCGCCGATGCTTCGTATATTGGGATCTCCCATGACGATGGAGAATCTTGGACTGAATTAACGTCAGGTACAGGAGCCACATTCTTGGCAACAAACTGGCCTGCTGCTGGTGGGCTCTCAACTGCAAAGATCATGGTAATGGAAACAGACAAAGCAACCCGTTTTGTTACTCTGTTAATTGCCAGAGCATCCGCTTGAGGTCATGAGATGGTAGGACGTGAAGTTGAGCTAATCCCTGGTTATGACATCCTTTATACATGGA
>CAYMHL010000393.1:0-1715 GCA_964390205.1 uncultured Marinobacterium sp.
GAAAAACTGGGCGAAGACGGCGCCAATGTACTCAAGGGGCTGTTTGGCCGATGACAGCGGAACAGTTCCACTCAGCCGTGCTGGAATGGTTTGACCGGCACGGCCGCCACGATTTGCCCTGGCAGGCCGAAAAGACCGCCTATTTCACCTGGATCTCCGAGATCATGCTGCAGCAGACCCAGGTGAAAACCGTGATCCCCTATTTTCAGCGTTTTGTCGAACGCTTCCCTACCGTGCATGAGCTGGCGGATGCCGATCAGGACGAGGTGCTGCATCTGTGGACGGGCCTTGGCTATTACGCCCGCGCGCGCAACCTGCACAAGACCGCCCGCATCGTCAGCCGCGAGCTGGGCGGCGAGTTCCCGCAGACGGTCGAGGAGATGGAACAATTGCCCGGCATCGGCCGCTCCACTGCCGGCGCTATAGTGTCGATCTCAACCGGTAACCGCGCCGCCATCCTCGACGGCAACGTCAAGCGGGTGCTGGCACGCTTCTACGCCGTGGAAGGCTGGCCCGGCACCCCCTCGGTGATGAAGGAGCTGTGGGCCTATGCCGAGCATAATACCCCGCACCAGCGCGTGGGCGACTACACCCAGGCGATGATGGATCTGGGCGCCACGCTCTGCACTCGCAGCAAGCCAAGCTGCCTGCTGTGTCCGCTGCAGGCACACTGCGAGGCACGGGCACTGAATCTGGCCGACCGCTTGCCATCACCGCGACCGAAGAAGGTACTGCCGGTCAAACAGACACTGATGCTGCTGATCCGCAATGAAGAGGGCGAAGTCCTGCTGCAGCAGCGTCCGCCCAGCGGCATCTGGGGCGGCCTCTGGAGCCTGCCTGAAGTGGCCGATCTTCGCGATGCCCCGGCAACGCTGGGGGTTGCACTGGATGACAGCGCCATCGAGGTGCTGGAACCTCTGCGCCATACCTTCAGCCATTATCATCTGGATATCACCCCGGCTCGGGTAGTGGTGAAAGACCCCACAAACTCTGTCATGGAAGGCCCGCCTGCACTCTGGTATAACGTGGACCAACCTGCAAATATTGGCCTGGCCGCACCGGTCAAGCGCCTGCTTGAACGCTACGCCAGCTGAAATCGGAGACAGCACATGACACGCACGGTTTTCTGCCGCAAGTACAAACAGGAACTGGAAGGTCTGGAGCGCGCACCCTATCCGGGCGAGCTGGGCCAGAACATCTTCGACAACGTATCGAAACAGGCCTGGCAGGAGTGGACCGCCCACCAGACCATGCTGATCAACGAGAAGCATCTGAACCTGATGGACCCGGAAAGCCGCAAGTACCTGCAGCAGGAGATGGAGAAGTTCCTGTCGGGTGAGGAATACGACAAGGCTGACGGTTACGTACCGCCGGAAAAATAATTCCGACAAATGCTTGACCGGCCCAAACTTTTCCGATTAAATACGCCCCCGTTGCCCAGATAGCTCAGTCGGTAGAGCAGGGGATTGAAAATCCCCGTGTCGGCGGTTCGATTCCGTCTCTGGGCACCAAAATTCTTCAAAAGAGCCTCGCGAAAGCGGGGCTTTTTTGTTTCTGGCTCAGGGCAATGAATCCCCATGCGTGAATAGCGCATACCAAAACGCCGCTCGAAAGGAGCGGCGTTTTGGTGTCAGTGTGACTGATCAGTGGGGATCGGGATTCAGCCCTTGCGCATCAGCGGACTCAGCACCAGGTACACGTAAAGGGCGGTGCCC
>CAYMHL010000394.1:0-1709 GCA_964390205.1 uncultured Marinobacterium sp.
CTTTCAGGCAACACACTTAATCGCCCTCTTAAACGCCTTCTTAAACGGTACACTCAAACCACCCGCTTACTCGGTTACTACTAACCGATTCACTTTCAACGACTTAGCGCCGAAAAACGCTTTTAGTGCAGTTTGAAGTTATAGACCAACCCAGGAATCACAACAATAAAAAAGGAGCATTCCATGAAACAAACTCAGCAAACCAACCGTCGCATCGTGTTGAATTCACGTCCGCATGGCGCCCCTGTGCCGACGGACTTCCGACTCGATCACCTTGAAATACCCACACCCAAGGCAGGTGAGATCCTGCTGCGGACAGTTTATCTGTCGCTCGACCCTTACATGCGTGGCCGCATGAGCGACGCCCCGTCGTATGCGCCGCCAATTGCCATTGGCGACGTGATGGTGGGTGGCACGGTTGGTCGCGTGATGGTATCTCGGCACCCCGATTTCAGCGAGGGCGATTGGGTCCTGGCCTATAGCGGCTGGCAGGACTATTACGTGTCCGATGGCAATGGGCTGATGCGCTTAGGCAAGGAGTTGGCACATCCATCGCTGGCGCTCGGAGTGCTTGGCATGCCGGGGTTCACTGCCTACATGGGATTGCTCGATATTGGCCAGCCTCAGGCAGGTGAGACAGTGGTTATGGCAGCAGCAACCGGTGCGGTCGGTTCAGCGGTGGGTCAAATAGCCAAACTGAAAGGCTGCCGTGTGGTTGGCATTGCCGGCGGTCCGGTAAAATGCCAGGCCGGGGTCGAAATGTTTGGATTTGATGCATGCATCGATCATCATGCGCCGGATTTTCCCGCGCGACTTGCACAGGCCTGTCCCAAGGGAATTGACGTTTATTTTGAGAGCGTCGGCGGCAAGGTGTTTGACGCAGTGCTGCCACTGTTGAACGCGAAGGCTCGGGTGCCTGTTTGTGGATTGATCGCACATTACAACGACACCGAGTTGCCCCGCGGAGCGAATCGGTTGCCGTTGCTAATGCAGGCCTTATTGATCCGCCGCATCAAAGCTCAGGGATTCATTATCTTCGACGACTACGGCTCGCACTATAACGAATTCGCAACTGCCATGGGGTCGTGGGTCAAGGAAGGCAAAGTCAAGTATCTGGAGGATATTGTCGACGGACTCGAAGAAGCTCCCAAAGCATTCATTGGTCTGCTTACTGGCAAGAACTTTGGCAAACTCGTTATCCGCGTTGGCAGCGATGATGTCCTATGAACAGGAGATCAATGGGATGAAACACGAATTCAAAGTCGGCGCTCACGAAAATCAGCAAGTAGTATAAGGATTACATTTGACTGTAATTTACGTTGGCTCAGCGATTGGAGGAGACTTGGACGATGTCGCCCACCTGAATTGTTATGCAGATGCGGTGGTTGGCCAGATCATAGTCATAGCCGGTGATGACATTGGTGCTTCCTAGTTCGCGATCCTCGTACTTAACGCGCAGTAGGTCATCGTATTGATATTCGGTGGTCACTCCCGTGGCATCGGTATCCGAGGCTTTGCCGCAGCAGTTATTCTCCCAGTCGGCGGAGTGGATCATCCCGGCACTGTTGACCTCATTTGTCAGGTGGCCGAGATCATCAAAGAGGCGCGCGGTCCAGCCGATGCTCGCATGGCTCCATTTTTAAGCACGAACTTGATGCCGCCTTAGTCAGATTCTACTCTGCCAGTATCCAGGGCGTCGATTCAGGTGG
>CAYMHL010000395.1:0-1709 GCA_964390205.1 uncultured Marinobacterium sp.
CGTAGCGTTTGCTCAAGCCCTGTGCAGTAATCAAAGCCCTTCCCTCCATATGCACAGCAGGCGCTGACAGCGCCTGCAGGTTCGTGTAGAGCATAGGACAATCGGGGGAGTTAGTCAATATCACGGCATCCCCGTCGCCTCTAGGGGGTGTCCGGCTTCAGGAGCCGATACGTATCCGTATCCTTGATCTTACTGTTGAGTCCCGCAAGGTCGAACGCCGTCTTGCCCATATCCGTCTTGGCCCTGCGATCGGCGCCCGCATTGAGCAGAGCCCGGATGACCTGTGGGTTCGGCGCGCGGCTCACTGCGAAATGCAGCGGCGTCCAGCTGAGCCCGTCCTTCGCATTGACGTCGGCGCATGCCGCTATCAGGGCCCTCACAGCATCGATACCCCCATTCTCCGATGCGCGCATCAGCGCCGCCTTGCCGGCCTCGGTCCGTACGTTGACGTTGGCGCCGGCCGTTATCAGGGCCCGGATGGCATTGACATACCCAGACACCGAGCTGTACATTGCCGCTGTTGTCAGCGGTGTTTCGCCGTTCCCGTCCGCTGCATTCACGTCAGCCCCAGCCAGTATAAGGGCATTCATGACGTCAACGCGCGCGGATGCCGTTGCGTACATCAGCGCTGTCTGGCCTCTCGCCGCGGCCCAACTCTCCTCGGTCGTCCGCGCGTTTGCGTCGGCGCCCGCTTCCAGTAACGCCGCTATGACATCCAGCCCGTACTGCAATATCACTGCCGACATCAGCGGCGTAGTGCCGTTCTCGTCCCGAACATTCACGTCGGCGCCTGCGTCAAGAAGCGCCTTGATGACGTCCGTCTTGTGGCCGATTGACAGTGCCAGCATCAGCGGCGTCTTGCCTGATTCGCCCACTTCATTCACATCGGCGCCCGCCTCAATCAGGGACCGTAGTTCATCTGCAGTACGCCACGCGCCCAAATCTAGCAGCGAGGGCTGGGCAGCGACTCCATCTGGCTTGAGGAGCCGGTACGCATCTGAGCTCCTAATACTATCGTTGTAGCCTGCGGCATCGAAGGCTGTCCAGCCGTCATCCGCCTTTACCCTGGGGTCAGCGCCCGCACTGAGCAGAACCTGAATGATTGCTGGGTCCGGACTGAACATCGCCGCGTAACGCAGTGGCGTCTGGCCGGTCGTGCCCCTGGCATTCACGTCGGCTCCTGCTTGCAGCAGCGCAGTGACGACATCCAGCCCATGCTGGAATTGGAGAGCCAGCATCAGCACCGTCTCGCCAGCCGCGCTCCTTGCGTTCACATCGGCCCCCGCCTGCAACAGCACGGCCACAAAATCCTGCCCGAACCCGAATCTGAGTGCCGATATCAGCATCGTGTCGCCCAGCTCGTCCACCTCGTTCACATCGGCGCCGGCGGCTATCAGGGAGCGCAGCTGCCCTGCACTGCTCCACGCGCCGGCATGCACCGGACAAGGGGCCAGAGAGGACTCGGCCGCAGCGACTGCATAGGAGAGAAACAAGAGAGCCGCCAGGGTAATCACCACAGTTCTCCTCAAGTGTATCTCCGCCTTTCCCAAATCATAGTACGCAATGCGTACTCCACAAGTACCGAATGACATTCACAGTTCGTCTTGGCGCGCTGTTTGTCCTTCCGATTGCTCACATGCAGCAGATCGCCTGCAAGATAATGCGATGCCCCACATGCTCTTGAGATCAGGATGCGAGACGACATCGCA
>CAYMHL010000396.1:0-1708 GCA_964390205.1 uncultured Marinobacterium sp.
CATCGACAACGAAGCCTATCACAAGTACTTGGAACAGATTGAGGCAGGTAAAACGCACAACGGCTACTTCTCGGTCGACAAAAAGACAAACCGCCTGAAAGATCCGAAAACCGGAGCCAAAGCAGTTGATTCTGACGATGTGGACGCCTATGACCTGATTTTGAAGGACAAGGAGCGCCTGCTGTCCTTTGAAGAGCCGACACGCTTTATCTTCTCCCATTCCGCACTGCGCGAAGGCTGGGACAACCCCAACGTGTTCGTCATGTGCATGCTCAAGCACAGCGACAACACCATTTCACGCCGCCAGGAAGTCGGCCGAGGCTTGCGTCTGGCGGTAGACAGGCATGGTGACCGTATGGACCACCCTGCTGTCGTGCATGACATCAATGTTCTGACAGTGGTTGCCAGCGAAAGCTATAAGGATTTCGTTGCGGGCTTGCAGCAGGAGATTACAGAAACGCTGACGGCACGGCCCCGCCAGGCGAATGAAGACTTCTTCACCGGCAAGGTGCTGAACACTCAGGATGGCGAAGTTGAAGTCACGGCCGTAATGGCCAAGCAGATCTACCGCTACCTGCTGAAGAACGATTACACCGACGATGCGGATCATATCGCTGACCTCTACCACCAGGCAAAAGAGAATGGCGACCTGGCCCCGTTACCGGACGACCTGAAGCCCTATGCTGACCAGGTGTTCAAGCTGATCGACAGCGTCTTCAGTGACGCTCAGCTACCCAAACTGGAAGACGGCCGCAAGCCCAAAACCAACCCGCTCAACGCCAACTTCGACAAGAAGGAGTTCCGGGAGCTTTGGCAACGGATCAACCGCAAAGCCGTATATAAGGTCGACTTTGATTCTAACGAGCTGATCCAGAAATGCATCAGTGCCCTGGACGCTCATCTGCGGGTAACACCACTGCAGTACACCGTGCATAAAGGTATCCAGCAAGACGGGCTCACCGACGAACAGCTGCGCAAAGGTGAAGGCTTCAAGGTTGAAGACACGGCCACAGAATACGGCGATTCCATTCATTCAATGGTCAAATACGACCTGCTGGGCAAGGTGTCCGAGAATACGCAGCTGACCCGGCACACTACGGCGGCGATACTGAAAGGCATCCAAGCTGCAGTATTCAAGCAGTTCAAGCAAAACCCGGAGCACTTCATTTCCGAAGCCAGCCGCCTGATCACCGAGCAAAAGGCAGCCATGGTCATCGAACGCCTGGCGTATGACGAAGTCGACGAACGCTACGATGTCGATATCTTCATGGCCAACCAGACCGGCCAAGACTTCTCGCGTGCTTCAGCCAAGCTGAAAAACCATGTCTACGACTACGCCATTACGGACTCAACCGTAGAGCGTGAATTCGTCAAGGAGCTGGATACCAGCAGCGAAGTCGTGGTGTATGCGAAGCTGCCAAAAGGCTTCCTGATCCCGACACCGGTGGGCGACTACAACCCGGACTGGGCAATCTCCTTCCGCAACGGCAGCGTGCGCCACATCTACTTTGTGGCTGAAACGAAGGGAACAATGTCATCCATGAAACTGCGCGAGATCGAGAAGACCAAAATCGAGTGCGCCAGGAAGTTCTTCAATGAGATTAGCCAGCAGATCACTGAAGACAAGGTGAAGTATGACGTGGTGACGGACTATGCGAAGTTGATGGATCTGGTCGGGCCAACGGCAACGGCATGATTAAGGGGCTGG
>CAYMHL010000397.1:0-1694 GCA_964390205.1 uncultured Marinobacterium sp.
TATAATTAATTAGATTCAATGCTTTCAGCGATGCACAATCCCGGCCAGTCAAGTAAACCTGTTACCAAGGAACCTCCATGCCGGATATAGTTGTCATGTTTTTTCTGCTGGGAGTGGTTGCCGGTCTGGTGAAATCCGACCTGAGCATTCCCAAAGCTGCCTACGATACACTCAGCCTGCTGCTGATGCTGACCATCGGCCTCAAGGGCGGGATGGGACTGCACGGCAACCTGAGCCTGTCTCTGATCCCCGAGCTTTTGCTGGTGATGGCGCTGGGCGCGTTGATCCCGCTGATTCTGTTTCCGCTGCTGCGCAAGGTGCTGCGCCTGTCACTGGCGGATAGCGCCAGCATCAGCGCCCACTACGGCTCGGTCAGTGCCGGTACCTTTGCCGTGGCACTGGCCTACGCCGAAAGCCACAATCTGATCACCGGCCCTGAAGTCACCCTGTACCTGGTGTTGCTTGAGCTGCCGGCGATCATGGTGGGCATTGCCCTCTTCCGTCGCTTTGACACCAGTGTTGGCGTCAGCCACTCGCGCCTGAGCTTGCTGCATGAAACCCTGACCAACCGCGGCGTCATTCTGCTCGCAGGAGGTGTGGTGATCGGCTACCTGTATGGCCCCATGAACGGCGCGCCGGTAACCGACCTGTTTACCGGCGCCTTCAAGGCCGTGCTGGCACTCTTCCTGCTGGAGATGGGCCTCACCGCCGCTGAAACCCTGCGCCCCCTGCCACTGCAGCACTGGCGTCTGCTGGCGTTTGCCTGCCTGGCCCCCACAGTGCTGGCCGGTGCGGGCGTTGCCGCCGGCCTGATGCTGGAACTGCCGCTGGGCAGCACCCTGATTCTGGCCAGTCTCACCGCCAGCGCCTCCTATATTGCCGCCCCGGCGGCGATACGAGCGGCCATTCCCCAGGCCAATATCGGCCTGGCCATGCTGGCATCCCTGGGCTTCACCTTCCCGTTCAACGTCATCATCGGCATCCCGCTGTATCATCAGCTGTTAGTCGCCATCGGCTGAGTTCAGGTCGATATACATCTCCGGACGAGTGTGCAATCCTTGTAAAACATACATTTGCCACTCGTCCGCAGGTGATGATGAAACACATATCCGAGCTGGCCATTCTGGTCGTGGATGACCAGCCGATCATCGATGAATTTTGCCGCAAGGTGCTGGAAAAACTGGGCTGCAAGTGGGTCTACTCGGCACTCAACGGCAAGGCGGCCGCACAACTGCTGGCTGACCGGGGTGATATCAATCTGGTCCTGACCGATATCGATATGCAACCGGGCAACGGACTGGAGTTGCTGCAGGCGATCCGCTGTGGCGACATTCCCAATACGCCGCGTGACCTCTGTGTTCTGGTCGTGACCGACTACAATTACCGTCACAACGTGATGAAAGCAGTCGGGTTGGATTGCCATGGTTTTCTCAGCAAACCGCTCAATGCCGCCATCCTGGCCGACAGGATCCATGCAGCTCTGCACCGTCGCATCACCCTGGCCCCCGTCGAAACCTACAGGGGCATTTCGACCGAAGTCAGACTGATTCCCAAGGCCGCCGTACCCGCTCCTGCAGCGGAGAATCCGGTGGCCACTGCTGGTCTTGAACTCTCTGCCGAGCCAACTTGCGCTGCACCGCCGAAAGTGGCTGCGCCGGTCATCACTGCGGAACCGTTGCCTGCACCCAAACCAC
>CAYMHL010000398.1:0-1691 GCA_964390205.1 uncultured Marinobacterium sp.
ACCTTGAGATGATCGAGACGCTGGATGCGGTGCTGGCCGAGATCGAGGCGGAGGAGACCGAAAAACAAAGGCGGAAGGCGGGCAGATGAACAACAAGTACTCCATCGTGGTCGAGGCGGCGACCAAACAGGCCGAGCGCGAGTTGAAGGAGCTGGGGGAAAAAACGTCCAACTCCTTCGACAAGGCGCGAGTGAACGCAGTAAAGTTCGAGGTCGGCGCCACCAAAGCCTTCCGCAACATCACATCCTCCGCGGCCAAGATGACCGCGGCCTTTGCCGCCCTTGCAGGTGGCGGCATGTTGGTGCGCTCACTGGTTCAAACCGCCGACTCCTACACCCTGCTGGACAACAAGCTGAAGCTGGTCACAGAGACCACGTTCGATCTGGCGGCGGTCCAGCAGCAGCTATACGAGCAGGCTCTCAGGAGTAACAGCAGCTACGGGGCGTCGGTTGACCTGTATGCCCGGTTCGCGCGGGCCACCCAGCGGTTGGGCACCTCTCAAGCCGAGCTGGTGCGGATCACCGAGACCGTCAACAAAGCCTTCATCATTTCCGGAGCGACACAAGAGGAGGCCAGCAACGCGATCATCCAGTTGAGTCAAGGCATGGCGGCCGGCGTGCTTCGCGGGGAAGAGTTCAACAGCATTATGGAGCAGGGGTCCCGCGTGGCGCAAATGCTGGCCGATTACCTTGATACCGATGTGGGCGGCCTCCGGAAGCTCGCTAGTGAGGGGAAAATCACCAGCGAGATCATCGTCAACGCCTTCGCGGCTTCGGCCCGGACCATCGATGACGAGTTCTCCCGGATGCAGACCACCATCAGCCAAGCCATGACCAAACTGCGAACGGTTTTTGGCGCGCTGGTTTCCGACACTGACACCGCCGCGGGGAGCACCAATAAAATCGCTAAGGGGATCGAGAATATTGCCACGACCATCGACCAAAACCGTGACGGCATCATCGAGCTTTTTTCGACGATGCTATCTTTGGCCAATGGCGTGGTGGGCGCCATGGCGAACATCGGTCAATCCTTTGCGGGCTGGGCTGCGGTAAAGCGGGGTGATCTCAGTCTGTTCGATTTTGCCCGAATGGGACCAGAGGAGCTGTCCGCGTGGCTGGCGGAACGAGATACGCCCCAAAAAAAAATACAGGCACGAATTGATGAAGTTGAGGATCGGCTGGCGAAGGCCAAGGCCAAAAAGGCGAGCGTGGTGCTGCCCATATATCGCCACGCGTTTGACGCAGATATTCGGCAACTGGAGGACGAGTTAAGTCTGCTTTATGCCGCGCGGGCAAATGCCGCCGGGCCGTCTGCCGCCACAGCGCTGGCCGGCCGGCCGGCACATCCGCCCCCTGATGGTGGTTCGGGTGGTGGCGACAGTGGTGGTACTGGCGCCGGCGGTACTGGCGGCCGCAAGGCTCCTCCCTCCGGTGCCGTTACCACGAGAGACATCCCGGATTTTTGGCGCTACCAAATTTTAGACAGATACCCCGTGCAAAACCGCGCGCTGGACTACGAGATCAGGGACATGGAGGAGGCGGCCCGGGAAGGCGTGGCCGCCGGTCAGGCCACCCCGAAAGACTTCTGGCAGATTCAGGCCGAGGAGCGCTACGAGGTCCAATCGCGCGGGCTGGACGCCATGATCCAGGCCGAGGAGGCCGCCTCCAAGCACCTGGTGGACCTGTCCGAGC
>CAYMHL010000399.1:0-1691 GCA_964390205.1 uncultured Marinobacterium sp.
CCGGCTGAGTTAATACCGGAACTTAACGCTGTAAATACCGTAGCCCGTCCCTTATGGGGCGGGCCTTAGCCGCAGCTCCCTGTCTGAAGGGCCTGATCTGTTGCCCCACGTTGTCTGACTCGTTATAATAATATGATAAGCGGCACAAACGGTTGCACTGTGAGGTGTTCGGATGAAAGTCACGATGCAGGATGTAGCGGTCGAGGCCGGGGTGGACAAGGCAACGGTGAGCCGCGTCCTCAAAGGGGACCACCGTATTTCTGAAAAGACGAGGATACGGGTGATGGAGGCGGTGAGGGCACTCAATTACCGTCCGGACAAGAATGCCCGCAACCTTTCCACAAACAGGAGCGGACTGTTAGGCCTGGTGGTCAGCAGCTTTTCATTGGGCTGGTTCCCTCAGTTCCTTGCAGGACTGGACAGGACTGTCACAAATTCGGAGTTTGAGATCTTAGTCAAGTCTACCGAGGGCAATCCGCTCAGGGCGGCCAGGGAGTACGGCAAACTTACCGACAGGAGCGTTGAGGGCATCATCTGGTGCGATCCGGACAATTTTCCCGGAGCATCCTCGGCCCCGATAGTCACAGTAGGTTTCAAAAAAGATGGCGCATACTCCGTTGTCCTGGACAAGGAGTGCGGTGACCCGACCTTTGAGACCGGTGCGCTTGCCGGAAGGCTGATGCTTAACATCATCACAGGCAAGCCTGTGCCTTCGCGCGAAATACTGATAAAATGCAGCAGCGGGGAAACTATATGAACATTGCATCGAAATGCTTTCCGCGTAGGGCATCTTTTGTATTATTATTCATGATAACGCTCACCTTTGCATTTCCCCTTTATGCGGAAACAATTTTTGATCCTGGGGACGTATACGGCCCCAGGATAGAAAAACTCTGTATGGTAATAATCACCAACTCTGACTCCCAGGTTCTGGCAGCCGAGAAGGGAGAACTGGATATCGTCAGCGATATCACAAGGCCTTCCGACATAGACAGGCTGAGCCGCCATCCAGGGCTCTCGATGTCCCTTGCAAGAGGTTCTCATGCCTTTTTTCTGCTGCTCAACAATAAGAGCAGACCGTGGAACGACCCTGAGGTAAGGCATGCCGCCGCCGAGGCCATTGACAGGAACAATATGGTGCGAACCATATACTCCGGATACTGCGAGCCGATAAACGGCTGGCTCCCTCCTGTCTCGCCTTGGTCGATGCCTGAGAGCACAAGGAACATCTTCGACAGGGCATCAGCGAAAAAGAGGCTGAGCGACAGAGGATACAAATGGAGTCTTGCCGGGGAACTGATTTACCCTGATGGTACCGCGGTAGGAAAGATGAAGCTCCTGACCCCTCTGGCAAGGGTAGCTCCGACCACTGCGGAACTGGCTGAACAGATAGCTGATTCGCTGAGATCGGTCGGGTTTCCTGTCGATGTGGAACCGATGGATTTTTCAGCGATGATAAGCAAGCTGGACAGAAAAGAATATTCTCTCGGTGTCATTGCCTGGAGCATGGGCAGGAACCCAGATTCGCTGTACTCTTTCTACCACAGTTCGATGGATATTCCCGGCGGATACAATATGACTTCGGCTTCTGACCCGGCGCTGGACAAGGCTCTCTTAGGCCTGAGATACGCAAAGGACAGGCATGAGGCAGAAGAGTTCTCTGCCAGATCCCAGAAGCTCCTTTCCGAACT
>CAYMHL010000400.1:0-1688 GCA_964390205.1 uncultured Marinobacterium sp.
AAATCTCGCACTCCACCGCGAAGCGGTTATGTTCAACAGTCTGTTAATGAGGTCTTCGACCTCATAATAATTATTAGCGGGTATACCTTTAAATTCATTAAGCCACCACACAACCCTTTGATGAATAAGGGTTTAATTTTCACAACAGTGACAAAAAGGTATATCAGCTCGACAGAGGCATGCTCAGCGGGTACTGCCACGGAAGGCAGCCAAGAGGGCATCAAAGGTAAAATCTGACGGGGTGTGACCATCCCTGATACTCCTTCATTACGTGCTGACTGCATCCGTGCCCGCAACCCATCGCCAGCACGGTACTCCCTGTCATCCATTCACGGCACTATAACCAGCTCAGTCTCGGCTGACCAGCCAACAAAAGTAAAAACCCATACTCCCGAACCCGGCACGCACTTGCCCTAGGGGCAACCGAGCATCGGGGAAAAACAAAAAAGCCCACCGATCTCTCGGCAGGCTTTTGCTTTCAAAACGAATCAGGAATTCAGATCTTACCGAAAGGTAAACTCTCCGGCTTCTACATCCACCACGATCTCGCGACCGGGCTCGTACTCGCCAGCCAGCAAACGCTGCGCCAGCGGGTTTTCGATCCACTGCTGGATCGCCCGCTTCAGCGGACGGGCGCCGTAGATCGGCTCGAAGCCCACGTCCACCAGCTTGTCCATGGCGGTGCTGGTGAAGGTGATACTCAGCTCGCGCTCGGCCAGGCGCTTGCGCAGGCGGTCCAGCTGGATCTCGGCGATGCCGGCCACCTGTTCCTTGCGCAGGCTGTGGAATACCACCACCTCGTCGATGCGGTTGATCACCTCGGGACGGAAGTGGGTGCCTACCGCCTCCATTACCGCCTGTTTCATCAGGTTGTAGTCGTCGTCATCGCTGTAGTTCTGGATCAGGTCTGAGCCCAGGTTGGAGGTCATCACCACGATGGTGTTGCGGAAGTCCACGGTGCGGCCCTGGCCATCGGTCAGGCGGCCGTCTTCCAGTACCTGCAGCAGGATGTTGAACACATCCGGGTGCGCCTTCTCCACCTCGTCCAGCAGCAGCACCGAATACGGTTTGCGACGCACCGCTTCGGTCAGGTAGCCGCCCTCTTCGTAACCGACATAGCCCGGAGGCGCACCGATCAGACGCGCCACGGAGTGCTTCTCCATGAACTCGGACATGTCGATGCGCACCATCGCCTCTTCGGTATCAAACAGGAAGCTGGCCAGCGCCTTGCACAGTTCGGTCTTGCCCACCCCGGTCGGGCCGAGGAACAGGAAGGAGCCGTTGGGGCGGTTGGGGTCGGACAGACCGGCACGGGAGCGGCGCACGGCGTTGGACACAGCCACCACGGCTTCCGCCTGGCCGACCACGCGCTTGTGCAGTTCATCTTCCATGCGCAGCAGTTTTTCGCGCTCACCTTCCAGCATCTTGCTGACCGGTATGCCGGTCCAGCGGGCGACCACTTCGGCCACTTCCTCTTCGGTCACCTTGTTGCGCAGCAGTTTGTGCTCTTCCGCCTGCTGCTCGCTGCTGTCGGCGGCCTGCAGCTGTTTTTCCAGCTCAGGAATGCGGCCGTACTGCAGCTCGGACATTTTGCCCAGGTCACCGGCGCGTCGCGCCTGCTCCATCTCGACACGGGCCTGGTCGAGCTGTTCCTTGATCTGCTGCGAACCCTGCAGGCTGGCCTTCTC
>CAYMHL010000401.1:0-1682 GCA_964390205.1 uncultured Marinobacterium sp.
CGATATGACCGGCGAAAAAATCAGCGAATGTTGTAGTCGCCCGGTGCGGGTGGCAGGTGGGGCGATTGTTACCCACATGGACGTTAACCACAGCCAGGTCACAGGATTAAGGTACTGATATGAACGTTTTATGGTTGAAAGTTGCACATAGTTTTGCTACATCTTCTGTTGGTCAACGGATACGCCGCTGGCTTGTACTAAGATCTGTTGACGAACTTCGGAGGCGTAATGAGAAAAGCGATGATGCTGTTGACTCTGGCAACTCTATTCGGCGGGTGCCAGTCTATGCCGACTTGGTTGCTGGAGGCGCATGTAAGTGCGTACAATGCCCTGCATCCTGCGGAAGAAACCCCACAACCCGGATTGATATCTCCGGAAGAGTGAAAGAGCGAAAGCCATGACACAATACACGGAACCACTGGGCGTCGCAGGCTTGTCTGCGCTGGGACTTATCGCGCAGATAACCGCACCGATACCGGAAGACCTGAAGTCGTGGCCTGTAACGGCCATCCTCGGGCTGTTGCTGCTGTCGATGCTCGGCGTGGTTTCGTGGATGAGCTACATGGCGAACAAGGCGTCGATAGCCACCTCAACGGCTGCGATAGAACAGGCTCGGGCTCTGCAAAGCCTGACGGATCACCAGCAGCAGAACAACAACGCGATCACGTCCCTTACTGCTGAACTCCGCAAGAACGCCGACAGCGCTTCAGAGCTTGTCACCATTATGAAACACAGACCCTGCATAGCCCCGAGGTAGCCATGACTCCTCGATTCATAGGCGACCTTGACTGGGCTCCTCAGAATTTGCGAGACCCTGATTTTTGGCAACTGGAACACCTCATGGGGCAGGTAACATCCGACAGCAGACTCGTTATCTGCCAGACAGGCAAGCGGGTGAATGGGGCGTCAATCCCATCATGGCTGTGGCCGCTATTCGGACACCCTTTCAAGGGGGATAACAAGTTCTGGAGTACGCCGCATGACATGGGTTTCAACGGCTACGCTGTCGTGCTCGACCTGACGAAAACCGACATTGATATTGACGAGCTGGTGAAGATGCCCAACGACCAGCAGTGGGAGATGCTGGACTTGCTGTTCAAGACGGCAGCAGATTTGCCGACGATCACCTGCGAGGCGCTTGGTCGTAGATGGTGGAACTCAAAACTTCTCGAAGCAATGCACATCTGTGAAGAGAGCAGATTCCGATGTTTTTGTATTTACAGTGGCGTCAGCATCGGAAGCAAACGCCCGTGGGACGGGCTGCATGATGCGTGGGCGCATCGGTATATCTGATTGTAGTTTCCGGAATGATCGGCAGTTTGTTTATAAAGCTCGAAAAGTGTGGCTTGACAATAAAGGACGGGAATGGCACAGTGAGCAGCGAACAGGATAGTGAACGGCGGCGGCGCAAGATGGCATCCGGCAAGGTGCGCGAGAAGGGGCGCAGCCAAAGGCTCACCAAAAACTACGGCAAGCCCGGCAAACGTCGTTGGACGGAGGATTAAATGGTACTCTTCGGTGACATTTTCGATGAGGTGGTGCGTGCCATGCGTGCCGAGCAGAACCCGGAGGAGCAGCAGCGTGCCCTCCGATACCTGAACCAGGACGCCATGTCCATCGCCTTGCGCGACTCGTGGGAGGATCTGCGGGTGAAGATGGATATCTCATGGGCGGGCACCGAC
>CAYMHL010000402.1:0-1675 GCA_964390205.1 uncultured Marinobacterium sp.
TCAAGTACCTTCGGTTCATGGTCATAAACCTTTGCTATGCCTTCTACCGATGAAAGAACATTGGTGACTTGTTCTTCTATTTGAATTATGCTCACTCAAAACCACACTCCCTGACAGCTCGTTCCAAAGCCCTGTTCATAATTTGTTCAACTTCCTGCTTACTGTTCTCCAAAGCTCGTTGTAAATAACGCTTGGCCCGGATGGATACCTGTCTCACAGCCACCCACCTGCCATTAACTTGGAACCTTAAGAACCTTGCACGCCTTGGTCTGATTGTTCCGCCAAGCTCTTGAATCCTGGCATACACCACATTTGATCCGATTTGAACAACGTTGCTGGTTCGCCTGCTCTGAATGGAACGTCTCAACCGGCCTGTACGCACCCTCGGGAATGTTGTTGCGTTCTCTTGAGCAACACCCACCACATATAAACCAGCAGCATCCAACCCGGCCCACACGTTTGTTTGAACTATCCTTGGGTGATTACGTAAACCTGTTTGAAGAGCTGGATCTACCCGCACATTGATGTCCATCCTCATGGCTACACAGCTCCAATCCTTAACGGCTTTTGATATGGCCCCAGGATGACACGAACCTGCGCCGGGAAAGATTCTGGTCTGATGATTGCCCCGGTATCTTGAAATGTGGTGGAGAAGTCTGCTATGTCCTTGCTCCAATAGAACTTGACCAGCATTTTGGCAGCTAACTTAATGTCATCAGGAATACTGGCAACGTCTGCGGCAACCCCGGCTGAATAATTGACAGTGATCCCCTTGGGAATCTTGGGGAAGTATGTTAGCTTGCCGTTGTAAATGTCCAACTCAATCATCCCGCTTAGCTTATCAATGAAATAGTCCACGTCTTCAGTAAGGTCTTCGCTCTGAAGCCTGTCGTATGTGGTGAGAACGTTTATGCTTGTGACTGACTGCACCGGGTACATGGGCAGCTCCAAGTACTTAGTACCATCCCCGGTCATTCTCTCGGTGTAGTCAACTGCAACCACTGGCCTCCGCAGGTACTTGTCTATGGATTTGGTGATTGCGTTGATTAGTTGTTGACAAAGCTCGTATTCGGGATCACTTTCCAAATAGCTTTGTCTTAGGTACGCCAGAGCCTCGCTTACGCTTATTGGTGCGTTTGGGAGCGGTATTGTTGGCACTGGTCTTCACCTCCTCCACTGTTGGCTCAGGCTTTCCCAAGCTGTCGTCCTCCGATTCTTCAGCCGGGTCAGGCTCAACAGACTCAGTGTCTTCAGCCGGATCAGGTTCTTTGGCAGGTACTTGCACCACCCCTGTTCCCTCGGCCCCTTCTAAGCCATTTTCGTTGGTCTCTAATTGTTCTTCAAAGTTGTTGGGGAATGTGCTTAACAAGTATTCGGCCACACCGTCTTCTATCTCTTTGACTTCACCAGCTCGCATAAGCATTGTCGGGTTACGGTATGCAGGTAAAGTCTTAGTCGCTTTAAACGTTAGCTTACGCAAGATATCACAACCTTTCTTATGCTAATAATGAGAAAGGGAAGGCTAAGTGCCTCCCCTCCCCTCCTTCTGGGTTACTGTTTATTAGATATTGTAACCGATACCGACATATTTACCAACTACCGGAGTCAAAAGTGGATGGATGTCAACACGCTGAGAACCAACAATAATAATTTGCTCGGTCTCGAAGTCTTCCTT
>CAYMHL010000403.1:0-1671 GCA_964390205.1 uncultured Marinobacterium sp.
CGAAACCGACTCGCAAGCGGCTGTCACGGCTGACTGATCACGAGCAGGCGTTGTACGAAGACCTGTGTCTGGACCGGCTGGCACCGGCCCTGCGGCTGGAGCAGGAAAGGATCGGCTTTGAGCATGTGAAGGCTGCACTGGCGGGTTTAGGGGGCGGCACCTAGGCCCGCAGCAGCCTGCGCTGCAACAGTGATTGCATGTCGCGGCGTCCATCTGCTATCAGCATCACATACACCTTGTCATTCATCACCCGATAGATGATACGGTAGGGTTTGAAATAAATTTCACGATATTCACGCAGGCCTATAGTCACCAGCTCTTTTGGCCAAACACCCCGCTGGGGGTTGCTTGACAGCGAGGTGAGCGCTTCTTCAAGCTGATCGAGTACATAGTCTGCCCTTTCAGGCAGGTCATGCTGCTCGATATAGCGGTGCAACTCCTCCAGATCAAACGCGACATCACGCGTCAGCATTACCTGATATATCATCAGCGGCTCGGTCTTTTTTCACGCAGCCGACTGATCACATCCTCAACAGGCTCAACGTCTTCCTGTTCAATCTGCCGTGTTCCAAGTGCAAGGATCTTCAGTAACGCCATCGTCTCCTGAGTTTGTTCATAGCTGCCGATCCCCTGAATAACCGCCTTGGCTTCACCATTTTGGGTAATCACCAGCGGCTCTCCTTGAGAGTCCAGCATACGAACAACCTCCGCTGCATGCGCTTTGAAGTAGCTGATGGGCTTGATATGCGTTGAAAGTTTCATAATTATCTCCTAATAAGACCAAATATAGTCTTTATTAAGTCCAGCGGTCAACTACACCCAGCGCCGCGTCCCACGGCAATAAACCTCATACTCTTCACCAAACAATTGCTGCAGGACCCGCTCTTCCGGCCGGATCTGGAAGCGGGTGATATAGACCACAAATCCCGCCAGCCAGAGTGGGGCCAGCAAGTGCCCCAGCCACAACATCCAGGCCAGCAATAACAGCAGCAGCGCCAGATACATCGGGTTGCGGCTGAGCCTGAACACGCCGTAGGCCACCAGACAGGAGGTTTTATCCGGGCAATGCGGATGTACGGTGGTACGGGCACGGAAAAAGTGAAACACCGCCAGTGAACCAATCACACCCGCCAGCACAACCGGCAGCAGAATCCAGAACAAAGGCAGCTGGAACAGCACACCGCCCGGCCAGAGCCAGGCCCCAAGCCAGGCAAGGCCCGCCGCCGTCAGGAACACCAGCGGTGGCGGTATCAGCAGTTCAAGCGGATGTTGCTTGTGCATGGTTTATGCCTTATTCAATACGTCGTGATTCGACCGCTGATCTCTGGCCCGTTCACTCAACAGAGATACCTCCCCGGTGCGGGCGATGGTATAGGTCTCAAAATCTTGCGCCAGATAAAGATTGCCACTGTAATGTTCTGCCGCTTCAGCGCGCAACAGCTCGATGGACAGGTCACGCGGACGTTTGGGCCTGAGCAGATAACGCGGACTGAAATGGGTCAGCAACAGCGCAGGGATTGAATGCGCTTGAGCAAAACGCGCCACCTGGGCGGCACAGCTGTGTTGCGGTTCTGGCCCTACCTGCTGCAACACAGCTTCAGTATAGGTCGCCTCATGCACCAGCAACTGCACCCCTTCACAGGCCCTGCCCAGTAGCTCGGGCCGGTCGTT
>CAYMHL010000404.1:0-1670 GCA_964390205.1 uncultured Marinobacterium sp.
ACCCATTCTTACCGATGCACCCTCCGAGGAGGTTCTCTTCGGCGAGTTTTACGATCCGACGAACAAGCGTGAAGGCTGATCAGTTTTTTTCGCGTTTGACAAAAAGTAACCGCTGTCAAAAAATAAGTTGAAATCTGAAAAAACACCCTGAATTTCCATGGCTTCGCGGAGCTGTTTGAGAGGATGAAATTAAATATAAAAATATGGGAAAACTTCTAATTTTTTCAGGAAGTTTTCCCATATTTATTGTTTTACTTTAATTTACTTGTTATCAAATGCAAATAGACTTTCTACATGTTCTTGAGGCAGTTTACCGGTAGCTTTGCTGACAAAATAATAAGTCAAAAATGAAGAAATGAGCGAGGGCCAGAAAGGATGTCCAAAAACATTGTAAGGTTTCAGAACCGTGAAGAGTAATATAGGAACTAAAATACCGACCACGATGGATGAAACACAGCCAGCCCTTGTACCTTCTTTCCACCAAACACCGAATATGAGACTGGGCATAAAAGCCGCTCCGCATATAGTCAGCTGCATGGCGGAAAGGAGAACAACCATTGGAAGTTTCCTCATCGATGCAAATGCTGTAACGAAAGTTATAAAAAGCACTGCAATAGATGTGATCTTCTTTACCTGGTCATCAGAAATATTCATCCTGATGCCTTTCTGCAGAAAGTCTCTTGCAAAAGCTGTTCCTGCAACAAGAAGTATTGAATTTGCCGTGGACATGGAGGCCGCCACGACAGCAACGAGAAATAGGATACTCGCAAATGCCGGAGCGACATGTATCATGAATGCTGGCATAGTGTAATCCGTGTTAGCTCCGATTACCCCGGCCGGAATTAGTCCCTTAAATTCAGCGACTCTGGCGGCAATACCGGTAAAAGCCATCATTGGAGTCTGAAGCGCCAGGACAACCGCCATAAGAACCAGAGAGTAGCGCCATACTCTTTTATCCTTAAAACTGAAAAAACGTACAACCAGCTGGGGAGATCCAAGTGCCCCCAACGTGTAAAAAGCAAGATAAGAAAAAGCTAATGGTCCCATCAGACCGGGTACTTCGTTAAACTTTGGCCCCATAGCCTCTGCGGATACCTGGAAAATTGCATTCCATCCTCCGAACTTGTCAAGGCAGAAAATAAACAGAAAAGCAGATAGAAGTGTCATGATTATTCCGCTCAGAAGATCAGTCCATACAACGGCCAAATAACCTCCGATAGCAGTGTACAATGCCATGACGATAGCCATTATAGCAATACTGACCCCATACGGAAGACCGAGATACAATTGCATTATGTATCCCACACCTGCATATTGGGCAACGAGATAAACACATGTAAAAATGATTATTGCAATGGTAGATAAGACTCTTGCCCCATGACTCTTGTAACGAAGTTCAATATATTCAGGGACTGTTAACGCTTCAAGTTTCTTTGACTGGAATTTCAACCTTTGCGCCAACATGAGCCACCCGCAGAATCCTGCAAAAATAGCACTCAAAACACCACTTGCTACCATTGCCATTCCGTATTTATACGCGGTACCTGGAAAGCCAATGTAAGTAACAGCACTGTTCCATGTAGCTACATAGGTAAACGCGAGTGCCCATGGCCCGATATTTCGTCCACCCAAATAAAAATCCTCGAGAGTAAGGCTTTTTTTATAAGCAA
>CAYMHL010000405.1:0-1665 GCA_964390205.1 uncultured Marinobacterium sp.
CCGCCGTTCGCCCATGCCCGGATCTTCCGGATTGTTAATTGCCGTCAATTCTTCCGTCTGACCTTCCGGATAATTGTCGATCACGACCCGCAACGGATCAAGCACCGCCAGCCGGCGCGGCGGCCGTCGCCGGGATGATCTCGCGCGTCTGGCCGGAGGTGGGATTGAGCAGCACGACCGCCGTGCCGGAGACCGCCACCAAATGGTTGCCGGCGCTCCGCACCGGGCCCGGGGCTGGCAGGGGCAGCGAGGCCTCCCGTTTGCCGGTGGCCGCCTCGAGCACCAGCAGGGCATTCTGCTGGCGGTCGGCCAGATAGAGCCGCCCGGCGTGGCAGGCCAGGCCCGCCAGCACTACCTCGGGGGCGGTCGGCGTGGCCGATCCGGGGCCAGCCTCGTGCTCGCGGACGACCGCGAAGCGACCCTGGCCGGGAAAGTCCACCGAACGGCCCGTGGCAATCTCGTAGCGCGTGATGGTCAGCTTGTAGGTGCCCTTCCAGTTGGCGGCCTGGCGGTCGATGCGCTGTCCCCAGGCGGGGCCGTCGTGGGCGGCGTACAGGTAGGTGTCGTCGGTCGCCAGGCAGACTTGGCTCAGGCCGGTGCCATGGATGGCGTTGTAGTGCATGCGCTTGCGACCCTCGGCATCGACGGCCACCATGGCGTAGCCCGACTCGGCCACCGTCCCGGCCAGGAAGACCCAGTCGCGCCCCGCCACGGCTTCGCTCAGGGTCGAGTGGTCCGGCCCCCACATGTCGCGCCCCGAGCCGGCTCGCCAGGGCGGCTGGCCGTCGTTGCAGAAGGAGAAAAGGTAATGCGGGGTGATGCCCGGATGGCTGATCGCCCGCCAGGCATAGTCTCCCGGCGGCATCACCTGGCCGTCGTCGTCGCGACCATCCCAGGCAACCTCGTGCTGCCCCGCCGCGAATGGCTGGCCGCTGAGCAGGTTGCGGACGCGATTGCCCTCGATGTCCTCGATGACCACTGTCAATTTGCCGTCCAGCGGTTGCGAAGTCCGCACGACGATGCGGTTGGCGCGGTCGCGGACAAGCTGCTGGTGGGCTTCGAGGTTGAAGGGCAGCCAGTCGGCGGGATCGGCCGACAGGCCGGCATGGGGGGAACCATTGGCTTGGCGGAAGCACTCCCGCTGGCGGTCGAGGCCGAACGGGCCGCCTGGCCAGTCGACCGCCAGGGCGAGACGCAGGGTCTGCCAGTCCGCTTCCCGGTCGACCAGCGCCGCGGACGGCACCGCGAAACGGTAGCGCACGGTGCGGCCCTGGCGGGTGATGGCTGCCTGTTCCGGCGCGGCGCCCGCAAGCAGGCGGTGGCGCACGGCAGCCAGGCCCACCTCGATATCGGCAGCGGCCCCTGCGTCGTCGAACGAGTCCACCTCGATGGCCACCGCCAATCCATCGCCGGTTAGGTGCAGGGCGTAGGCCACCCGCGGCGAGACCGCCGTCGAGACGACGACGAAATCATCGGCGGTGGGCTGCCAGGCGCTAGCTGGCACTGCCGCTTGTCGCTTCTTTGCTGGGTGGTCGGCGTCTGCCTGGCCCGCTGGCGGCGTGCAGGAAGTGGCCAGCAACAGCAGTGCGAAGGTCGCCACGACGCCGGGCGACAGTTGAAGACGGGCAAGATTGGCGGCAGAATTCTTTTGGTCGGCAACCGGTC
>CAYMHL010000406.1:0-1661 GCA_964390205.1 uncultured Marinobacterium sp.
CAGCACTGCAAAATGCTCCACTACACGATCAGGTTATCGGTGCCAACGCTGGGTTTTTCGATACTAAGGGCCTTGAAAATATCCAGCTGCTCACGGCTCATGCTGGACACGCCTGTCACGGTGCTGCCACCGAGTGTGGCCTGGTGATACTGGATACGCCGCAGCTGCTCCAGTGCCCGCATGGGTGAGTGTTCAGAGCCTGCTGCCTTTAAGCGCATCCGCATCACGCGGTGCAGAACCAAAGCGATAAAGCAGATCATGGCATGGGCTCTGATCCGCTCAGGCAGTCGGTGGTATACCGGGCCGATTTCGATATCCGATTTCAGCGCCTTGAAGCCTCGCTCGATGTCTGCCAGTGATTTGTAGTGTTTGACCACCTCTGTTGGTGACAGGTCCTTGACGTTGGTGACCAGCAGCAGCTTGCCATCCATCAGGCGCGCACGTTTCAGGGCTTTTTCGTCAATATCGTAGCTGAACAACTCACTTTTCAGGTCAATACGCACGATTTTGGCCAACGAGGATTCGCTGACCTCTTTGTATAAACGGGCTGTTGCGCCGCCATCAGACAGTTTGCGTCCGCGTGTGGTCTTGCCTTCATCCTGCCGGATAAGCTTCTCGGTCAGGCGCTGTGCTTCCTCTTCGATCGCGTTGATTCTGGCATCACGGGCCGCGGTTTCATCGGCGGCACGTACGGGATCGTGGGCTACGATCAGGCGCTGCTCCTGCCACTGAGTCTCTGTGATCACTTCCGCGTCGGCGGAGTCAAAAACCGTGCGCTGCAACGGCTCCAGGATCGGTTCGAAGTCACTATAACGACGCCCGGGAACCGCCAGAATAAACTCAACCGGTTGACCGTTCGGCAGCGTCATCTGCTTCAGCTCATCCAGGTTATCGACCGACAGTAACCCACGGTCCGCAACCACGACAATGCGCTTCACCGGGAAGCGCTCGATGATTGTTTTCAGGGTGGGCTGAAGGGTTTTGACTTCTGCGGTGTTGCCTTCAAACACCTCATGGTACAGCGGCAGTCCTTCGGCGGTCTGAACCATGCCCAGCATGACCTGACGGCGGATGCCGCCGTCCTTGGAGCGCCCGTACTGCCTGAGTTCTTCGTCCTGCTCGGTCAAGCCTTCGGCACGGATGGTGGTCATGTCGTAGAAGACGACTGACAGTTCCTGATCGATCAGCGGGCGCAGCAGTTCTGTGACTTTGTCATTGACGGCATCACGTTGGGTATTAAGCGCATCCATTGCCCGCAGCAGGTGCTGATGGTCGACTTTTTTGATACTGCCGACACCGGGAATACAGACGGTCTCCAGCCAGCGCAGCACGCCCAGCTTGGAGTCGGGCGAGGTCAGGCGATTCATGACCATGATGCGGATTAAGGCTTCGATCTGGATGCTGTGACGCGTACCGCGGAAGGCCTTGCGCAGCTGTTCAAAGCCGAGCGCATTCCAGAGCTGAGTCAGTGCCCAGACATCACCCAAGGCACGAGATGACTCAAAGCTGACGGCGGGCTTATCCGGCAGCGATCGCCCGGTAATCCGGCACAGACCTTCGACCACGGACTCCAACTCATCACCGAGCTTGTCGAGACGGCCGAGGGTCGCAATCGTGCGTTGTTTTGGGCGGCCGTTCTCGTCTCGATAGGCTTCAACGAG
>CAYMHL010000407.1:0-1656 GCA_964390205.1 uncultured Marinobacterium sp.
TCTGTATTTTTGGTTGTTGGATAATATTTACATAAGTGATCTACCTTAAAAATTTTACAATTTCTATTCAGGTAGACATTTTCATCATAAGAAAGGAAACACGGGAATTTCAAAGTCCCGACAGCGTCATCAAAATTAATATCAAAGTCACTAAAAAGTGATTCTTTAGTTGTCTTATAGGCAGTTTTATACCTTGCTATGACTGAATCGACCGTATCGGAATTATGTTTTTTAAAATCTGTTAAAACTCCTAGCTTGATGCCACATGAAGGACTTTTAAATAAATATATTACCTCGTCAATTTTGATTATTTTTTGTCTTAACAGATCAAAATCAATCTCTGGGTTATCCTTCTTGTCGATGTCAAACTGAATTATTCCATTGGCATCGTCTGATTCACTAAGGCTAGAAATCGTACCTAAGGTAACAGAAGGAAAAAATGCCGGTAGATATGTTTTAAGATTGTCTCTTGTGTTTTTATCATTTTCTTGACGAATTTGTTCGACTAATACTTTATTCTTACCAGTTCTGATATTTTCAATAATTTCATCAATAAATAAAATTTCTGGTTTGTCCACCTTAAGTTTTTGTAGATAAGTGACATAAATACTCATGTAAGACCTCCTTTTATAATAGCTCGTTGTGATCTAGACCAGTCGCCCTCCTATGGTGATTGGTTTTTTTTACCTACTTCCCGCTTTGAGGTTCTCTAGTGTCTGTTTGGGTTAACTCCCGACCTACTGCTGCCTCCACGATACTCACCAGAGACCCCCCTGTATTCGCAGCAGTCCCTCTCAGCCTCGCCTATATATGTTACCTCGCCTTGCTCTCCTCCCAAAAATTGCTTCCTCCCCTCCACAATTTTCTTGCCAAGAGCATAACATACTGGTAGTGTTTTGTCAAGTTCAAAGTTAGTTTATATCATTTACAAGAGG
The DNA here is from genome assembly GCA_964390205.1 of uncultured Marinobacterium sp. Classification (GTDB taxonomy): domain Bacteria; phylum Pseudomonadota; class Gammaproteobacteria; order Pseudomonadales; family Balneatricaceae; genus Marinobacterium. The sequence goes on from CAYMHL010000407.1 coordinate 936, forward strand.
GATTCATATGGAAAGTGCGCAGCTTAAAGACATGATTTCAGGCTTTTCTGGCAACATTCAGTCTTCGTATTCCTTCCTTAAGAAGGTGCATGACAAGCTGAATTTCTCTCTAGGGCTTGATTTTTCCTCATCTAACTCACTGATACGATATACAAATATGGTTCGTAACTTCATCGGGAGAGAATTAATCGAAAAACCCCTCAAGTCAGGGCGCAACCTCATCCTGAACGAACGGACCCTGCTTCAGCTGCTGGTCGCCAGAAAGTATTTAGGGTCAGGTTGTTCCATGGATAGTTTGAGTGGGTATTTGATAGAGATGCCCCTCGATGCACTCTATGAGAGACTTTTTGCTCCTCAAATACCAGACATAGAGACGCTAACTAAACGTGTTATGGCTCAGAAAAGCGCATGCGCATACAAAGAACCGGAAACCACCAACTCCTCCAAACTGGTCAGGACGGAGAGACGCAAGAGGTTGTTTGAGCATGTGCCTATTAGCGCGGACTTCTACCTTGTTGTTAGGGACGGGGTGTTTTCGGAGGATGAACTGGAAGAAATGAAGGGTCTATTGGCAAAATTTAAGAAAAGTAAAAATAAATCGTGAGAAATCAATTGATTAGATATTTTCCTTTCCTTTTTCATGTCACTCGGTCCAGCCACTCGGTCCCGGTATCTGTCAACATAGTTGTCGTGTTTAAGTAATCAGCTCTTTAACAATTAA
>CAYMHL010000408.1:0-1656 GCA_964390205.1 uncultured Marinobacterium sp.
TATAAGTTCTGGTTCTTCATCTTATTTTAAACCAAGTTCAAGCCAACCAAGTAGCGGGCCTGTTGCTCCAAAACCAATTAAATTACCTAGTGAAGATTCAACTTTTAAACCTGTTGGGCCTGTTGCTCCTTCTCCTATAAAATTGCCTAGTAGTGGTTCAACTTTTACTCCTGCTCCAAGCCAACCAAGTGTCCAGCCTATTCAAAGTTATGCTGGCGGAACTTATGATCCAAACACTAAAACTTTTACTTCGGTTACTGGAGAAAAATATAGCACTGCTGACCCAAGTGGAATGTCTGCACAAGTTGTTCAAAGACAACAAACAGCTCGACAAAAAGCATATGATGCTAGTGGTGGTTTAGTTCAAATTAGCAGTGGTAAGACTCAAAGCGCATTTAGGAACATTCAAGATAAAAGAGTTGGAAGTATTGAAGATTCTATAAGAGGGCGAGGTGTTGAAGCTGTTACTCGTGAAGTTGCTATTAAAAGTTTAGAACAACAATATGGGAGAAAATTAACTTATAGAGATTTACAATATGGAACGAGTATTGAGTTAGAACAGGAGCGTTTGCGTTTAGTTGCTGCAACAGGCCCACAAAGAGAAAGAATTGAGGCTTATGGTTCTGTTTTAAGTGGAATAGCTACAGCAATAACTGCTCCTGTTGCTTTTGGTAGTGGTTTAATTGGAACTACAACTAAAGCGATTGGTTCATTAACTGCTGTTGGACAAGTGGGTGTTATTGGTGCGGCTGGGTTACAATGTTTAATTGAACCAAGCGAGTTACCTGAAACTGTTCAATATGAAGTTGGTAAGCCTGTTAGTCAAAGAGTTGAGGAAAGAATTAAGTCTGGTGAATCGATTTATGTTCCTTTTGTTAGTCGTGAAACAGAACAATCTTTGTTAGGTGGAACTGGTTTGCCTTTTGTTGGAAGTTGGAGCAATGTTATTTATAATTTACCGGGGGGGCGTATTGCTGCTCAACCAATCGCTCAACAAGAATATGAAAAAGAGTTTTTGTCTAGGGGAAAGAGTGTTGAAGAGGCTTCTCGTTTGGCTGGAACAGAGGTTAGGCGTGAGTTTGGTGCTAAAGGGGTTGGTGAAATTCCTAGTATTGTTTTTGCTTTTGGTGGGATTGGTGAAATTACAGGTAGGGCTACTCAAAAAGGGCTTAATGTTGTTACTGGTATTAGTAAGAAACCAATTAGTTTAGCTGCGGCTCGTTTTTATAGTGGTGTGAGTGGAGCTATTGGTGGTGGTCTTGGTGGTGCTGTTGAAACTGCTTTTATTTATCCTGCTCAACAAAAAGCTAGAATGCAAGAAGTTAATCAAGCTGAATATGTTAGTGCTGTTGTAATGGGTGGGGTTAGTGCTGCTGTTGCTGGTGGAATCATTGGTCTTCTTACAGGCAAGCCTACATCTCAAAAAGGGGTTTATGGTGCTTTTAGTGCAGCAGAAGGTTTTCAAGAGTATGGTGGAGATTTTGCTGCTGATTTGGTTGGGGGCAAAGCATTAGAGTCTGGTTTGTTAATTAAAGGAGTTGGTGAAACTACTCAAAAAACAATTAGGCCAATAACTTTTAATGTTTTAAATGTATTTAATCCAAGTTCTAGTGAATCTTTTGTTTCTTCTCCTACTCAAGAAAATGTTTTTAGTGC
>CAYMHL010000409.1:0-1655 GCA_964390205.1 uncultured Marinobacterium sp.
AGCCTTGCTGGCCAAAGGGCGCGACTACTGGACGATGCTGGGTAACCAGGGAGAGCTGGACGGCTATTTCCGGGTTCTTGGGGGCCGCTATCAGCCAACATCTTATGGCGGTGATCCGATCAAAAACCCGGACAGTCTGCCTACTGGCCGCAATCTGTACGGTTTTGATCCTTCACGGATTCCTACCCGTGAGGCCTGGCAAGCAGGCCAGCAAGCCGCGCAAAGACTATTGGAACAACATCAGGCAGAGCAGGGAGCCTATCCTGAAAAATTGGCATTTAGCTTGTGGTCGGTTGAAACCATGCGCCACTTTGGTTTGCTGGAAGCTCAGGCTTTGTACCTGATGGGTTACCAGCCGGTCTGGGATGCGGGTGGCCGGGTGACCGGGATTGAGGTTATCCCTGCTGAACAGCTGCAACGTCCCCGGGTCGATGTGATCATTTCAGCCACTGGTTTGTACCGTGACCAGTTTCCCAATGTCATGCAGTGGATGGCACAGGCTGCCGATCAGGCCAGCGAACTGGATGAGCCGGATAACCCGATTGCCCTCAATAGTGTACGGCTGGAACAGCAGTTTCTTGCCGCCGGCATGAGTGCGCAGGATGCACGGCTGGCAGCGCGTACCCGTATATTTTCTTCCGAATCCGGTGCCTACGGTACAGGGCTGGATGATGCAACGCTGGTCAGTAACAGCTTTGGCGAAACCGAAGGCCAGGGGCAGGACCGGGCGGCAGGTGAAGAAAAACTGGCAAAAATGTATCTGGACCGCATGCAGTATGCCTACGGACCGGACAGCACACGCTGGGGCGAGAAAAATGACACCAACATTTATGCGGAACAGCTGCGTGGCGTACAGGGTGCCGTTCTGTCACGTTCTTCCAACCTGTACGGCATGCTGACCACCGATGATCCTTTCCAGTATCTGGGCGGAATTGGATTGGCGGTACGCTATCTGGATGGCAAGTCGCCAGAGTTGTACATCAGCAATTTGCGTGATGGCAATAATCCTCGGGTAGAGACAGCTGCCGGCTTCCTTGCACGTGATTTGCGTACCCGCTACCTGCATCCTGGCTGGATCGAACAGGTGCAGAAGGAAGGTTACAGTGGTGCACTGGAAATACTTGGCAGCGCCAACAATCTCTGGGGCTGGCAGGTAACAGCACCGGAAACCGTACGGGATGACCAGTGGGATGAGTACAAGGCCGTTTATCTGGACGACAAGTACGAACTGGGCATCAATGAGTGGTTCGAAGAGCACCACCCGCATGCACAGGCCCAGCTGATCGAACGCATGCTGGAGGCCGCCCGCAAGGAATACTGGAGCACGGATGCGGTAAACCTTCAGCAGCTGGCGCAGCGTTGGCAGAAGTTGGCCGAACGTTACGACGTACAGAGCAGCAACAACCACTTCAACGAGTATGTAGCAGAAGCAGCTGCCGGTTTCGGCCTGGGGGCAGTTGCTCCGGCTGCTGACATGGCGGCCGAACCTGACAGTGCAGAAATACCTGCTGAAACCTTGGAGCAGGTGGAAGGCCAGCGGTTGGAAAAACAACAGGATGTTGTTGATGCACCGCCGCAGCCGTTTGACTGGATGGCGTTGTTCGGACTTCTGGTCATTTTGGTAGCCCTGGCGGGTGGCATGTGGCACCAGTCAC
>CAYMHL010000410.1:0-1654 GCA_964390205.1 uncultured Marinobacterium sp.
GCTCGCCTATTTAGCGGCGCGCTACAGGCGCATGCAGCGGCTGGTCGCGGAGGAGGTTGTACTTGCCCCCGAGGATTTGGGCCAGGTCCGGGCGGCGGATTGGCGGGGTCCAGACGACCACGGTTCCGGCCGCCAGGTCTCCGAGGCGCTGGCATCTGGGGGTGAAGAGAACGAACAGGCCCCCGAGCAGGTAGTAGGCCGGCAGCAGATCGACGGTGCGCAGCAGATTGCGGAAGACGACCTGCCCAAAGGTTAAGCGGAGGCCGCGCTGATCGATCACGCGCAGCCGGAGCACTCGCTTGCCCAGCGTCTGCCCCCGCCACAGCCACTCGGCGAGGATGGGATAGGCGGTGGCAATTGCGAAACCGGCGACGATGCCGACGGCGCGGGAGGCGTCCAGGCTGAGCATGGAGAGGGCAAAGGAGGCAATGCCGACGGCCATTGAGGCGACCATGACGCACAGCGAATCGATGCCGACGGCCAGCAGGCGGGCGGCCGGGTGAGCCAGCTCGAAGGCGAAGGAAATGCCTTCGGGAGTGCGGAGGCGCAGTTGCGTACGGTTGCGGTTCATGGCCCCCCCTCGAGCGGGGCGTTGCGCCCGGCAAAATAGAGGAAACCAAAGAGGGCGCCCAGCTCGACCAGCCCGAAAACAATCTTGATCGAGTACGGCAGCGCCGGCTCGTGGTATTGGGAGAAAAAGGCTTCGACAATTCCCGCCCAAACTAGGAGTACGGCCACGCCGCCGACGAGGGTGGTCACCTCGGGGTAGATGGCGCGCAGACGGTCATGGAGAGAGATGGGGCGGCCCCACCCGATCAGGGCCTTGGCCAAGACCAGGCCAGCCTGCCCCGCGATTAGAATGGCGGGAATTTCGACCGAGCCATGGGGCAGTAGCCAGCCGACGAGGAAGGCGCTTTGGCCAGCGAGCAGGTAATCGGCGGCGACGGCGCCGAGGATGATGCCATTGTAGAAGAGAATGATCACGGTCCCGATTCCCCACGTTGTTCCGAGGGCGACGGTGAAGATGGAAACGCGGGTGTTGTGGGTCATGAGAGTGGCCGCAAACTGGCCTTTCTGGCCGGCCAAGCGATCACCAAGCGCGCCGTTCGACTCTTCCCGGCGGACGCGTTTTTCAGGACTTTCAACGAGATGGCCGAAAGGCATGAGGGCGCTCTTGGCCGCCGGGTCTAAGGTGAGGGCGGCCCCGCCAAACGCAGCCCCGACCACAGTCAGCGCCACGGCCAGCCCAAAGGCGCGGATATGGCGACGAAAAACCTGCGGAAAGTCCTCTGTGAACCAGCGCATTGGATGAACGGAAAGGCGGCGGCCTTGGGTGCCGTGGATTTCGCCGTAGGCGCGGGCGACGAGGGCTTCGAGGTATTCGCGCAGTTCCAGCTCTCCAGTGAAATGGGCAAGTTTGGCGAGATCCGCGCCGGCCCGCTCATAGAGGTAGTGCAAGCGCCGCGCCTCGGCCAGGTCGAGCCCGTGCCAGTGATCGCGCTGGAGCTGGTCGAGGAGCGCCTCCAGCTTCTCCCAGTGGGGGCGTTCCTCAGCCAGGAAGCGATGGAAATCGAGGATCACAGCCGTTGCCTCTGTTTGACGCTCATGTATTGGCGGACGGTATCCACGCACAGGCGCTCGTCCTCCAGGAGTT
>CAYMHL010000411.1:0-1652 GCA_964390205.1 uncultured Marinobacterium sp.
CACGATGATCATCCACCACCTCATATTCATGTTGAATACCAAGGCTATGAGGCGCTGGTCGCTATACATACGGGTGAGGTGCAGCAGGGTAAGTTACCGAACAAAGTTGCTGCTATAGTCAAGGAATGGTGTATTAACCATCAGCAGGAATTGCTCTTGAACTGGGAAAAGGCACAGCACTTTGAACCTCTTGAACGCATCAGAGGCGCAGATCATGATTAAAATTCTCAATGTCCATTACACAAGCCAATCATCGATTACACTTGAGTTCTCTGATGGCACAACGGCTGTTTTCGACCTGCAGAAATACCTGTCAGAGCATGAAGGCCCGCTGCTGCAGCCACTGTACGATACAGCCTATGCACAAAGACTGTTTATCGACTGCGGCGCCTTGTGCTGGCCAAATGGCTTAGAACTGTCACCAGCCAGATTGTATGAGTACACACACGCAAAAAAGGTAGCCTAGTCTGACCCCATGCGCCTAACCCCACACGCCATACACGCCATCAAATCCGCCGTTAGCGCCATCTTCGGCGCAGACGCTGAAGTCAAACTGTTCGGCTCACGCACAGATGACAACGCCAAGGGTGGTGATATTGACCTGCTGGTAAAAGTGGCACATACCGTCGAACACCCCGCCTGGGATGTGGCTCGGCTGCAAGCTCGTATCATCAGGCAGCTGGGTGAGCGCAAAATCGACGTGGTTTTGGATACGCCCGATACACCCAAAGCGGCCATTCACCGGATCGCCGAAGAAACAGGAATAACCTTGTGAACGCACCAAGCGCAATGCAGGAACGATTGAGTTTCATCTGCATGGGGACAAGGGCGCGAAGCAGGCGTTGAAAGAGGCGTTGCAGGGTGTGTGTCCGAAGGGTACTGAGTTTTATACTCGATGCGGAGGTATGGAATGAGTGGTTTTACAGGTAAAAACGTTCACTTTGACGATACGCATCTCCATGTTGAACTTGAAGACGGTCGTATCATCTCAACTCCAATGCAGTGGTATCCGGAGCTGGAGGCAGCACCGGTAAAGGTAATCCGTGATTACTGCTTCATTTGTGATGGCACCGGCATAGAGTGGCCCGCAATCGACTACCACCTCAGCATTGAGGCCATGCTCAAAGGGAATGCAAGTCGGGCGGCTTAGTCCGGTAGTTTTACTCAGCCTTTCGCCGAAGAAACAGGAATAACCTTGTGAACACCCCGCAAGACATCCGCTGGCATCAGCGCTACCAACAGTACTGCAACGCCTTCACACTGCTTGAACAGGCTATCCGCATCCAGCAGCCCAGCGTGGTCGAGCGTGCCGGCATCATCACTACTCACACCTACAACGAAGCAACCGCCATCATCGTCGAGCAGAAAATCCGCGATGATTACTATCCGCAGCTGGTGCAATTGCGTGATCGGTTCGCAGGCATGATCAACTCATGAGTCTGGCGCAAGAAACAGGCCTCAAGGCCCATATCGACCGCGTAGGGATCGAGATTTACACAAGGACCAATACATGAACATCACCATCGCCGGCACCGGCTATGTGGGCCTATCCAACGCGGTACTCCTGGCCCAGCACAACACCGTCATTGCACTGGATATCGTGCAGGCCAAGGTCGACCTGATCAACGCACGCCGCTCACCGATTGAAGATG
>CAYMHL010000412.1:0-1650 GCA_964390205.1 uncultured Marinobacterium sp.
TCTCAATTAACCCCTTGTGAGCGAGTTCATACTCACTTAAAGCCTCTTGGCTTAACGGAAGCAGTTTATAGGTTCCGCTGGTTTCGGCGTTATTGTTAAGAACAGGCCTGCCGCCGCTTTTCACCTGCTGTCTCTGAGCCTCAGTGTCTCCACCCTCCATGGAAGTGGTAGTCCAGCCGATGTTGTAACCCATCTCATCGCTGTCCATCATCTTAATAACGGCTTCTGCATCACCATTAACGATAGACTGTCTAAATACCCTCAGTGACTTAACGGCCCTGTCTACTGCCTCGTCTTCCCACGGCGATACGTCGTTTTCAAAGCGAGCCAGAAGATCGTTGACATCGGACAAAAGTGCATCTTTCTTCTCCTCGAAGTTATCCTTCCTAAGAATCTCATTGCCGACCGCTTCGATTCTGAGGTCTCCGACTTCTACTGGCGAAGCTGTCTTAGTCGGACCCTTTTTCATCGGAGCGTCTTTATGCGGGCTCAACCACTCTGGATTAAAGCCATACGTCTGGATGAACCTTGATGCAACTGTAAGTTTTCTTTCTGGCGACTCGCGTTTATTATCGAGCACCTTGCGTGTATCAATAAGCGCAGATAGCCCTTCTTGGGCCCGCTCCCCGTCTTTAACAGCCTTTCTGTCTTCTTTTGATACTTCTACTTTTTCGTGCTTAGCCATGCCTATTCTGCTTACCGCCGACTTGCCAGCGTTGACCTTGCCTTGTAAAATCCCCTGAAGCTCCGCTATGTATTCCAGAGCCTCAAGGACGGTCTTTGGTTTGCCGGAGGTACTCTGCACCATTAAATCTAGGCGCTCGTTAAGGGCGCTGTCTTCCTTCGCAAGCGCTGACCTTATTCTGTTGGCCTCGTCTATCTTGTCGAACTCGTCGCGGAAGAAGCCTAGCGCCTCCGCTTCCATTGGAGCCAGCGCCTGTGGATTATGTTTGGCGTACTCGGCCTGTATCCTGCGGACGCGCATGTATCTAGCCTTGGGGTCTTTGAGGTCAGCTACATGGTCGCCAAAAATTTCCCTGACCTTAGCCGCTTGTTCTGGCGTATCCATCCGAAGGTCTTCTTTTAGACTATCTTCCGATGCTGTGAGGCGTTCGAGTATCCCCTTCGTAACGCCTTTATACCCAGCGGCCATTTTAGAAATCTTATTAAGCGCTATGTCGTTAGGAAAAGAGTTTGCGGCGTTCTGGCGGTCTTCTTCAGTCTTGGCGTTGTCATACTTGCTTATAAAGCTCTTTAGGCTTGCACGGACGCGCTTCTCATCTTCCGTAAGTTCAACGAGTTCTTTGGCGTCCAACCTCGGTATAGTCCTTCTTATGCCGTCAATCTGACCTTCAAGCTCGGATAGGCGCTTTTTACCCGTTGTGCCCTTAAGCGTGTAGTCTTTCTCTTGGTCTACCTTGAGCTTCTCGGCCGCCGCGGCCTCTCCTTTTTCTCTGTGGGCTTTGCCGAGCTTCTTGGCGTTGCTTTCTTTTTTTACTGTCTTAATATTCTTGTCCGCTTCGTACGCCGGATTGACAGCCTTTCTTTTGTTGGGGTCCCAGCGCCAGTTTTTTGCATCAGGGTAGAGGATTTTCCTTGTCTCAATATACTCCGCCAGCGCCTCTTTGTTATTATTGTCGTTAAAGGCTT
>CAYMHL010000413.1:0-1650 GCA_964390205.1 uncultured Marinobacterium sp.
CTCATGGCGTCGCAGATTACTTTGGTGCGCTTCTGCCGCTCAGTTTTATCCACCACCAGGCACGCCTCTTCGAGCTTGCCCTCGCAGTACGCATCGACCGCCTTCTGCAACTCGGGCGTCGGAACGTGGAGAACCGGGGTGTACTTCGGTTTGGCCACCGCTTCGCCCAAGCGCACCTGAGCCGCGCACAGTTTGGCCACCACGCCGTCGGCGAAACGCATCGCCTCCAGCAGAATCTCGTCCGAAATTTCGTTGGCCGATCCCTCGATCATGATCACCTTGCCGGGCACGCCGGCGTAGACCAAATCAAGGTCGCTTTTGGCCATTTCTTCGTGGGTTGGGTTGGCCATGAACTGGCCGCCTACGCGGCCCACGCGCAGCGCGCCGATCGGGCCATTGAAGGGGATGTCGGAAACCATCAAAGCGGCCGATGCGCCGAGCATGCTCAGCACGTCCGCTTCGTTCTGGCCATCCGCGCTCAGCAGCGAGGACATGATCTGGACGTCGTCAATGTAGCCTTCCGGGAACAACGGTCGCAAGGGGCGATCGGTCATCCGGGCGGTCAAAATTTCTTTTTCCGAGGGCCGTCCTTCGCGTTTGAAGAAGCCGCCGGGAAATTTGCCCGCCGCGCTGAACCGCTCGCGATAGTCGACTTGGAGGGGAAAGAAATCCAGGCCGGGGCGCGGTTCGGCACTGCACGCCGCCGCCAGCACGACCGTGTCGCCTTGGCGAACAGTTACGCTGCCGCCAGCCAGCTTGGCCATCTTCCCGGTTTCGATGGTGATTTCTCGCCCGGGGGCGATTTCAATTACTTCGGTGTGGATACTCATACTCTTGAACTCTTTTCCTGTCTCTTGGACAATGATTGCCGGCTCGAAAACCGTGTTTTTGCCTTATCCAGCACACCTGATGGCCTTCGCCCGAGCCTGCGCGATGTCATCACTGCCTAATGGCCGTCTCGCCACGGAATGCCAAGACTCCCCCTCCGAATGCGGAATTGCGGTAGAAACGTCCGCCGCCACCGGCGCCGGCCCTTTCTACCGACCGAATTCCACACTCGCCGGGTCACAATCTTGCGCAGTCCGCAACCGAGCGGCCTGGATGTGCTAAATTGTCTGTCCCGCATCATGCGGGAGCCACTGCGGAGCGGGTGGAATCAACCAAGCCCCCACTCCTCCTCGAATCCGCCTGGCCCGATGAAATGGGCTAGCGGCGCAGTTCGAGTTTGCCGATCAATTCCAGGTACTTGGAATGATCCTTGCGGCCGATGTAGGTCAGGAGCTTGCGGCGACGGTTAACCATGCTGATGAGGCCACGCCGCGAACTGTGATCCTTTCGATGCATCCGCAGATGCTCGGTGATCTCGTTGATGCGCGCGGTCAGAACTGCCACTTGGACGTCCGACGATCCGACGTCTTTGGCATCCTTCCCGTACTCCGCCATGATTGCCTGCTTCTTAACTTTATCCATATGCCGCTGAATTTCCTGATTGTCGATGGTGCTGGGAAATTCCCAACCTGCATTGATTTCTGCACACAAAGAGCGATAACTTACCACCACGCAACGCCAATGCAAGTCCCCCCGCGTTCAGCGGTCTTCTTTTCCGGAGGGGCCGGAGGGTCAGACCTCCGATTTGCTTTTTGTTTCGGA
>CAYMHL010000414.1:0-1648 GCA_964390205.1 uncultured Marinobacterium sp.
TCCCTTTTTACGCGCCAATCGTTTGTTGATGACAAAAATATCAGCACGCCAGAGAGTGCGTTGACGGGACATGATTCCCCTAAGCGTATCGGTCAACCCGGGCAGAAATTCGTCGGGCACATCAGGTATGACTAAATAGAACAGCATCGCGGCCCGACTCCAGTCTGTTTGTGCAATACCCTTCCCCAGCTCACCCGCCAGCTCATCCGTTCGCCTCAGTACACCAGCCACCAGCAGCTGTAGAGAATTATCGAATTTTTCCAGTATGTCGACCAGATAAATACGGTATTCATCGGGGCTTTTACGCGGGTTGGGAATGGAGGACTTGGCTTCCAGGAACAGAAGTCGTCCGGCTTGGGCGTTCCAGTACACAAACTCACAGGCCTTAATGCCGTTCATGCGCCTGACAAAAGGAGATGCCTCAACACGGAACAGATCCTGCTCCTCAAATGGACCGAATGTCATCCCTGATTCAGTCACCCTGATCATCTTTATATCCCTTCAAACTCCTGCTCGAACAGGCGCACAGACTCATTGATGATGTCGTTATCCGGCAAGCCATCACGCATCAGGCAGCTTTGCTTCCATATCCCCTCATCATTCGCGATAAAGCAGGGGATCGGCAGCTGGTTCCGGTGTGCAATCAACAGCATCTTCTTGACCACATAATAAGAATGGGTCGCCATGAATATTTGCATTCCCTGCTCCGCCAACATGTGCAGAATATCCAGCAACTCAACAATTGCGGTGGGATGCAACGCCGACTCGGGTTCATCGATAAAAATGACCGACCCGGGTGTCAGGAAGCGATTGCCCAGCAAGGTATCCAGAATAGCAATTTTCTTGATGCCTTCCGCCGTGCTGTGAATAGAAAACCTCGAATTTCCCTGTCGATAAAGCCACTGCTGATCTTCAAACAGAACGCGTCCCTGGAACATGGCCTCAAGCTGTTTGCGTGACTTGGCAAAACTGTCGTAATTGCGTCCGGCCTGAGGCGGATTCTGCAAAGCCAGTACCAGATCGGCATAGGTGGCATCGTAGCCAAATTCGCGATTCTGCACGGCACTCTTGAGAATGACATGCCACAACGAGAGCACTTCCTTGGGCGGCAGGAAAATGGAGTTGTCCTGACGCAGCGGCAGGTTGTTATGGCTGGGCTTGACCTGTTTGTTGGTGTCAGGACCGAAGCCGAAAATCAGCTCGGTCGCATCATCCATTCCGGCACTGACTTCAAGGCGATTACCTTTGCCACGCCGGACCAGGTCACCCAAGTGCTGACTCTGAAAGGTCCAGTACAGCTTGTCACCGAGTACGTCATGAAAATCGCGGTGATCCTGTCCACGACCAAACTCTTCCTGCGACCGCATGACAACGTACAGCATTTTCAGCAGCCAGGTTTTACCGCAGCCATTCTTGCCAATGAACAGATTCAGCTTACCCAGCTGCCGCCCTTCCACCTGACTGATCGGACCACTATTGTGGATGTTGAATTGTTCGATCATGATGAAAACCTTCAATCCTTTGCGGCACTATAGCATGCCCGCAGCTCAAGCCCAGCGGACCTCTCAGTTCTATTCCGGCCAGCGGTTCTCTGCCAGCAGGGCATCCAGCGGCTGCGCCTCGGCCCAGCCTTCCTGTTCCAGCATCG
>CAYMHL010000415.1:0-1640 GCA_964390205.1 uncultured Marinobacterium sp.
GATAGCGCGCGGGCAAGTCAGGATATGCTGTCCATGCGGCTTCAAGCTGTTTTACTGCACCTTTATCTGGTCCAGAAGCGGACGAGCCTTTTCGGTAATCTCTTAATGCCTCAAGAACTTTTTGGAGAGACGCATTGCTCATATTTAGAACAAAAAGACGCCTGCTCTTATAACAATAAGCAAAAAGAACCATAGGATAATCATGCCGATAACCATAGAACTCTCGAAGTTCTTCAGCAGTGTTATTCAGATGGTTAATGCGAATCTGGCCTTCGCTGTCAACGAAAAAATAGATTAAGCAGTTTTGAGTCATGAGTTTCTTTCTGAATTTACAAGCATCCTGCTTCTATATTATGAATAATCTTATTTAATCCTTTTCATCGGTATTCAGGGTCCGCTCAAACTCAGTAACGTATTCATCTGTCCATTCTGGGATAAACAAACATCCGATCTTGTTCTGATCAAAGTTAGCACAGAACAACTCCTCTTTCGTAGGCTTTTTTGCCTCGCTTTTTCTTGATTTCCTATTTGAATTATCGGTATCGCCCATCTTGAACATCTCCTCAAAGGGGTTGCCGGTTTCGCCTCCTGCCTTAAACAGTAGCCTACCGTTCAGCCCGCATTCGGGGCATGTGAATCTCAAAACATATTGTTCACTGTTCAAGTCGATCCCGACCTCTTTCACACATTCATCTTCTATTTTTGATCCGCAGGAACAAGTCTTTCCTTTAAATATTGTTGGTATTCTCATAGCTGTTCACCTTTCTCCGAATGAAGTTTAGTCTCCAAAGTCATATACCAGTTTCACATTCGCTGTGGTGTAGTCAGAAAAATCACTTCCAGACGACGTATAGATAATATCATTAAGAAGCAGAGTATGATCGGTAATGATGATTGGGGAAATAAAGTTCTCTCCTTTGTACTGGTTGCATATGAGAAATGAATGAGTCCAATTGGAAGCATTCGGCTCATTGTAGTCATGATCAAAAACACCAGACAATCCAACTGAATAGCATCCGAACCGACAGGATGGATAATGGATATGCCCCATCACACATTCCTTAAAAACCCTGGATGCTCTTTCCATTCGCCTTCCTCTACCGTTGTACATCTTCATGTCGCCATGAATCAAACGGAGGGTTCCAAGCTCAAGAACATCCTTAAGATCAATCAGATTATATCCCAAGTCCTCAAGACCTGACAGAAAAGCAAAATCAAGCAAAGAGGCTAATTGCGGATATTTCTTTGCAAAATCATCCAAGAAACGTTCATGATTTCCGAAGAAGATGTATTTCTCATTGGCCCAAGCTCCCATTCTGCGAAGGACAAAATTCAATTTTGCAGTTTCGTCCAGAATGTCCACCTCAGTGATGACTCTTCCCTTGTCCATCTCGTGATGGTTGAGAGCCGAGCAATTGTAAGTATCCCCAAGAGTAACGAAGACATCGGGCATATATTCTTGACACACCTGTTCCTGAATGTCCAATACATCGTCATCGTGATAGGAGACATGAACGTCACCGTTGATGAAAATCTTTCGATCCGGTTCAACAACACCATCGCTTGTGATAATTCTTTCAAAGAAAGATGTTACATAAGAATCACCCATCTTCTTGATTCGAATAGGGATACAGGTCACA
>CAYMHL010000416.1:0-1639 GCA_964390205.1 uncultured Marinobacterium sp.
AACGGACTCAGGATTTCATCGTCATAGCCGGCACCGGCCAGATGGGCCAAACGCCGCCGCATTACCACCAGTTCCAGGCTGTACTGCCGGCTCAGGCGACTGGCCATGGTGTTGATCAGCAGGTTTTCTTCCTGCTCATCTTTTTGCAGCAACGCCAGTGACGGCTTTCCATGCTGCTCGCCTGACGCTTCTTCCGGTTCAGTCTTGTGCGCCGCATGCCCGGAAAAATAGGCATTGAAATTGTCCAGGTGCCTCCCGAGAAAACCATTGACCAGTTCCTGCCTGCGCTCACGAAAAGAAGCAATACTCTCCATGTAATCCAAGCGGGACTCATTATCCCGCGCCTGTTCCATGGCATCAAAGAGTTCGTTTTCGGTTTCCTGGGCGGTATTTTTTATACCTGCACCCAACTGGTCAAACAGCTGCTTTTGCAGCTCCCTGACCAGCTCAGTACGCATCTCTGGCGATATGCCTGGCATCTTTGCAGGCCCTGCCTCAGCTGTTCCGGGTGTTTTGTTCATGGCCCACTATCCTGAAAATCGGGGGTCTGTTGAAAATCCAAAGCTGCCTCGACACAAGGCTGCATAATCCTGATATCCGGGCAGTCAAACCCGGCATCCAGACCAGTCCCGGCTGCCTGAAGCATGATCCATAGGGCAACCGCACAACACTTGCAGCCAATTCTAGCAAAATCACCATTACATTTCTGCGATCAAGGTGGCAAAACGACATCATCGAAATAACCCGACCGTCAAACACTTGGCATATTCGCATAAAAAATGACTTTTTGACAGTATCAATCTACGCGCACCCTCTCCATGTCAAGTCAAGTGCGTTTTTGCTATCATCTGCCGTTTGACTTTATTCCGACTCTCCAGGTGTGCTCAATGTCCGATCGCAGCTCCCGCTTGTCCCAACTTCACGAAGCGCTCAAGTCCCGCATTTTACTGCTTGATGGTGCCATGGGCACCATGATCCAGGCCGAGAAACTGAGCGAAGAAGCCTTTCGTGGCGAGCGCTTTGCCGACTGGCACCGCGATGTACGCGGCAACAACGACCTGCTGATCCTGACCCAGCCGCAGCTGATCCAGAAAATCGAAAAAGCCTATCTGGATGCCGGTGCCGACATCATCGAGACCAACACCTTCAACTCCACCGCCATTTCCCAGGCCGACTATGGCATGGAAGAACTGGCCTACGAACTGAACTTCGAAGGCGCGCGCCTGGCCCGCGAAGTCTGTGATGCCAAGACGCTGGAAACCCCCGACCGTCCGCGCTATGTCGCCGGCGTGCTCGGCCCGACCAGCCGCACCTGCTCGCTGTCGCCGGACGTCAACAACCCCGGCTACCGCAACGTCACCTTCGACATTCTGGTCGACAACTACAGCACCGCCACCCGCGGGCTGATCGAGGGCGGTGCCGATATCATCATGATCGAGACCATCTTCGACACCCTTAACGCCAAGGCAGCGATTTTCGCCGTGGAAGGCGTGTTCGAGGAGCTGGGCGTAACCCTGCCGATCATGATCTCGGGCACCATTACCGATGCCTCCGGTCGCACGCTGTCCGGGCAGACCACCGAGGCCTTCTGGAACTCGATCCGTCACTGCAAACCGCTGTCGGTGGGCCTGAACTGTGC
>CAYMHL010000417.1:0-1636 GCA_964390205.1 uncultured Marinobacterium sp.
GCCAACAACTTGGGCGTGGACATATCGATATCATTCACCTGCGCCAGACCGGTGATACTGCGCGAAATCATTTTTGGGGAAAGCACCGGCTCAACCCCTCTTCTACTGTAATAGGCGGCTCCCACCCCAGCACGTTTCTGGCTTTGGAGATATCCACCTGCAACGAACCCAGCAACCGCAGTGCCATAGCTCTTTTACCCAGCAACGTTGCTCCCAGCATCAGCAGCGATGCCGGCACCGGCACCAGCCGTGTCGGTTTGCCCATCGCCCTGGCGACTGCACGCAGCAGTTCCGATGTGGACAGATCCTGAGCGTCACCGGCCAAAAACAGAACGTTGGCCGCCGCCGGATGGTCAATGCAGCGGATAATCAGATCCACCAGGTTATCCAGGGCGATCAGAGTACGCTGATTGTGGATCGCCCCCAAAGGCAGGGGTACTCCCCGCTGCACCCAGCGAATCAGACTGCCAAAATTACCCGGTGCCCCCGGGCCATATGCCAGGGGCGGACGAATCACCACCAACTCCATACCGGTTGCACGCTGGATGTCCCATAGCCCCTGCTCCGCCTGCCACTTGGACTGGGCATACCACTCAGCCGGGTTGGGATCATCTTCTTCACGGAAGGGACGCTCGCTGATGTTGCCGATAACACCGATGGTGCTGAGGAAAATAAAGCGTTGTACCCCCACGGCTGCAGCCTGTCGCGCAAGGTTGAGCGTGCCTTCAACATTAACGCGGCGATACTCGCCCCAGGGATCGGCCGATGTCTCTTGCAGAACATGCGCGCGAGCAGCACAGTGGATCACAACCTGCTGATCAGCCAGGGCCGATGACCAGTCGGTATCGCCACTGAGATCACCTACCACATACTCTGTGCAGTCGGTGCCCCCTCTGCCTGCCGCACGCACGGCAACTGACGGACTGAAGCCAGACGAGCGCACCAGCTGCCGCACCAGCGCCTGACCGACAAAGCCACTGGCACCTGTTACTAGAATCTTGACTGGGCCACTCATGGCTGAAGCTGTTCCTCATTGATACCGATGGTGCGGATGATCACGCCTGCAAAGCACTTAATGCTTGCCCGGTACCCGATCACCGGTTCCTTTCCCCATCGCGGTCAACAAAACGTACTTGAAGTAGGCGCCGACCGTCAGATTCTGCAACATAACCTGTTCAATTTCCGCCAGCTTACGAGGGGTCGACATATCAATATCATTCAACTGCGCCAGTCCGGTAATTCCGGGCCGCGCACTGAACACCCCGCGCTGTTCACGCTCGGCGATCAGCTCCTCCTGATTGAACAGGCAAGGACGCGGCCCGACCAGACTCATCTCGCCCTTCAGCACGTTCCACAGCTGTGGCAGCTCATCCACCTTCGTGCGGCGCAAAAAGCGGCCAAAGGGAGTGATCGCATCTGCATCAACCAGGTGGCTCGCCATGGAGGCAGTACCCTTGTGCATGGTGCGGAACTTAAACAGTATGAACGGCTTTTTATGCCGCCCCACACGTTCCTGCAGAAAAATGGGAGAGCCTGTATCAAAAAAGCCAATCACCGTCAGCAGCAGCAGAAACGGAAAGCCGAACACCAGCCCCAGCAGAGCAAATACAACATCAAAAAAAAGAATCATATAACA
>CAYMHL010000418.1:0-1633 GCA_964390205.1 uncultured Marinobacterium sp.
TCTGCCACTTTGAGCCGGATGTTCCGCTTGCGTTTATCCACGCTGTAGCCAAGAAAACTCCTGTTCCAGGGGCGATCGACCGCGCTCTTGCCCCGGTTGACGCGAAGTTTGAGTCGTTGCTCAAGATAGTCGGTCAATGAGGCAAGCACACGTTCTCCCGCCTTCCGGCTTTTCACGTAGATGTTGCAGTCGTCCGCGTACCGGCAGAACCGGTGGCCCCGCCGTTCCAGTTCTCGATCCAGATCCGTCAACAGGATATTGGACAGCAACGGCGAGAGGGGGCCGCCTTGTGGCGTGCCTTCCCGCCGCGCCGTTACCACGCCTCCTTCCATGATCCCGGCCTGTAAATAGGTACGGATCAGTTTCAAGACACGTGCATCCATGATCCTGCGCGCCAACCGCGACATCAGGATGTCGTGGTTGACCCGGTCAAAGAACGCTTCCAGATCGATATCGACTACCCAGCGACGCCCCTCTTCCATGTAGGACCGGGCCTGCAATACCGCCTGAGCGGCACTGCGTCCCGGTCGGAAGCCGTAACTGTGATCAGAGAACGTGGGTTCAAAGCGTGGACTGAGTACTTGATGCAATGCCTGTTGGATCAGGCGATCCAGAACACAGGGAATACCCAGCATACGGATGCCTCCCCCGGGCTTGGGGATTTCAACCTTGCGCACCGGCTGGGGTGTATACCGCCCCTCCAACAGTTGCTGTTTGATCTCGGGCCAATGGGTTTTCAGGTAAGGCTTGAGCGCCTCGACTGTCATCCCATCCACCCCGGGCGCGCCTTTATTGCGACGAACCCGATCGTAGGCCAGCAGCATGTTGCCACGGGCCAGTACCGCTGACATCAGATCCCTGTCAGCCTCGCTCGGCAGTGATCCTGCGCCCGCTGTAACCGGCAACACCTCGCACGGGACCGCAACCGGGTTCTGCCCGGTCACCTCCTCGGCAAGTGATGGCGTCTCAGCCATCTGTTCAGTGTTGTTCAGGGTCATCAAGGGGCAGGGCTCCCGATTCGTCTATCATGTTCAGCCCTTCAGTGACCGGTAAGCCACCTACTATGGCGTCTGCTGAATTCTGTAGTCCCATCCGGCCGCCTCACGACAGCCGTAGCCAAAGGCAGGACAACAGACCTCCCAGGGTAAGACGCGCGACCTTCACACTTATACCTGCCGCATTTACGACCGCCGCTCCGTGCAAGTACCGGGCTTTGAAGATAGTAGACTCCTCACCCACAGCTGCCGCCTCGTATGCGATTTCTATTCGTCAGGTCAGTGCTTTGCCTTCGACTTCCTTCAGATTCCATCTCGCGATGGACACCCTTGCCGTTCGGCTAGTGGTTCCCCTTGCCGGGCCCACAGAGGACTTGCACCTCCAAGTCATCCGACCGCCACCACGCGCATCGGAACAGCGCCCGTCACGGCGCTACGCGCCATGCCTGGCGCACTACCAAAAAGCCCCGCAGATGCAGGGCTTTCGCTGATACAACTATCAGGACGTGATCAGTTGCGCTGGTCGAAATCCAGCACCACTTCATCCGTGATCGGGTGCGCTTGGCAGCTGAGTACGAAACCGGCTTCGATTTCGTGCGGTTCCAGACCGTGAGAGATATCCATCTCCACTTCACCCT
>CAYMHL010000419.1:0-1630 GCA_964390205.1 uncultured Marinobacterium sp.
TCCAGCGTCTGGCGGCTGACGAAGTCACGTTCCACCAGCTGCTGCTGACGTTTGAGTTCGCTGCGGGCGATCGCCAACGAGGCTTTCGCGGTTTCCAGCTCGGCCTCGGCCACCCGTACACTGGCCATCAGATCGCGCTTGTCGAGCTGAAACAGCAACTGCCCTACTTCGACCCGCTGCCCTGCGTCCACATGACGCTCAAGGATCCGCCCAGGCACCTGAAAAGAGAGCGGTGTTTCATAACGCCCTCTTACTGTACCCGACAAGCGGATCTGGGTGCGGTCATCGCTGGCAACGGCCACGGTTCTCACCCAGGGCGCCTGGATCGACGACTCGACGGCAGGTTCATCGCGTTTGCAACCAACCAATAGAAGGGAGAGTAGAATGAGCGGAAATGTCATGCGCATGGCAAGGTACCCGGTGATGGCATAGAATTAATGAACGAAATCGTACAGTAATTAAAACTGGAAATAAAAGTGCCTGCTAATACCCGAACAGGACGCCCCGTGGATCATGCCAAGGAGGTGGCAATCCTTGATGCTGCACGCGAACTGATGTTTACCAAAGGCCCAGCCAAGCTGTCGATGGAAGCCGTTGCGCGCAAGGCCGGCGTCTCCAAGGTAACCCTCTACAACCGCTTCTCGAACAAAAACGTCCTGATCGAGGCCTTAATTCGTCGGCAATCCAACGAACTGATCAAACACCTGGGCATTATCCCGGAAGCCCGCATCTCTCCTCGTCAGGCACTGTATAAGTTTGGTCAACGCCTGCTGAGTTTCATTCTGAGCCAGGATAATCTTAACTTTCTGCGCCTGCTGGGCAGCGTGCCGGAAGCGGACAGGGACCTGCTACAGGGAATCTATGACTACGGGGTGCAGGCATCTCAGCTCGCGCTGAGCCAGTGGCTGTCAGCCGAACATGATGCCGGGCACCTGAACTGCCCGGATGTGGATTTTGCCGCCGAAATGTTTTTAAGCATGATCATCGGCCACGATATCCTGCGCGCCCTACACCAACTGCCCCCGCGTCAGCAGAATGGCGAAATCACGACGCATGTCGATAAGGTAGTGAAAGCCTGCTTGCATATGTGGGCCCCTGGATGACAACCCGGGCCAAGTGTCTGCTGCTGATATGATACCGCTATCTAGCAGTCTGTCGGATTAACGTGGCTCGTCGGAGTGACAGAGCCCTTTATCGCTTTCAATGATCGCCAGACAGCCATCACGACTTGCGCATTCGCTTTACCGCTGCTCAGCCCCCATACGGCGGCCACAGGCGCTTATTTCCAGCAGTGTCTGTCAGCTGGCCACTAAGCGATGCATCCGCTTGATATTCCATGCCAAGGTGGCCAAACGCCACTCACCACTGACGTTGTCCAGCCCTCTGAGTGAGAACTGCCTGAACCCCATAACGTGTTTGATGATGCCGAACACGGGTTCCACAGTATGTTTGCGCAGCGCATAACGGGCCCGACCGGCCTGTGTTTTCAGGCGATAGGCCATCTGTTCAACGGGATCTTCACTGTCCGGTGCCATCGGCTCGGCCGCAAAACGCTCGAACAGTGGCTGGTGGTGGACGTCTCGTTTCATGGCAATAAGAGGCTCAATACCTTGCTGAGCGCACACCTTAA
>CAYMHL010000420.1:0-1612 GCA_964390205.1 uncultured Marinobacterium sp.
TTTATAAACAAACCAAAACCCCCAAATCCATCCGATTCGGGGGGTTATACATCCGAGAATTATCTCTTTGAGAACTGGGATGCTCTACGGGCTTTCTTGAGTCCGTATTTCTTTCTTTCCTTCATTCTGGGGTCTCTTGTAAGGAAACCTGCGTCCTTCAATGCGGGACGATACTCGCTGTTGGCTACGCACAGCGCTCTGGAAATGCCGTGGCGCAACGCGCCGGCCTGTCCCGTGAACCCGCCGCCTCTGACAGTTGCCACTACGTCAAACTTACCTTCGGCTCCTGCCACCTCAAAAGGTCTCAAAACCTCTCTCTTAAGAATCTCCATGCCGAAATAATCGTCAAGGGGCTTCTTGTTAATGGTAATCTCGCCTTTCCCGGGGATTAATCTGACGCGGGCTCCTGACTTCTTCCTTCTACCCGTTCCGTAATATTGTAACTTTGCCATCTACGATTCCTCCCCTCTAAAATTCCCACACTTCAGGCTTTTGTGCCTCGTGTTTGTGGGTGGGTCCGGCATAGACCTTCAATTTCTTATACATCTTTCTGCCAAGCTTTCCTTTCGGCAGCATTCCCTTTACTGCGTGGCGGATAATGGCTTCAGGCTTCTTGGCCAGCAATTTCTCAAAAGTGATTTCTCTGAGACCGCCGGGATAACCTGTATGGTGTTTGTAAACTTTGCTTTCTCTCTTCTTGCCGGTAACTTCAACTTTATCGGCATTAATTATGATTACATAATCTCCTGTATCCACATGAGGAGTGAATATTGGTTTTTTCTTGCCTCTCAGAATCGAAGCGGCTTCCGATGCGAGCCTGCCAAGGGTTTTACCTTCTGCATCGATAACATACCATTTTCTTTCCACTTCGTGAGGCTTTGCAACGAACGTCTTCATCGTATACATCCTCCTACCCGGGCGTTTCACCCCACCCAGGTCTTATTATCATCATAATGTACCAAATTTCCGGGGCTAGTGGAACTTTGCACATGACGCAGTAGCAATTATACTTATTTTTACCCGGTATGTCAAGGAATATTTTATTCGTTGCGTAAGCTCTCCAGGGCCGACAAGCGCATTGCCCGTCTCGCCGGAGAGTAACCGGAAATAAGGCCGATAACCGTAGCGAAGAGCAGTCCGCCCACAGCGGTCCACCAGGGGATGATGGAGATGTTGGAGCCGCCGCCCATCATTCCGCCCAGGAATGCGCCGAGGACGCCTGCCAGGGCCGTGTTTAACAAGAGCGAAATGATAAAGCTTAAAATCACGCCGATAAGTCCACCGAGAAATCCGATAAGTCCTGCTTCCAGCAAGAACATCCTGCGGATGTCCGCCAGGTTAGCGCCGATGACCTTCATGACGCCGATTTCCTTGGTGCGCTCGTAGATGGACATAATCATGGTGTTGGTAATGCCCAGAGCCGCAACGAAGAGGGAAATGGCGCCGATGCCGCCTAAAACGGTTTGGATCATGCGGGCCTGTTCCTGCATAGCCTCGAGCCAATCGTTGAGACTGTGGGTCTGAAAGCCCATTTCGCGGATGGCATCGCTGACGTCCTGAACGTCGTTAATGTCTCCCACATAGACCATAGCATTATTATATACCAACTGGT
>CAYMHL010000421.1:0-1610 GCA_964390205.1 uncultured Marinobacterium sp.
TGAGTCCCAGATAGGGTCTTTATCCTACAATCCATCAAACCAAGGGTTGAAACATGGCATAAAATCTTTGTGAAGTCATTTTAGCGTAGTCTTTATCCTACAATCCATCAAACCAAGGGTTGAAACTAAAAATGGATTTATCCTTGTCACCGCAGCAGGCAATTGTCTTTATCCTACAATCCATCAAACCAAGGGTTGAAACTTATATCAAGAGCATTGTGCCCATGAAAGACTTCCTCGGTCTTTATCCTACAATCCATCAAACCAAGGGTTGAAACTGAAAGCGATGGGAATGAAGTGGGCTTTAACACAAGTCTTTATCCTACAATCCATCAAACCAAGGGTTGAAACATACCGCCCTCAAGCGTGGTCTCGTCTGCGGTTACGTCTTTATCCTACAATCCATCAAACCAAGGGTTGAAACTCGACAGTGTTAAGGCTGCCGTCAACGCAGGTTATCGTCTTTATCCTACAATCCATCAAACCAAGGGTTGAAACCAGCGGCGCGCAATTACGCGCATGGCGATTGACTTGTCTTTATCCTACAATCCATCAAACCAAGGGTTGAAACTCAAATGTCACATCTGATGCGTTGCAATCCATATTGTCTTTATCCTACAATCCATCAAACCAAGGGTTGAAACCTCAACGCCATCCAGAACGCAGGCTCGGATGAGTATAGTCTTTATCCTACAATCCATCAAACCAAGGGTTGAAACGCACAATGTGGACGTCTGGCATGCCGGAAGGGGCGAGTCTTTATCCTACAATCCATCAAACCAAGGGTTGAAACTGAATGCAATGATTTCCATCAATGTCAGTGCTGCCAGTCTTTATCCTACAATCCATCAAACCAAGGGTTGAAACTGCCATTATTGGCGACAGTATTTTTGGCGGAACGAGTCTTTATCCTACAATCCATCAAACCAAGGGTTGAAACTTTTTAATTCCCGGTGATATCCTAAGCACATGTATTGTGTCTTTATCCTACAATCCATCAAACCAAGGGTTGAAACCTATCAACCCATCCGATGAACAGATAGAGGTGACAGGTCTTTATCCTACAATCCATCAAACCAAGGGTTGAAACTTTGCATGAAAGTGTGTCTGCAGTTATATGTCCGCTGTCTTTATCCTACAATCCATCAAACCAAGGGTTGAAACAAGCATAGCAAAAACGATAAGCAGACTGATGGGTGGAGTCTTTATCCTACAATCCATCAAACCAAGGGTTGAAACCGATGTACCGGAAACTTGCAATCTTCTACAAATACGTCTTTATCCTACAATCCATCAAACCAAGGGTTGAAACTTATTGAGGGAACCAAGCTCGGCATTACAACCGAGTTTAGTCTTTATCCTACAATCCATCAAACCAAGGGTTGAAACTATTAAACTTGGCAAGTTCTGTGCCAATCTCCTGAAGGTCTTTATCCTACAATCCATCAAACCAAGGGTTGAAACTCGCCCCGAAGCAATCGTCGTTCCAGTAGGAGATTGTCTTTATCCTACAATCCATCAAACCAAGGGTTGAAACAAAATGGGCAGCTCTAACATCTTAAAAGTTTGTGGGTCTTTATCCTACAATCCATCAAACCAAGGGTTGAAAC
>CAYMHL010000422.1:0-1604 GCA_964390205.1 uncultured Marinobacterium sp.
AAATGCCTTGAGGGCATCAAGATGCCGCTTCTTAAACTTTCCGCCTTCTTCGCTATCAACGGCGATCATTCCAATCGCTTCATCTCCAATAACCAGAGGAACGCCCATCCAGGATTTGATGAATATTAAGTCTGGTTTGTTGAATTGCTGGTACGCTCTCTGAGCATCTTCTGCCAGAATGATTTTTTTGTTTCTTACTACATCAAAACCTGGACTCCCTTCTTCCATTGTGAATTTGGTCCCGACAAAAGAATCCTTTCCAGGCCAGCTACCGCCGACAATAATCAGATGATCCTTCAACTAATTCAACTGCGGCGCTGTAGAATGGTACTACTTGTCTGAGACCCCCAACAATAGATTCGATAACCGTTCTCATGTCCAGATCTTTGGTAATCGCTTCGGTTGCCTTAATCAATGACTGAGACGTGATGTGGTTTCTCTTCGTAGCAACAAGATTTCTGATTTTCGTGAGAGAAAGGGAGACCGTAGTCCCAACCAGCCTATAGAGATTCATACTTTCTTCGGTAAGACCTGTCACACGTTCTGTAAGGGTTTCAAAGGAACCAGCAATTTCATTGTTCGATTCAAGTGCAATGCAAATGTATCTCAGTTCTTTTCCTTCTATGATTGTATTTTGAACGATTATTCGATTTTTTCTGAGGGTCTCCTGAGCCTTTGAGTCCTTGATGAGATTCAGCGGAAATGCCTCGGTGTCACCTCTCGAAACCTCAATATCAAGGTATTCTTCCTCACTAAATGTGATCTTGCAACCGACCATTCCCTTCTCTTCGTACGCGCGATTCACAATCTTTGAAGCCGCATCATGAAGATTATCGCAACTCAGAATGAGAACGTACAGATCATTCATGAAGACCATCATACTATCTCTGGCTTTCAATTCTGCCTGCAGCTTCATCTCGCCGGTGACATCCCGTGACGACATCGCCCAACCCTCGACTTCTTTCCCATTGAACAATGGACTTACAGCTGTCTCCATCCATAAGATTCCGCCGCTCTTAGTTCTTGCTCTATATTTGAAGCAACCGTGTTTCTTTTCTCTAAGAAGAACCTTGAACTCCTCAATAACTCTTTCACGATCCCTAAAGTCAACTAGATCTAGAGCATTTTTTCCGACAAGCTCTTCGGGCACAAACTCCAATGTGTTTACTACCGAGGGCGAAACATAGGTGAAAACCAGTCCTCCGTCAACTACTGCAAGAATGTCCAAGACGTTGCCTTCGAAATTCTTCAGCAGTTTATCGCTTCTTAGAAGTCTTTCCTGAAGAAGTAACTTCTCGCTATTTCCAGTCTCTTCGTTGTACTCTTCTCCAGTCATGAGCGCCATCAAGCGAATCGCACATCTTAAAAAGTCCTTTTCCTCCACAGACAGATTTCTCTCGTGTAATTCGATCTCTAAGACGAGAACACACTCCGTCAATCCAGAGGGGCTTTTGATTAACAAGGTGCCTTTTCTTGCTTCCAAAACTGTATTTGCTCTGCTTTTTCTCATTAGCTTCTCAAGTTCCGATTTTCTACCATCTCCCGTTCTCGAACCGCAAACGCACATTACTGAGTCAGATTCTTTTCTCCAGTCGCAGACCATC
>CAYMHL010000423.1:0-1592 GCA_964390205.1 uncultured Marinobacterium sp.
GCACGTCGGTTCAGCAGCTCATCGGTATCGCGGTCTTTCGGGTCCATCAGGTCGAGACTGGTGCTCAGATCCCAGTTGGCCAGACGGGTGGCGGCGGTCAGTTCCAGGCCGCGGATGCGGGCTTCGTTGACGTTCATCGGAATCCAGCGGTAAGGCTCAGCCGCGGTTGGAGCCGGTGCCCAGGCGATCAAATTGTCGATTTCGGTCTGATACAGATTGGCCGACCAGTTCACGCCGTAATGCTCACCGGACAGACCCAGTTCCCAGGTATCGGACTCTTCCGGCTCCAAATCCGGGTTTCCTGAACTGGGCCAGTACAGATCATTGAAGGTCGGCGCCTTAAATGCGGTGCCATAGCTGGCTAACAGGCGGAAATCGCGTGGCAGCTCGACGCCCCAAGCGAGGGAACCGGTAGTCTGGCCACCAAACTGTTCGTTATCGTCATGGCGCAGACTGACAGAAACATCATGCTGTCCCATATACAGCTGGTACAGACCAAATACACCGGTGTTATCCCGGCTGGTAACCGCGTAGTCGTTACTGTCACTGGCCACTTCATCGTCCTGGTAGTCGACACCCCAGGTCAGCTGGTTGTTGACGCTCAACTGATGGCTGCTCTGCAGGGACAGGGTATCCCGCTCGGTATCAAAGTTACTGGTCCAGGCGCCGTTTAAATAGTTGTCGGACGTGTCTTCGCTCCGACCCACACGCGCCTCCAGCTGCCAGGTATCCGTCGGGTTCAGACGCAGTACACCGCCCAGAGTCTGGATCCGGCTGGTGCTTTCGTTCTGCCTGGAGCCATCAAATTCGTTGTCGCCTTCATTTCGAATCCAGAAAAGTTCGGCTTCCACCTGCTCGCTGAAGCGATAGCCACCACGCAGGGCATAGGAACGGTTGTCGTAGCCATCATCATCAAACTCCGCGTCTTCCTGAGCATCGAAGCCATCGGTGCTGTAGTCGCTGACACTCAGGTTGTACCAGCCCGCGCTGTTGCCACCGGATGCTCCCAGATTCACTTCGCGCGAGTCGTCGCTGCCGGCGCCGACACTGAAACGCGGCTTGAAGCCCTCGGCGCCCTTGCGGGTAAAGATCTGGATCACGCCACCGATCGCTTCGGAACCGTACAGCGAGGAACGCGGACCACGTACGATCTCGATCCGCTCGACCTGCTCGAGTGACATGTCCTGGAAGGCCACTGCACCGCTGGTGGCCGACCCCGCCTTGATGCCATCAATCAGCACCAGCACATGGTCAGAGTTGGTGCCACGCAGGAAAACGGAAGTCGCCTTGCCTCGCCCGCCGTTGTTGACCAGCACACCCCCTGGCGTCTGCCGCAGCAGCTCAGCCACAGTCTGCGCCTGCTTGCGTTCGATCTCTTCGCGGGTAATCACGGTCACGGAGGCCAGCGCCTGGTCGGCGGTTTGCGCCGTGCGTGTTGCGGTTACCAACAGGGTATCGGGGTTGGTTTGCGCCTGAGCGGCAAAAACGGAGCTGCCCAGCAGGAGCGCTGCCGGGAAAGAAAGATGTTTCATGAGATGTCTGCTTCCTTCACGTGCCCACCGCACGCGTTGTTGAATAAACGGTCGCGAAGG
>CAYMHL010000424.1:0-1585 GCA_964390205.1 uncultured Marinobacterium sp.
CGACCTATGAAGAAGTCTGCTACCTCCTCCTCCACGGCGAACTGCCGAACCAAGCCGAACTCGCATGGTTCCAGAAAAAACTGGCCGAATATCGCTACCTGCCAAAATCCATGAGACGAATTCTCAGTTTGCCCATCGAGGAGCTGACCCCCATGGCGGCACTGCGTATGGGAACCAACCTCATGCGGCAGAAGCAGACCGACCGCGACCTCGACGATCACCACCGGATCAGCAGACACAAGATCATCAGCTCCGACGATGATTCCATTTCCATGGAAACGCCTCCTCGCGGCAGCTCGCGGGCCACCTACGAATTCCACGATAGCACACTCGACCAGCCCAAGCGGGCCGAGCCAAAAGATCGGCGCCGAGTCCATAACCAGGAAGCCTGCTACCACCTGATCGCCGGCATCGCCACCATCACTGCGGCTATCGCCCGGGTCCGTGCCGGACGCCTTCCGATCGAGCCGCGCGACGACCTCAGCCACGCTGGCAACGTTCTCTACATGATGACGGGCCAAGAGCCGACCCCGGAAGAGGAACGCCTGATGGACGTCGCCCTCATCCTCCACGCGGACCACGGCATGAACGCTTCCACTTTCGCCGCCATGGTCGTGGCCTCGACGCTGTCGGACATCTACTTCTCAATCGGGGCCGGAATCGGGGCGCTCAGTGGCCCGTTGCATGGGGGCGCCAACGAAAAAGTTCTCGGCTCGCTGCGCGAAATTCGCACGGTCGAGAACGTCGACTTGTGGTATGCCAACGCGTGCCGCACCAAGCACAAGATCATGGGCTTTGGCCATCGTGTCTATAAAGCCTACGATCCGCGGGCGCGCGTTCTCGGTCCCTTGGCCGAGCACCTCATCAACCAGTCCGCAGATGCCGAAGCCCAAAACCTTCTCGCCATCGCCCGCCGCCTGGAACACTGCGTCATCGCCGACCTAGGGGGCAAGAAGGGCATCTTTCCCAATGTCGACTTCTATTCCGGCCTAGTCTATTCGGCCCTCGGGATTCCCGAAGATCTGTTCACCCCGCTCTTCGCGGTGTCCCGCGTCGCCGGGTGGACCGCGCGCACCCTGGAATACCTCAAGAACAACCGCATCTTCCGGCCCCGAGCCATCTACGTCGGCGATTTTGACAAAGCCTATGTCAACCTCGCCGACCGCGACTCCGCCTGAAGCCCGAAAGTGGCGCGAACATCCCAGCTCTCAATTCAGAACTAAACCTGTTTGGCGCCGCGCCGCTTGAGTTCGGCAACGGCCGTCTTGACATCCTGAGCCCGCGATTTGGGGGTGACCAGAACCCCGTCCGTTGAGACGACCACAATCAGGCCGTCGACCCCAACCACCGCCACAGCCATCTTTTCCGCGCCCGGTTCGTTGTAGACAATGCTATTGCGACAGTCAACCAATATGGGATCTCCACTGGTTACATTGCCATCGGCATCGCCTTCCGAAAGCCTATCGAGGGCATCCCAACTACCAATGTCGTCCCATTCGAACTCGGCCGGTACGACCAGCACCCGCGGGGCTCGCTCCATGAGCGCATAGTCGATCGAGATATCGTCCAGTCGCGCAAAGATGGC
>CAYMHL010000425.1:0-1581 GCA_964390205.1 uncultured Marinobacterium sp.
GTCATGCGGTAGTTGCCACCGGGGTTCTCGTGCTCATACCAGGCGTGATCGGGGATCCGCCCGACATGCTGCAGTGAAAAGAAGTCGGTCGCGAGCTGTTCCTTGTCGGTTACGATGATGCCGCCTCCCCCTGCCGTGATGTTCTTTGAACCCTGAAAAGAAAAACTGCCCATATCCCCGATCGGGCCGACCTTGCGCCCCTTGTACATCGCGCCGTGCGCATGGGCACAGTCTTCAATAACGGCGATGCCACGGCGGCGGGCGATTTCCATGATTCGGTCCATGTCCGCCGGAAGGCCAGCAAAATGCACTGGTATGACAGCGCGGGTGCGCGCCGTGATGGCGTTTTCGAACTGTGTCGGATCGAGGTTGTACGTGTCGGGGTCAATATCCACGAAGATCGGCGTGCCATGGGCCTCCACCACTGCAGAGGCCGTGGATACGAACGTGTAGGGCGGCACAATAACCTCGTCGCCGGCCTGGAGACCGCAACTGAGTAATGCCAGGCGCAGCGAGACCGTGCCATTGGTCACGGCGACCGCAAACCGGGCGTCGTGATAGGTGGCGAAGGCCTTTTCGAACGCATTGACTTCTGTTCCATCCAAGCGCGTCCACGCATGGCTTTTGAGCACGCGCTGCAGCGCATGTTCCTCTTCCTCGCCGGAGACGGGCCAAGAAGGATAAGGATTAGTTCGCACCGGGGTTCCACCGACAACGGCCAATTTGTCACGCATGAGAAAAGACTCCAGTAGGGTTAATTCTTCCGGCTGGCACGCGCCGCCCAGATCTCGTGCATCAAAATCCATGGATCCAGGAAAAACGAGCCGCCCTGCTCGAAAACGGTCCAGACAAAGTGTGTATGCTCGTGGAAACCGACGTAGGTTCCGGCCGTCGTGGCATAGGCCGTACCGCCTTTCAGCGGGCTTAGCTCGGGCACGAGCATGTCCACCAGATGGCTGGTGCGAATATCCCACGTCGACCCATCCGCCCAGCGACGCCGACCGATCCAGCGGTTATTGTTGAACCCCGCAGCGACGCTGTTGTAGAGGAAATGGTCGTCGAGGCCGAAGGGAGCCGTGAGGATCGTGCCGGCCGGCATGTTGATGTCGAGCCCGCCATGCGCGGCACCGCCATTGTAGGGGCCCATCCAACAGTCTTCACCAGTGTAACAATTGCGGATATCGAGCGTGCCCGAAGGATTGGGGTACCAGTCGCTCAGCGGTTCGGGACAGATAGACAGACCCGCCTCCTGAACTGCCCAGCGCGTGAGCTTGGACGGCTTGCAGAGTAATCCGCCCTTCCAGTCCTTCTCTTCCATGAAGCCGCCATTGTCCTTGAAGGCGCAGGACGCAGCGTCGAACCAGATGCGCACGCCATCGACGGTCCAAGGCTCGTGGAAGGACGCTTGCGAGCCGACTTCTCGGCGTATGCAGTGCTCCTTGCCGTTGATTAAAACCGTCGCCTCGAAGGCGTAGACCGTGATGTCGTTTTCGGCGTGACCGCCGTCGCGGTAGCGGTCAAACCCGCGTTCAACGACCTCGGCCGTGGCTCCAAGCAGATTCATCTCCCAGAGACGGCCGT
>CAYMHL010000426.1:0-1570 GCA_964390205.1 uncultured Marinobacterium sp.
ATCCGATAGGGACCGCCTTAAACTTGCCGAGCTTGGCGCCATGCGGATATGGGCCCTAAAGGCGGCGTTGGCAACAAAATGCAGGGATTTGCGGTCTGCCGGGTTGGCGGGCAGGGGCGAAACAAGGGGAGAGGGAAAATGAACAAGGAAATCGAGAAGTTTTGCGATAAACATGCAGCATGCACAGAGATGAGAGTGTGGGCGCTCGCATGTGGCGCAACCACCATGGATGACCTATGGTTGCGGAGCGACCTCAAGCCCGAATGGCGGATATGGATAGGCACACAGCCGGGCGTGTTGGACGACAAGACGCTGCGACTGTTTGCCTGTTGGTGCGTGCGGCAGGTGTGGGATCTGTTGACCGACCCGCGCAGCCGAAACACTGTCGAGGTGGCGGAGCGGTTTGCAGACGGACAAGCGACGGCTGATGAGTTGGCCGCCGCCAGTGACGCCGCCTGGGCCGCCGCCTGGGCCGCCGCCATGGCCGCCGCCTGGGCCGCGCAGGCGCAATGGCTTATCGAGCACACCATGCCGATGTTTGGCGAGGCGGGCAGGGGCGAGGGAACGAAAGGAGAGACAACATGCCATTGAGTAAATCGAAGGGGAATATGTATCCGTGGGTGACGCAGACGCACACCCACCTGGCGGGCGAGTGCTCGCACAAGTGCGCGTACTGCTATGTGCAGTCCATGGAGCGGCGGTGGCACAGCGGCCGCTATTCCGGGCCATTGCGGCTGGTCGAGGACGAGCTTGCCGTCAAGTACGGCAAGGGCAAGACGATATTCGTGGAGCACTGCAATGACCTGTGGGCGAAGGATGTGCCGTCGCCGTGGATTGCGGAGGTGATGGAGCACTGCTGCAAGTGGCCGGAGAATGAGTATGTCTTCCAGACCAAGAACCCGGGGCGGTATCGGGAATGGCTGAAATACATGCCGCCGCGCCGGTTGCTGGGGTGCACGATTGAGACGACGGACACGAAGGTCGCTGCCAGCGTTTCGCGGGCGCCGTCGCCGTTCATCCGCTATGACGAAATGAGGCAGTTAACCGATAACGGCGAACCTGTATTCATCACCATTGAGCCGATCATGTACGGCGACATGCTGCGGTTGGCGGAATGGTGCCAGCGTATCCGGCCTGAGTTCGTCAACATCGGCGCGGACTCGAAGGGGAGTGGCCTGTGGGAGCCGAGCGCGGCGGACGTGCGGCTGCTGATCGCCAAGCTGACGGAGTACGCGGTGCCGATCCGAGAGAAGCGGAACCTGGGGCGGCTGCTGGGAACGAAAGGGGAGACGAAATGAAACAGGCTACACATCTAATGCCGATATGGACGTGCTACCAGTGCGACAACCGCAACGCAATCAAGTGCGTCTGCCTGCTGACAACTCGCAAGCGCAACCGTCACCCCGGGCCGTTGGATGGGATTCCAAAGTGGTGCCCGCTGCCGAGAGTATACAATTCGACAATCAAGCGGGCGCCTGGCGCTCGCGGGGAGGGCCGCCATGGGCAGGGGTAAATCATAGGGCGACCGAGTGGTAAGGTGCCGGTACTGCGGCGTATGGATGGGCAATGG
>CAYMHL010000427.1:0-1566 GCA_964390205.1 uncultured Marinobacterium sp.
GGATCGCCTCGGGCTGTGTCTTGAGCAGGTCTTCGCAGGCGATGTAACGCTCGGCTACCCAGGGGCCTTCGTACAGCAGACGAGCGGCTTCATCGAAGGGGGTATAGTCGATGCTGATAAGTTCGATGCCAGCACCGGACAGGGCCTCTAGCGTATCCCCGTAGGCCTGCTCGTAACCTTCGTCGCCAAAGAATTTCAGCTGGTCGTCCGGCAGTACGCCGATCTTCAGCGGTCCTGACCTCAGCCCGTACTGGCGGGCGCTGTTGTCGAAGGTATTGGCGCGGCTGAAACCGTCGCGGGCATCGAAGCCTTCGGCACAGGTCAGCACCCGGTTGGCATCGTCGCTGTCGAGGGCGAAAATGCTGATGCAGTCCAGCGAGCGGCAGGCCGGCACCAGCCCGCTGGCGGAGAGTAGGCCGCGGGTCGGCTTAACACCGACCAAGTTGTTGAAGCAGGCCGGTACACGACCGGAGCCGGCGGTATCCGTGCCCAGGCTGAAACTTGCCAGTCCCAGCGCTACCGCCACAGCGGAGCCGGAGCTGGAGCCACCAGAGATGTATTTAGGGTCAAAGGCGTTACGGCAGGCGCCGTAGGGTGAGCGGGTGCCGTTGAGGCCGGTGGCGAACTGGTCCAGATTCGCCTTTCCCACCGGAATCGCCCCAGCATCGGTCAGTTGCTGTACCACCTGCGCCGAGTGCTCGGGGGTGTAGGCAAATTCCGGGCAAGCGGCGGTGGTGGGAATACCGGCCAGGTCGATGTTGTCCTTGATCACGAAGGGGATACCCCAGAGCGGGTGGCTGGCCGGATCCTTGTTCGCCAGTGCCTCAAGCCACGGTTGCTGTTCGTCGGCACTGAGCAGGTGAATCCAGATGTTGCGATCTTCGTATTCAACGGCGCGGCTGCGAATATCCGCCATCAGCTTCGCCGGTGTCAGCGAACCCTCGGCGTAGGCCGCCTGCAGGGCGGTAATGGTCATGTTGGTGTTCATGCGTCATCTCCTGCCGGGGCCATTTTTTTAGCCACGATCTCTTCATCTTCCAATACCACCAGTGCCTGACCGGCACTGACACGTCCACCAGCGGCCAGCAGACGTTCGCTGACGACACCGGCGCAGGGCGCGTGGATGGGGATCTCCATCTTCATCGACTCCAGGATCATCAATACCTGCCCCGCCTTCACTGTATCGCCCACATCAACCTCGGTCTGCCAGACGCTGCCGGAAACCGGGCTATCCACTACAGTAGCGTCCTCGGACCAAGTCTGCTCGCTGGTGACAGCGCCCACCTCCTCGACTTCAAAGTTGAACTGGCCGTCGGTGTGCCAGCGCTCCAGCTCCGCTTCGAAGGCCTGGTTGCGGTGATCGCGGAAGGCGTCGATCTCCTTGGCGTTATCGCTCACGAACTGTTCGTATTCGGCCAGTGAGAAGCGGCTTTCTTCGATCTTCAGCGGGTAGCGTCCCTGCGGGAAGTCACGTCGGATCTGCTGCAGCTCCTTGTGACCCACCTCGTAGAAACGGATCTGGTCGAAGAAGCGCAGCAGCCAGGGTTGTTCGAATTCGACGGTACG
>CAYMHL010000428.1:0-1563 GCA_964390205.1 uncultured Marinobacterium sp.
GTTGGATTTGGAAAGTAGAACAGGCGTCCCGCCTGTTTTCGCAATAAACAGGCGGAACGCCTGTTCTACTTTAAGTTACCCCCACGATTTTCCGCAGCTCGCTAGCCAGCAGGCTAACCTCTGAACTCTGAACTCTAAACTCTGAACTCTCAAAGGTACTGATCGCCTTCCGGCCTGGCGGAGATGCGCTTGATCAGCTTTTTGACATCCTCACAGCGGCTGCGGGGGCATATCAGCGTGGCGTTTTCAGAGTGCACCACCACCAGCCCCGAGACTCCAATCAACGCTGTCAGCCGATCCTCAGAGATAACAATGTTGTTATTTGATTCGATCTGCTCACAGGCCCCAATGACCACATTGCCATCCATGTCAGCCGAGAAGTGCCCGGCCATGGCTGGCCATGAACCAACATCATCCCAACCAAAAGCACCACGCGCCATCACAATATTGGTGGCATGTTCCATTACTGCGTAGTCGATGGAGATCGCCCGCAGCGACGGGTAAAATTGCTGGAGCACCGCTTGCAATGCATCTGGCGAACTAGCAGTACTGACGCTCTCAGAGAGCTCAAACAGATCAGGTGCGTATTGCTGCAGGGCCTTGCTCATCACCTCGGTGCGCCAGATAAACATGCCGGCATTCCAATAAAAGTCCCCACTGTTGAAATAGTGAGTGGCCGTATCCTCATCAGGCTTTTCAACAAATCTCTCAGCCTTGTCGAAAATCGTTGTTGTTCCGCTATCCAGGGGCTCGCCTGCTTTGACATAACCAAAACCGGTTGCCGGATAGGTCGGCTGGATACCCATCGTTACAATCACGTCACTCTGGGAGGCCACCTGGATCGAATCGATCAATGTTTGTTGAAAGGTGCTCACATCACTCATCAACTGGTCGGCAGTCAGGATGCAGACCACCCCATCGGGGTCGCGCTGCTTCACCAGGCCGCAGGCTAACGCAATGGCCGGGGCAGTATCGCGTTTGCAGGGTTCACCGATGATATTGGCGTACGGGACGTTACGGGCGGCCTGGGCGGTATCTTCCACCAGTCGCTCGGCTGTGATAATGTAAATCCGGTCAGCTGGCATCACCCCCTGCAGGCGTTCTACAGCGAGCGTCAGGAGCGGCCGGCCGCTGAAAAGAGAGATGAACTGTTTAGGCCGAGATCTGGTGCTCAAGGGCCAGAAGCGCTCACCGCTACCGCCAGCCAAAATGACCGCATAAGAATTTTTCATACAAAACCTCGAAAATGTCTGTTAATCCAATGAATCCGTTTCTTGCGAAACCCGAAGAGCTGAGATTACCCTCGATCAATTGTAAGGTATCGACGAACCCTCAAGGACTGTCATTGTAGCAAAGATGTTCGTATCATGTCACCCCTTGATAAATAATGGTAACTTGTAATATGAAATACGACAACACATCCTTTGGCCAGGCCTTCGCAAACGTACAAATGCTAAGTTATAGGCAAGCCTGACGGCTAGCGAGCTGCGAAAAATCCGAGGGGTAACTTTTATAAGAAGTAAGCTACCCGGCTCTGTACCTCCGTACTACAAACAGTCATAT
>CAYMHL010000429.1:0-1560 GCA_964390205.1 uncultured Marinobacterium sp.
CACCGGCCTTGGCCGCGGCGTAATGTGCCTGCTCTTTCTGCGCACGCCAGCCCAGTACAGAGGCGTTGTTGACGATGGTGCCGGCACCACGTTTCTGCATATGCGGCAGCATGGCGCGGGTCATGCGGAAGGTGCCGGTCAGGGTGATATCCAGCACCCGGTGCCACTCCTCATCGGTCATTTCGACTACGGTTTTCTGACCACCGAGACCGGCGTTATTGATCAGCACATCAACACCGCCCAGCGCGTCCTCGGCGGCCAGGATCAGTGCCTGTACATCCTCTTCCACGGTCACGTTACACAGCTGACCGTAGATCGCTTCCAGACCGGTCTCCTGTTTCAGTGCTGCAACCGCCTCTTCCAGACGGCGCGGGTGAATGTCGGAGATCATCAGCGCACGGCAACCTTCTTCGGCGGCACGCTTGGCGGCCGAAAAACCGATGCCTGCCCCTGCAGCAGCGGTAATCAGCACGGACTTGCCCTTGAGCAGACCGTGACCTTCAACGTATTTTGGAATAGTGCTCATCTGTGTTCTCCTCAGCTGCCCCAGACTTTCTGTGCCGGAACGGCGTCCTTGATCAATTTGTGGATCACTTCACCCAGCTCGGACGGCTCCCAGCGGTCGCCCTTGTCCACGCCTTCAGTGGTGCGCCAGCCATCACAGATGCAGATGCGACCGCCTTCAGACTCGAACACCTTGCCGGTGACATCGCCCGCTTCCTCGGATGCCAGCCAGGCCAGCAGTGAAGACACGTTTTCCGGTGCCCAGTAGTCGAAGCTGCCGTCTTCCGGCTTGGCCATGCGGGTCGCCATCGCCTCAACCGCGGTGGTCATACCGGTGCGCGCGGCCGGCGCGACCGCGTTGGCGGTGATGCCGTAACGGCCCAGCTCGGCGGCCTGGTTCAGCGTCAGTGCGGCAATACCGCCCTTGGCCGCGGCGTAGTTGGACTGGCCGATGGAGCCCTGCAGCCCGGCACCGGAGGTGGTGTTGATGATGCGCGCGGCAACCGGCTTGCCCGCCTTGACCTGATCGCGCCAGTAGTGAACGGCATGGGACGCGATGCAGAAGTGCCCTTTCAGGTGCACCGCCATGATGGTGTCCCATTCCTGCTCGGTCATGGAGGCGAACATGCGGTCGCGGTTCACACCGGCGTTGTTCAGCACGATGTGCAGATCACCGAAATGCTCGATGGCCTGTTTGACCGCGTTGGCGCTGTCTTCGTAATTGGTAATGTCGGAAGTGTTGACCACCGCCTTGCCACCGGCCGCCGTGATCTCGTCGACCACGGCCTGAGCCGCCGCTTCATTGATATCGTTGACGACAACGGCACAGCCTTCGGCCGCAAACACTTTGGCGTGGGCGGCACCCAAACCACCGCCTGCACCGGTAATGATGGCCACACGGCCTTGCAGAATAGACATAGCTTCCCCCAGGGCCCGTCGCAGCGAGCCTGTCTTCAATTCGGATGTATAGCTTTCGGCTGGACTTAGCCGAGGCGCTCAATAATGGTCACATTTGCCTGACCACCGCCTTCGCACATGGTCTGCAAACCATAGCGG
>CAYMHL010000430.1:0-1559 GCA_964390205.1 uncultured Marinobacterium sp.
ATTACCGGGCAGCGGAAAAGCGCCGATCATAGCATTCCGGCAAGATCAGCGCAGTCACCGGATGGGTTCAGTCGAGCTCCAGCTTTTTCAACCGATAGGCCAGTTGTGGCCGGGTCATGTCCAGCAGTCGTGCGGCCTGAGAGACATTGCCGTTGGCACGTTCCATGGCGCGACGGATCAGTTTTTCTTCCAGCTGATCCAGGTTCAGTCCCTGATCCAGCAGATGCTCGCAGAAGGCGTCGGTGGACAGCGCCTGAGGCTGTTCCCGCGTTGCGATCTCCTGCGCCAGCACGCCCTGACGGTTGATGCTGTTGAGCGGATGGCTCGGTTCCGACAGCGAGGGGAAAAAGGCATTCAAATCAATGCTCTGGTTGTTGTCGGTAAGGATGACGCCGCGCTCGATCATGTTTTCCAGCTCACGGATATTACCGGGCCAGGTGTAATGCATCAGCGCCTGCATCGCCAGGTCGGATACGCCCCGGGTCTGCTTGTTATACAGGGTGTGATATTTCTCCAGAAAGTGTTTGACCAGCAGTGGTATGTCTTCGGTGCGTTCGCGCAGCGGCGGGATCTGTACCGGGTAGACGTTGAGGCGGAAAAACAGGTCAGCGCGGAAGCGACCGTCGTTGACTGCCTGCTCCAGATCTTCGTTGGCCGCGGCCACCACGCGCACGTCTACGGTGCGGGTGCGGGTATCGCCGACCCTTTCCATTTCGCTCTCCTGCAGCACCCGCAGCAGACTGGCCTGGGCACGGGGCGAGAGTTCGATCACCTCATCGAGGAAGATAGTACCGCCGTTGGCTCGTTCAAACTTGCCCTCACGGGACTGAGTTGCCCCGGTATAGGCGCCTTTCTCGACACCAAAGAGTTCGGCCTCGATCAGATCCGGCGGAATACAGGCACAGTTCACCGCCACGAAGGCTTTGTCGGCGCGATCGGAACTCTGGTGCAGGCCGCGCGCCACTATCTCCTTGCCCACGCCGGTTTCGCCCTGCAGCAGAACCGTGACCTTGCTGGATGAGGCGCGACGGATCATCTGGCAGACGTTTTTGAACGCTGCGGATTGCCCCACCGAGTTGAACAGCAGGTCATCACTTTGATCGCTGCTGCGAAAGTTGTCGCGCAATTCGCTGATCTGGCTCTGCAGCGAGAACAGCTCTTCAGCGACCGGGTCCGGGGTCAGATAGCGTTCCAGCTCCTGCTGGTCATCCCAGTCCTCGGCCGGCTTGCCGACAATTCGGCAGTGTTCATGGCCCATGCCACTGCAACGGGTTTCCTTGAACAGGATATTGCGACCCATGAAAAAGCTGGAGTAGCCACTGGCATAGCCCAGCAGTGTCCAGCAGATGGGGTGTCTGGAAGGGCCAAAGTCCTGCAGGTGGACTTCGGCTTCGTAGGAGTTGAACCAGTCGAATTCAGCTTCGAACCGGCCCGTGTCCATATCCATTTCCAGCATGACGGGAGTGGCTTTGACCATGCCCTTGACGCTGTGCATCTGCGGGCCGAGGAAAAACGCCGCTTCCTTGGACATGTTGGGGCGGACCTTGGCCACCAGCTCG
>CAYMHL010000431.1:0-1558 GCA_964390205.1 uncultured Marinobacterium sp.
TTCTGAACCTCACGGGAATTCACGCCATTCAACTGGCGACAGAAGGCGGTCGGGGTAATGCCGTGCGCCAGGTTGTCCGCCAAGTCATTGCAGACGCCCTGCAAGCGGTCGGTTTCATCCTTGAGTGCCACCACCTGGTTATTCAGGTCTTCAAGTGCCACCTTGGCCTGCGGGCTCAGGTTTTCGAGCCAAGCCGGCGCGGTCGCGCCATAGGTGCCGGTCTTGCGGATCTGGGGGAGCACTTCGGATACCACCCATTCCTCGAACCGCTCTGCTGCCGGTAGCTTGGAGCGCATAACCAGGCGATACACATCGCGTTCGGGAATGATCGACATAGACTGAATGCCGCTTACAGTAGGGGTGTCACGTTTCGTTACCCCCCTGCAATGGTCTGAAATAGCCTTGCGGGTATTCGTATATCCCAGCACCTCAGCCACATCCTTCGCCACAAACCAAGGCTCACCGTCGATCATCAGAGTGCGCACACTGCTGCCCTGGAAATCAAAAACGGCAGGAGTTGAATTTTCGTGTTTATAGGTCATAATCAAGCCTCTTATTGATTACCCCCGTCGCGGCTGCCCAGCCATTCAGCGTCGGGGGTTTTCTTTTGCCTGTTGTTCAGTGGCCGGTCTTTCCCGGCTGTCCGCGACCTTACTCACACCCGGCGCAGCCCAGCTGCTGCTGTATTACCCTGTGTTTTCTGGAGAGCGCCTGGCCGAGTCTTGAACCAAAGGAGGAGCCATCGCTCTGCTGCCGACGTTTTGCCATGTCCGGGCACTGTCGGCTTATCCCGGTCGGCGCCTTACCCCGCCGCTGGGCCGCTGCTGGCTTCCGCGTCTTGCTCGAAAACCCGTTCCATATGGTTGGCACTGCAGCTCAACATTGCCGCCGCCACCGGATAGCGCGCCTTCACGCAATCCGAAAATTCACGCAGGAACGTAATGCAGTCATCAAAATTGGCCGGCTTGCGCTTTTCCGCCGTCAGTTGGCGTACCTCTGCCAGCGCCATATCCAGCGTGAGCTGGTCCAGATCAATCACCGGCAGCGGTTCACAGACCTGTGCTTCAAGGATCACCTCATCAGCGCCAGCCGTAACCTCAGGCAGCGCACCGAAGACAGGGATATCCACAAACTCATCAGCCGGTACATCTGGCTCAGCCTCTTGTTGAGCAGAAGGGAGCGGCAGCTCACCACACTCAATCGAAGCGCGGCCTGTATCCGTCAGGTGGTAAGCCGTGAGCTGCTTCCAGCCGGTCGTAACGATCAACCCGCGGCGTTTCATATCCGCCACGACCGGGCGAAAGTTTTTATCCGTTACTAGCGAAGTGCGCGCCAGCAGCTGGCCGGCGGATTGGCCGGGCCGGGCATTGATTGCTTCCAGCAGTTCGAAAATGCGCTGATCAGGAGTCGCCATCACTTGTGCTCCTTGATCGCCAGACGCATGCTCATCAGCGCATCGATGGCTTCATTGATCTCACGCTGCATCTCGTTCTTCTCGCGGTCAGTCAGCTTGCCGTCCGCCAGCGAGTCATGAACCGCTCGGGACACATCCCCGCAT
>CAYMHL010000432.1:0-1556 GCA_964390205.1 uncultured Marinobacterium sp.
AGTGACAGTTTCGCCCATCGGGGAGTTGCACCTTCGGCCGTTTGGAGGGGGCGACCATGGTCGGCCGGATCGTTGAAATCATCCACGACGCCCGCCATCTCTCTAGTTACCGCGGTTTCATGCTGGTGCATGAAACCGGTGGCGAGCGACGGGAGCTAGGTCGCATTCGTCTGGACGACATTACCGCCGTCATCGTCAGTGCCCATGGCCTCAGCTACACGAACAACCTTCTTGTGGCCTTGGCGGAGCGGGGCTCTCCCTTTGTCCTGTGCGGCGCAAACCACAATGCGGTGGGCATGTTGCTGGCGTTGGACGGCAGCTTTCAGCAGGCCAAGCGGTTCGATGCCCAACTCGCCGCCAGCAAACCGGCCCACAAGCGGCTGTGGACAACCCTCGTCAAGGCAAAGTTGCGTCAGCAGGCCGCTGTGCTCGACCAGGCCGGCATTCCGTCCGCTCCGGTGGCGGCCTTGGTGGCCCGTGTACGCTCGGGCGACCCGGACAACCGAGAGGCCCTGGCGGCCCGTCGCTACTGGAACCTGCTGTTTGGTGACCGGTTTCGGCGCGACCGCAACGGCGGCGGCCTCAACATCCTCCTCAACTACGGCTACACCGTGCTGCGCGCTGCGACGGCCCGGGCCGTAGTGGCCGCCGGGTTGCACCCGACTCTGGGGGTGCATCATTGCAACGAGGGGAACCCGATGCGCCTGGTCGATGATCTGATGGAGCCGTTCCGCCCCTTGGTCGACCTGGTTGTCTGGCGAATTTCCCGACAGCAGGAACCGGAACTCACCCCCGAGGTCAAGCGATTCCTGGTGGAGACCTTATCAACGGACATGCCCACGACGGCAGGCCTAACACCTGTCAGCGTCTGCCTGCAGAGGTTGGCCACTTCACTGGCGCAGGTCTATCTGGGTGAACGGAAACAACTCGACCTGCCGTTGGCCGGCCCGGTGGAGGACTGGCCAGCGACCCGACAGGACTGAGCGTTCAGCGGGAAGTGATGCTTTCGGGATACAGGCTCATGTGGATGTTGGTCATGTTCGATCTGCCGGTAGTGCTCAAGGAAGAACGTAAGGCGGCAACCGCCTTTCGCTACGCCCTGCTCGACCTGGGGTTTGAGATGGCGCAGTTTTCGGTCTACATCCGCTTCTGCACCAGTCAGAGCGAGACGGAGACCTACACCCGGAAGATCGAAGCGGCCCTACCCCGTGGCGGCAGGGTGCATATCCTCACCGTCACCGACAAGCAGTATGAACGTATCCGGACCTACACCGGTCGAAGTCGACAGGCACCAAAAAAAGCACCCGAACAATTGGCTCTCTTCTAATCCACCGAATGGTTTTATTCGGGGAAAAAAGAAGAACCCCTCGGAACTTCAAGGGGTTCTTCTTCGTGCATGCTAGCAGACTGGGATATGCGCTTCAACCGGAACTGCGGACTGATGCTCACGGTGGAATCGACCGATGCTAGCAGACTGGGATATGCGCTTCAACCGGAACCTGCCGGCCCTCGTCGAAGCCGCACGCCTTATGCTAGCAGACTGGGATATGCGCTTC
>CAYMHL010000433.1:0-1555 GCA_964390205.1 uncultured Marinobacterium sp.
ACTGGAACGATAGTATCGTGTCGAGCGCTATGTAGGTCGTACCCAGAGTGACCGGACAAAAGCCCACAGTATAGGCACCATTGACCATTACAAAGATGCCGAAAATGAACAAACCACCCGCCCGGAAACACTGCTCGATATTCATGCGACACCATGCGCGCAACAGCGGGATGGAAACCAGCAACGGGAACAACGCCACATAGGCATTTACAAACGGCATCACATGGACGTACTCACCCCGCTGGGTGTAATACACCCCCGGAATCGCCATCACGATGCCAAACACGAAAAGTGCATCAACCAACCACTTCCCTTTGAATGGAAAACTCAACATCTTACTGAAGAACACAAATGCCATTACACCAGTCCACAGCACACTAAACTGCATCATACGATTCTGCTCGACCGCGCTCATACCGGGCACCCAGTCACGGATAAAACCGTTACTAAACAAAATCGTAGCCAACATTGAGGCCTCATAGACCACGAAATAGACAAACAGTATGCGTCTTAGCCAGATGCCGTTGATCAGGTTGATCAACAACACCATCAGCAGAATACCGATAAGAATACCTTCGCTCATTACCCGCCTTTCAATAACGTCCTGAATGCGGTCTTCAGGTACCAATTGAATCAGCAGCACCGATGTACTGGATGTTTCCAGGCGCACCAACAACTCGACCGGACCTTCAGG
Organism: uncultured Marinobacterium sp.; assembly: GCA_964390205.1. Classification (GTDB taxonomy): domain Bacteria; phylum Pseudomonadota; class Gammaproteobacteria; order Pseudomonadales; family Balneatricaceae; genus Marinobacterium. The sequence goes on from CAYMHL010000433.1 coordinate 695, forward strand.
AACAGGCGCTCCAACCATCGGCAGGCGGTGGTGCAGATCATGCTCGGGGTCATCGATCAGGTCGCCAGCGCTGAAGTGTTGCAGCAACCGGCCCTGCTGAATCAGGTGGTATTCAACACGGTCAAGATAGGCGGGGCTGCTCAAAAAGCCCCAAAAAGTCGGTGAATCCGGCAGCCGCTCCAGCTGCACATAGACCCAGAAGGCAGATGGCGTGTAGCCCTCCCCTACGCCATACGGAATGGGCTTGAACTGCCCGGCACGCTGGGCCGCCAAGGCCTGCTGCCAGTTCAACTCATGCTGCGGATCTTCCAGCAGACTGAGCTGCCCCTTGTCCAGGGACAGCATCGAATGGCCAAGGGGAACAGGGGCGGCCGAAGTAACCGAGGCAAACAGCGCCAAGACCAGCAATATCAGTGTTCGAATCGCATAAACACACATGGGCTGCACGCTCAAAAGCCCGATTCACGAATAAACAGGGCCAGCAGGCGCTTTAACTGAAAGCCCAGCGCACTACGCGACTCACCTTCAATCACCAACATGCCGGGTGATCGAGCCTGTTTCAGCGCATCCGGTACGTCGCCTTCGGGCTGAAACTGCACCCGATAGTGGGCCGCTTCCGGGATCAGGCGATCCTCCTGCAGCCTGGCGGCAATGGGGCCACCTGCATCCGAGCCGAGTTCGGGATAAGTCAGCACGGGAGCCGCCGTCAAATCCACCTGCTGCAAACGAACCGGCAGTGCGCTGTGCTCGCCACTGGAGGCGATGAACACGCCCGTTTGGTCAGCGTCCAAGAGGTTGAGATCACGCTCATGCACCAGCCCTTCTATGTAATATCCAGGATGAAACACAATAGTATTCCCG
>CAYMHL010000434.1:0-1554 GCA_964390205.1 uncultured Marinobacterium sp.
GGTGCAAGTTATACTACTTACTGCTGAGCATACAATGTCTTTGCCATGACCTGTAATAGATATTTCATTGTCTTTTTTACTTACCTTTATCATTAATTAACTCCTTCCCTTTTCATAAAGAAGATACAAACTATCTTCACTATGAAAAAAGAGGTTTTAACCCTCTTAATCTTGATAAAATACTGCTAATTTTACATCAGCATGTTCTACATCAATATTTATTTTGCCTTCATCATTTGCATATTTAGCACTTTCAACTCTGATTATGCCAACATAACCTGCTGCGATTTCTTTTACTAAATCAATTGGTGATGAACTATATCTTACATTACTTGCTGGTGCTTTGACTTTTACATCATAAGCAGTATCGGTACTTGAATTGTAAGCTACAATGATTGTTTTTTCATCACTTGCTGGGAATGTTAGTATTGTTCCGTCTAAATCTCCTGCTACAAATGCTTTAGTTACAATACTATTATTTGCTACTACTGTACCTGCTGCAGTTGTTACATTTGAAGTAGTCCATGAAGCTGATTGTGCAACATTAACAATGCCATCACCATTTTCAACTTTTCCTGCTAAGAATCCTACATAGTAAACTTGATTAGGTATTAAATCATTTGTCGGTGTAACAGTTATAACAGTTTTTCCTGCGTTTATTGCTAGAGAACAAGCAACATCTTCTCCTGTTGCATTAGTTTCTTTAAATACAACCATATCTACTAAATCAGCATCTTCTATAGCACTATTATCTATCATTCTAATTGCTTCTTGGAATGTCATAGTTATTGTTGGTGCTGCAGTTGTTTGATTTGTTGCTGCGTTTAAAGGTGCAAAGGTGATTGTTGGTTGAGTAACTGTAGTCCAAGTTGCATTAGTAGTTGCTACTGCTTCATTAGTATCATTTTCAAATGAATTTGCTTTTACTTCTAAATAATAAGCTTGGTTAGGTAATAAATCACCTGTTGGTACTACTGTAATAATAGTTTTAGCTTCATTAATAGTTGCAGTAAATGGTACTACTGCCCCACTATCATTAGTCTTTTTGAACTCTAATAATGCTGCTACATTATCATTTGTTATTGCACTATCATCAATGTTTCTTACTGCTGCACTAAATGTGATTGTTATTGTTGGTTCGTGAAAATTTACTTTCGTAGCTAAATTCAAAGGTGCAAATGTTACAGTTGGCGCTGCGAATCTTTGTATATCTAGTTTCATATTTTTTGCCTCCTTACTTTCTATAAAAAATGGCTAATTTAATAGCTGCATTTTCTGCTACCAAGTTGATTTTTCCTGTACTATCAACATATTTAGCACTTTCTATATTTACTAACGCGATATTTCCTGCTGCGATTTTTTCGACTAAATCTGCGACACCTATTCCTGCATAATTTGGACTAGCTGGTGCGTTTACTCTTAAATCGTAAGCAGCATCAGCACTTGAATTATAAGCTATGATTATTACATCTTCATCTCTAACTGGTAGTGTATAAGTGTTTCCACCTAAACCACAAGCTACTGGTGCTTTATCAGTTATATCGTTGTGTAATG
>CAYMHL010000435.1:0-1551 GCA_964390205.1 uncultured Marinobacterium sp.
CCGGGTTGATGATGATGATCGCTTTGCCCTGTTTGGCGCCACCGACCTTTTCCACAGCACCGGCGGTGGTGCGGGTGAACTCATCAATGTTCTGGCGCGTGCCAGGGCCCACGGAGCGGGAGGACACGGTAGCGATGATCTCGCCGTACTCAACCGGCTGCACGCGGCTGACTGCAGCGACCATCGGGATAGTCGCCTGGCCACCGCAGGTGACCATGTTGACGTTCATCTCCAGGTTCTTGGCATGGTCGGCCAGGTTCACCGGCGGTACGCAGAACGGGCCGATGGCGGCGGGGGTCAGGTCGACCATGATCACGCCCAGTTCGTTCAGCTTGCGGCTGTTTTCGGCATGCACGTAGGCGGAGGTGGCGTCAAAGGCGACGCGGATATCGTCTTCGATGATGTGCGGCAGGATGCCATCCACGCCGGTGGCGCAGGTTTTGATGCCCATTTCGGCGGCGCGCTTGAGGCCTTCGGACTCGGGGTCGATCCCCACCATCCAGACCGGCTCGATCCACTCGGAACGCTGCATTTTCATCAGCAGGTCGGTGCCGATGTTACCCGGGCCAATGATGACCGCTTTGAGTTTTTTGGACATGGTTTGATTCCAGCTAGTCGTATTCGGTAGTGAGTCAGGGCGCAAAACGGATCGAGCAACTTCCAAGCCCTTTGGCGGTCAGGCTGAAGTGATCGCCGGCGGCAGCCGGTATCAAGGGTGCCAGTGCGCCGGACAGAATGATCTCGCCCTTACGGAAGGGAATGCCATATTCCCCCAGGGTGTTTGCGAGCCAGGCAACGGCTGCGGCGGGGTGTCCCTGCACGGCAGAACCCAGTCCGGTACCGGCAGGCTCACCGTTTTTGCTGATCTGCATCTCCACCGCGGCCAGGTCAAGGCACGAAGGGTCGGTATGAATACCACCAATGACAAAAACCCCGCAGGATGCGTTGTCGGCAACTGTATCCACGATACTGATACGCCAGTCGTCGATGCGCGAATCTACAATTTCAAAACACGGCGCCACCCATGCGGTAGCGGCGAGAACATCTTCAGCCGTGATCCCGGGGCCGGTCAGATCCCGCTTCAAGCAAAAGGCGATTTCACCTTCCGCGCGCGGCTGTATGAGACCGGTCCGTGACAGGCTGACCTCTGCGCCATCCTCGAATTGCATCTGATCAGTCAGAAAACCGAAGTCGGGCTGGTGCACATTGAGCATCTCCTGCACCGCTTTAGACGTGACGCCGATCTTCTTGCCGATCACCCGTTCGCCATCGGCCTCACGCAGTTTCAGCGTGTGTAGCGAGATGTGGTAGGCGTCGTCGATGCTCAGGTCTGGGTAACGCTCAATCAGCGGCGGCACAGTTCGGCTCTCTTTCAGGGCCTGATACAGCTCGTGTCCGAGCCGTTCGCGAAGTTCCTTGCTCATGCTGTTCTCCTCAGCCCCACACGCTGCCTTCAGCACCGCCATCCACCTCGATCACCTTGCCGGTCACCCAACTGGAGGCGGGGGTCGCAAAATAGAGCGCAGCGGCAGCGATATCCTCCGGCTCACC
>CAYMHL010000436.1:0-1550 GCA_964390205.1 uncultured Marinobacterium sp.
AATCATCACCCAGCGCATCGCCGAAGTTGAGCGCATCACCGTTGATCAGAAAGCCATCACCAATGGCGAACTGCTGACGACCAAAGGACAGATCCAGACCATCCTGCCCCAATGTCGGTATCAGGTTACCGGAACGCCAGCCCAGGTAGGCATCTTCCAAATCGGTTTCGCGCTCGTCACCGGAGGTGAAACCGCCGGCATCGCCGTCACCCCAGGTCGCAGAGCTGATCAGGTTCAGCCCGCCATAGACCGAGGCGCCTGACGGCGCATACGCATGGCTGCCGGAGAGGCCATATTTGATGTAACCTTCACGCCAGTCGGCACCCTTGGTGTCATTGTCCAGCAGATAGTTTTCTTCACTGGAGAACACACCAAACACGGCTTCAATGTCCAGGTTCAGCTCGGAACCATCCCTGGAATAGAGATTGTAGGCAGAAGCCGGGGTTGCCATGGCGGCGGCAACCGCGGCACCCAGCAGATAACCGGAAGTACGACGAATGATCTGGTGTTTCATGGGCAGTATCCCTCGACATTGGCGACGACCACGGGCCAGTGCCCGCTGCATGCCTGACGTGTGTTTTTGTAATGCCCTAAAGCGTAGAACGTCGCTGTAAACCAGATACGCTGTTAATGTGCGAACTTGTAGCGGTTTGTAACAGGTTGTAATGCGACTTCAACCTCAGGACTACACTGAAGACGCTGGCGACCGAAAATCCGGTCGAACCTGAACGGTTGCAGGCGGTCACAACATCAAGCAGACAGATTACCTGTCGGGAGGACCCCTAATGCTGCGCTCTTACACGCTATTGCTTTGCCTGCTGTTGCTGGGTGGTTGCGCGTCCGTGCCCGATACACTGCGCCCGGTCAGCGAAACCGCGCTGCTGCCCTTCGCCGACGCAAGAGTTGTGTCGCCGCCCGCGGAAGCGCGCTGGGGCGGCGAGATTGCTGCTGTCAGAAATCAGGCTCAGGGCAGTGAAATTGAAGTGGTTCAGTTCCAGCTGAATGCCAGTGGCCGCCCGCTGAAGAGTGATGCCAGTGCCGGCCGCTTTCGCATCCGGATACCGGGGTTCATCGACCCGGTCATCTATGCCAACGGTCGGCTGGTCACGGCACTGGGAAACTTCACCGGCATGGAACAGGGGAAGGTAGACGCACAACCCTACTCATTCCCGATTCTGGAAACAGAGTCGGTGCATCTGTGGCCCGAGATCAAGGACCCACCCGAGCGCTGCGACTGTGATCCTTTTTTTCACAGCCCCTTCATGATGCGACCGATCATTGTGGTGCCGGCCAGAGACTGACCCTGTCCCTGCCCTGCTCCTTGGCCTGATAGAGAGCACTGTCGGCATCGCGGATCAGCGACTCCATCCGGTCCTCACGACTTGGGTTGACTTCCTCCCCTCCCTTCCCACTTGAAGGTGACTCAGGAAGAGGATTCCCGTTACCGGGTGCCACCTGATCGCTCAGGGGGCTGGTTCCTGCTGCTGGCGGCCTGACTGCACCGCTCACTGGGCCTGAGCCTATACGCTCAGGCACTCACAGGCGACCCG
>CAYMHL010000437.1:0-1550 GCA_964390205.1 uncultured Marinobacterium sp.
GTCACTGGGGTGGGCGAGGTAGTCATCACAGTAAACGTCAAGTCTCAGCAGATTTGCGATTTCTGTTGCCATTTCCTCTGCCCCTACTTCGTCATAACCGAATTCTTCCTCAAGGATATATGCTAATTCCCAGAGATCAAATGGTTCGGGTCTTTCCATGAGGTGATAGAGGACATCAATAAAGGGTTTCAGTTCTTTTCTTCCCGTGGTGTTATTATCGAATTCTTTTGTTTCCGAGGTTGTGTAATCATCATCGCCCGAGGTAGCCCAGACTCTGAGGACGAAGAGATCGACTTGGACCTTGCTTTCGGGGATTGTTTGTCCGATGATCAATTTCATGGAAGTAATCCTTTTTCTCTAGCTAGTTGTTCCACTTCTGGGGCGTACATGATGTCATGGGTGATTTGTGAGGGATCGCAGTTGTTTGCTCTGGCGGTTTCATGGACGTGGTAATTGATTGTCAGTGATGTTCGGAAGAGGGAATTCAGGTTAAGATTTGATTGTTCTGCCATTTTCTTCAGAGTTTCGATATATGTTTCCAGCCCTTCTCTTGCCTCCTTCATTTCCTGCACATCTTCGGGGGTTCCATGTTCTTTTGCCCACTGGCCTGCCTCTTCGAAATGCTGACGCATTTCTTCAGGTGTTCTGTAATCGTATCGGGGTTTCAGATGATCTGGCAGGCTCATTGATCTTCTTCCTTCTTTTTCTTTCTTTTATAGAGGACTGGTCCACCATTGCCTTCCTCTATCATGATCAGTATGCTGACAAAAATCAGGAGTGGCCAGAGTATAAGAGCAATAAGAATAAGAGCGAAATCTCCGAGAGTAAATTCGTCCTTTTTGAGAAGCGGGCAATCTGCGCAATGGGTTGCGAAGATGAGTATCAGGTATCCTACGAAAAGCCAAAGAATACTAACAATTGCGGTCATCATTTTTCATTTTCCTTTTTGCGCCGGAAATCAGTCTATGTCTGCCATTTGAACAATTTCTTCGAAGACATCTTCAAGTAACATTTCTGATGCATCTGCCATATCTTGAAGCATATTATGGAAGTTTCGGCCAAGTTAACAGTCTAAACCACTTTTTCATTAGTCAAGCATATCCCATATTTCTTCTGGGTCCACATCGTAGCCACCAGCCAGAATTTCCACTTCGGATTCAAGCCCAGAAATGTCAAACCGATTGAGAAATTCTTCCTTCTTCTGCTCAACTTCCTCTATGACAGCAGGCAGAGAGAGAATACTGGGCGGAAGATCGTAGGTTCCCTCCAAAATACACGTGTCTTCAAGAGACAGGGAAACATCATCCATTTCCATGTCAAAATCCGTTCGTATGCTTGCGCCGGGATAAACATAAGCATTCAGGGTGAGGCTTGCCTTAATTGGAACCTCTAAATCCATGCCTTCGTAGAGTTCTTCTATTTTGCGTTGAAGTTGAGCGAAACGAGGATCTTCACGCACTGCATCCTTACGCTCATACTCCTTGACTCTCCGATCTCTATCCCTTTGGGACAGTTCGGCAGAAACCTGGCTGCTAATAGCACGTAATTCC
>CAYMHL010000438.1:0-1547 GCA_964390205.1 uncultured Marinobacterium sp.
GTGCCATCCGTAACTGCTGGTCTGGCTTGCTCACGCGGGTAGGAATCTGGCTATCAAAGGATGCAAACACATCTTCGGCAAACTGGGACAGGTTGAGCTGCGCCAGTAGTGACAGCACGGCTTCCTGAAAGGCACCATCAATGCCGGGAGCCTGATGTGTGGTGTTGCGTAGAATCAGCCATACAGCCTTGCGCATGCTGGTCAGAAAACCGCGATAAATCCAGTCGGCCTCGTTTACAAAGCGGGTCAGGCGGTCAAGATAGGCACCATCTTCGGTAGCAAGTTCACGGTCATGACTGACAATCAGGTTTTTGCGTTTGCTGGCGTCGGATTCAAGAAACAGACGGTGGGTATGGCTGTTTACATGCGTCAGTGTCCGATCGGAAAACAGGCGCACCGGTTTGTCTCCGAGACTGTCACCGGACACGTTGAAGGAAAAGGCGGTCTGCCAGTGGGCCTCGAAGGCCTTCAGTTGCTGGCTCAATGGCTCAAACAGCTCTTCCACGTCGGTATAACGGGGCGAATCCTCAATGCGGTGGCGGGAGAGGTTGGCGCTCAGGGTGCGAGTGACATTGATCAGGTCACGCACTTGCTGCTTACACATCAGATCCAGCATGACCTCATTCTGCCGATCGATTTCATCAATGATCAGGAGCTGCCCGGCCAGTTTGCGCAAAGGGTAAATACGGTGGCGTGTGCTTTGGTAACCATTAAAAAACTTGTGGGTGGTCATAAACAGTGCATCGGCACATTGACGCCTTACCTTATCGCCGGGCAACAGTCTATCAACAGCCTGTTGCTGGCGATGGTTTAAACACACCTCATTTTGCCGGTTCTGGCGCTGAATTCCATCCACGATACGGTGAAATAGCTGGCCTGCACGGCTGTGCAGCTCTTCGCGCATCTCGGCTTTCAGGCGGGGATGTTCATCCAGATGGCTGCTCAGGTTCTGCAGGCTTTTCCAGTCCTTGGTCAATTGCGGTAACTGCCATAGGTCGAAAGCGTCAAACAGGATTTCGACGTCATCATGCTGCATCGTCAGCATCTGCTCAGACTGGGCCGGTAAATAAATAATCCTGCTCAGCAGATAAGCCTGTTGATCGTTGGTAAATCTTGGCTTGTCATCCAGAGTTTGTGTTTCGATCAGCAGCTGTAACAAGCGGAAAGCGGATTGAACATTATCCACCGTGCTGGTCATGTAACTTACCGGTCCTGGCCGCTCCTCACCGGTCAATTCGGCTTCGATTCGCGCCAGCATGCGCTCAAGCATCAGTGCCGCGGCACTGTGGGTTTTGCCGATTCCGGTTTGTGCGGGCAGGGGAACGAAGCAGCCTGTATGCGTTTTATTCTCTAACGCTTCGGCCAACTCAATCTGCAGTAGTTCATCCAAGGGTGACAGTGGTGGTTTTCGGGGAAAGTCAAAACAAGCAAAAGGATGCATGGCGAGCCTCCGGAGGTGGGGGAACTTCAAGTGTAGACTTTCCAGACGTCATAGCCGGTCGTTTGGCAGTAAATTCAACATAGTCACCCGGGTGATGGAAACACTT
>CAYMHL010000439.1:0-1537 GCA_964390205.1 uncultured Marinobacterium sp.
AAGCCACAGCCAGATTTACTGCCGTGGTCGTTTTACCCACCCCGCCTTTCTGATTCACTATTGCTATTACTTTCGTCATCTGCATAACCCGGTGTCCCTTAGGAAACACCCCCCTTTTTTATCTCGATCAACTGCCTGAATCCCACTTCTCACTATTTCAGCAATATAGGCAGCAGTATTGAGAGACATCCCAAGAACTCCTGCAGGTACTGCAGTAAGTCGAATGCCAAAAGAAGGAAGGCCATAATAGAGTAAATAGAGTTGAACCATCAACGGTGTACCTCGGAAAATCCAGATGAAAAACTGGGAAGGAAGACTGAAAATAGGATTTCGAGCGTCCCGAAGAAGAGCTAAAACAATACCCAACACAAGAGCCAGCAACAAGGAAATGCTGCATAAGAGCAAGGTGACTGCACAGCCTTGCAGAAGTGTCGGTAGTTTTTGAACGATGATTGAGAAATCCAAGGTATGCATACATGCTCCAAATAGCGTCATAATTGAGGAAAAACACTTGGGTTGTCCTTAGGACAACCCAATCATCAGAAAATCATCAGTCCAGCCATTTGTCATAAAGCGTTTCGTAGGTACCGTCGGTTTTATACTCGCCAATCGTCTGATTAATAAAATCCATAAGCTCCTCATTGCCCTTCTTCACTGCAATAGACAAGTTTGCATGCGTAAAAGGCTCACTGACAATATGCACTTCTGGGGAGACTTTGTTCAGTTCAAGCTGATTAAGCAGATCATTGACCACAACATCAATGCGTCCGGTAACCAAATCCGAAATACACCCAATGGTCTCTTCATATCCAACAATGGTGTATTTGATTCCATGATCTTTCATTCCCTGTTCAGCTACCATCTGGCTGGTGGCACCGGCTTTCACCCCTACGCGCAGACCTTCACAATCAGCAAGTGATGTAATGTTTTTATCAAAGTCTTTCCTTGCTACAAGAACCATTCCAGTTTCCATATACGAATCACTCATGAGCACCACTTCTCGTCTTGCCGGTGTATCATACATGGCAGCAATGGCAAAATCATATTCACCGTTTTCAATGGTAGGTATGATTGAAGTAAACGTCATATCACTTACTTTCAATTCCACTCCCAGTTTCTTAGCTAAAATCTTTGCAAAATCCACATCAAACCCAACGATCTCATTGGTTTTGGGATCGCGGTATTCGAATGGTACATACGTCCCTGTCGCTACCGTCAAAACTCCACGTTCTTTGATCCTTTGCAAGGTGCTCACCGAGGAAATCTCCGCTTTTGCCTGAGCAAAAAGGCTCCCCGATACCAGTAGACACAAACCCAAAAGAACAAGCAATCGTTTTTTCATGATGTTTCTCCTCGCATAAACAAAGGCGCAACCCGGTTTGAACCGAATTGCGCCTTTGCAATGCCATGTATGCTGGAGCAACACTACTAAGGGATGACCAAAAGAGTCAATAACTGTTTTTCTTAAAACAAAAGACGATCAAAATCATTTCCAGTTGGTCAAAAATGTAGGGTAAAACAGAGGATACATCAAACA
>CAYMHL010000440.1:0-1531 GCA_964390205.1 uncultured Marinobacterium sp.
ACTTATACAAGGGATACCGCATGACAACCATCCATACCCGTATGCTTGCTGTTCAGAAAAAACTACAATTGATGCCTTCACAGATCGCACAGAAGCTTGACCTCTCGGAGCAGGAGTATCTGAATACTATCATGGCCCCTTCAGAAACCTTTATTCAGCGTTTCTGCTCTAGGTTCGGTATTGCATATCAATACCTTGCAAAAGGAGTTGGTCCGATGTTTTCAGAATACGCTCTTCCCGCAGCCGACATTCTGGCCTTTCGTGATGCACGAAACTGGAAGCAGTTTCACACACCGAAGGACTTATCGATTTCCTTGACCCTGGAAGCAGCCGAACTGCTCGAATGCTTCCAGTGGTCGGGTAGTGATGTAGACGTAAAACAAAAACAAGCACAGATGGAGGACGAGCTTGCCGATATTTTGATCTACAGCGTTCTTTTTGCAGACGCCATCGATGCTGATATTCCTACCATCATCAAGAATAAGCTCAAAAAGAACGGTGAGAAATATAACGTAAGCGATTCCTTTGGGAATGCAAAGAAATATACTGAATTCTCAGAAACCGAATAGGGGATTTCGATGCTCGTATACGAAGGTGATAAACAGCAATTTATGCACGATGTGCGAACCAATGTCATCGATTGCAAGATTGAAAATTTAATGGCACTCAAGTTGCACAAACGAGTCGGTAGCACAGAAAAGCAATCGTGGATCAACTCTTTGACACACATGCACAGCATTCTGCTCGATCCCGAAATCCCGCAAGATTCCGGAGTGGCAATAGAATTTGCCATTCCCAATACATCCAAACGCGTCGACTTCATTCTCAGCGGTCTTGATGAGAACAATCGCCATAGCGCGGTTATCATCGAGTTGAAACAGTGGAGCGAAGTGTTTCCGATGAACTCGGTCGGCCAACTGCTGCTAATCGATCCGGAACAGGAATTCAAGTATGTGAAAACTTATCTCGGGGGAGGCAAACACAAAGCTGTACATCCGTCATATCAGGCTTGGTCGTATCGCACTTTCATTACCGATTACAATTCCAGTGTTGAAGATGTTCCCATTGTATTACAAAGCTGCGCATACCTGCATAACTACTACAGAGAAGGGAAACAAGATCCGCTGTTCATGCCCTATTTCAAGGATGTTCTTGAAGAAGCCCCGTTATTCTGCCGCCCTGATGCAGACCGGCTTTGTTCCTTCATCAAGAAGTATATTCGCAAAGGCGATGCAAAACAGACGCTCGTATACATCGAAAACGGGACAATAAGACCATCCAAGAGTCTGCAGGACTCTTTAGTTGCAATGCTGAGGGGTAAACGCGAATTCGTACTTATCGACGAACAGAAGATAGCGTATGAGCAGATACTCGCTTTTTCCCGTAAATCTTTCTCTGATTGTAAAAAACGCGTGATTATTGTCACTGGAGGTCCGGGTACAGGAAAAACCGTTGTAGCGATTAATCTGCTGGTTCAATTGAGTAATGAAAACCATGTCTGCGCATACGTAACGAAAAACAGCGCACCTCG
>CAYMHL010000441.1:0-1525 GCA_964390205.1 uncultured Marinobacterium sp.
CCACGTAAAACATGTCATTCTCCTTAGGCGTTTCTGCGCCAGATTATTCGAACAAATGCGCCGTCATACCAGCCAGCGCCGGCGTCTTCCACCCAGAAGCTATCCCGGTAGGCGGTCATCGTGCGGCCATCTCGGATCAGGTCCTTCAACAGCCGGAGCGGGTGGACAAAGAACTCTTGTGTGTCGCCGTCGCCTTGCCTGACCCTGGGTGGGTGGACGTAGTAAGATGGTTGTACGGCCATTTCAATCCCCCAGGATCAGCATGATACAGATCAGCAGCCACAGAAAAACAATCATCAGGCCAAAACCCGCCAGGATGGTTAGCATGGCTGTTGCTCCCTCTCCAGGATGGCCTGCAGGTTGGCCAGGCGCTGGCGGGTGTTGGCGGCGCGCTCGTTTCTGCCAACCCGCTCGAATTGCCGAGCCAGGCGCTCCCAAGCGTCGGCATCCAGTTGACGCTGATCGTAGAAGGCATTCTCCAGCTCGAGCAGCTCTCCGACCAGGGAATCCACCCGATAGCCATTCTTTGGGTTGAGCTCAGCGCACAGGTCGCGGATTTCCGAGACCTTGGGGGGCCATTTGCTGCGCTCGATGTGGGTGACGACCGCCTTTTCGATGACCAGCGCCGGGTAGGGCTCCAGCAAGCGCAGCCACAAACGCACCTGGGTTTCGTTGACTTCCTGCCCGTAATACTCAGTGACCAATCGCAGTGAGCTTAGAATCTCAGCATCGGTAGCCATGTCAGTCCTCCTGGTCCCACAGCTCGGGCGTACCAAAGGCGGGCAGCAGGATGCCGGGCAGTTTCTCGATCCGGGATGCGCCGATGCGCTGCATGTAGGCCATGAGCTCACTGTAGGTGCCCTTGCCCTTCACGAAGGCAGTTAGCTCATGGTACAGCCCTTGAAAACCCTTTTTGACCGCCTGCAGACCCCAACGGCCATCTTCCAACTGGCATAGCAGGTAAAACGTATCATGGGCCTTGAAGACTAAGCGGGGACCCTGATCCATATTGCAGCGCCGGATGGCCCGGGCTTCGTCGCCGTGTTTGTCGACCGCATGCGTGCCGAAGATCACCGGCAGGCTGCTGTAGGCCACCACGGCCAGGATCAGCAGCAGCAAGATAAACGCAAACGGGTTGCCGTCCTGTTGATATTCGTTTTCAGCAATCATGATTCCACCTCCTGCATCTGCGATTCTCGGTACTCGGCAGCCAGGTCCAGGGCGATTTTGCGCAGCTCGTAAAGATCATCTTCCGACATCGGAAGGTTATCTTCCGCGCCAACCAGGCAGCGCAGCAGATCAGTTGCGTTTTCAGGGGCGATCATCTCCCACGCTTCGCAAGCGTGCTTGATGGCTGCTTCCACCCGCCAGTTTTCCAGCAGGTAGATCAGGCGTGCATGCAATTTTTTCGGGTCCAGGTCTAAAGGTTCGTTAGGTTCGTTTTCCATGCGGCTTGTCCTTTCTCGCGTATTTCCTGTTCGATTTTGTCTAAGGCGCTCATCGGTTTGTTTTTGCTGCCGTTCTG
>CAYMHL010000442.1:0-1519 GCA_964390205.1 uncultured Marinobacterium sp.
AGAAACCGGCTCCCGGCTTTTCCAGCAACAGAAGACCGAAACCTTCGAGCACAAAGCGATAGTAAAAATGCTCCACGCATGCCTGATGCTCAACAGCCAAGGCCGCCTGATACCCTTTCAGCGCCAGATGATCATTAGGCAGCTGCAAGGACTGCAACTGAGCGGACAACCCTGGCTGTTCAGTCAAGCCTTTCGGCAGCGCCAGTACCTCATGCCAGTTGATGCCAAGTGAACATGAGGCTGCCGCATCAACAGGAGGCAGCGCCTGATCGTATTCCCAGCGCATCACCAGGCCGGCACTGCAGTGCAAATCGCTTAACATCCTGCTCAGGGCATGATGCAGCATTTCCTTAAGATCCAGGCTGGACCCTATTGCCAGCGCAATCTCATAGAGTACTTCGGTTTCTTCAGCGCGTTCAGCCATTGACCGCATCCCAGCCCTGCTCACTAAAACGCTGCACAAACTCGAACAGTTCCTGACCGGGCAAAGGGCGACTGAGCAGATAACCCTGAATTTCGGTGGCGCCCAGCGCGTCCAGGTAATCGCACTGGCGCTGGGTTTCTACCCCTTCGGCAATGGTGGTCAGGCCAAGGCCGGTACACAGGTTGGTCAACGCGCGGACGATGGCACGATCACGACGTGTTTGCGCGACATCCGTCACGAAGGCGCGGTCGATTTTCAAGGTATCCAGCGGGAAGTGCAGCAGGTACTCAAGGGATGAAAAGCCAACACCGAAATCATCGATGGCGATCTTGAAACCGGCCTCACGCAGGCGATGCAGCACCGCAATAGTCTGATCCGGGTCCCCCATCGCCATGCTTTCCGTTATTTCCAGCTCGATACGGCTGCGATCGGCACCGCTGTTGTGGACCGCGGCTTCTATCTGCATGGTCAAGTTCGGTTGCTGGAACTGGACTGCAGACAGATTGATGCCCATGCGCAGGTCTACTCCAGCTCGCGCCCACCTGACCTGCTGGCGGCAGGCTTCATTGAGAATCCACTCGCCCAGCACGGTAATCAGGCCCATTTCTTCCAGTACCGGAATGAATTCGGCCGGGGACACAAAGCCACGCTGCGGGCAGACCCAACGCAGTAGCGCCTCGACACCGACAATTTGCTGACTGGCCAGATCAAGCTGGGGTTGATAGACCAGGTGGAACTGTTCCTGCTCGACGGCACGGTGCAGATCAGCCTCCAGATCGAGCAGTTCATGCAGCGAACGGTCATGCTGCTGCTGATACAACGCCAGTGTAATGGCCCCATCCGGCCGGATAATGCGCTGCGCACTTTTCGCCATCCGTAACAACAGGCCGGCATCTTCGGCGGCTGCCTTGGATGAACCGATCCCGCCGGTAAAATTGAGGTAAAGTTCACGACCATCAATAATCCAGTTGCGGTCGAGCGTCTGCAGCTGCTGTTCGTAGTGATAGAGTATCGACTGTTCACCCGTTTCGGCCGGGAAGCTGCGCACAAAACCAAAGCGTCCACCCTGCAGCCGTGCACACAAGGCACCTTCGC
>CAYMHL010000443.1:0-1519 GCA_964390205.1 uncultured Marinobacterium sp.
ATGAATATCTGGGTACCTTTGAGAACAAGGCGACCAGTCTGACGGCGGTCGAAGCACTGGGTGATGCCAAGTGGGCGCTGCTGGCCCATCACGGTGCGCTGGTGGTCGGTCGCGATTTGCGTCAGGCCCATCTGCGTGCGGCTACGCTGGAGTGGCGCTGTCGCCGTGCCTATGAAGTGCGTCTGGCGGGCGGTGCCGAGCCCCTGGCCGAGGAAGTGATCCAACAGGTCAGCCTGCCGGACCCGAACGGCTTTCCGTTCCTGTGGGAAGCGATGGCGCGCCGTGAACTGCGTCGCGACCCGAATGTACTGAACTGAGGGGAGGACGCAGGCATGACACTGACCGTTAAACCGCTGGATAACATCGGCGTTGAGATACAGGGCTTTGATATCACTCAGCCCTGGGATGATGAGCTGCAGCAACAGCTGCGTGCGCTTTGGTACGAGCATGGGGTACTGGTGTTTCGCAATCAGGCGATTACCCCCGAACGGCAGATCGCCTTCAGTCGGATCTTTGGTCCGCTGGAGCTGCACCCGCTCAAGGCAACGCTGTCTGACGATTACCCTGAGCTGTTCGAGCTGGAGAGCGGCGGCGACAAGGACAAGTCGATGACCGCTTTCTACAAGGGCGAGACAATTGTTGGCCGGCTCGACTGGCACCTGGATCTGCACTACACCGGCAAACCCAACCATGGCGCCGTACTGACAGCGGTCGAAGTGGCAGGCGAGGGCGGCCTGACCGGCTTTGGTGATCTGGCCAAAGCCTATGATGCACTGGATGCCGACACCAAGGCATTGCTCGACAAGCTGGAAGTGGCCTATGCCTTCAGCATGCAGCGCCGCCACATGCGCTACGTGGATCTGGAAGGCTACGAGCCGGGGCCTCACAGCCCGAAGAAACCCTCGGACGTCAAATTCCCGGACTTTCCGGAGTCGGTCTATCCGGCGGCCATGACCCATCCGATCACCGGCATCAAGGTGCTGGGCATTGTCGAGCAGTTTTTGGATCGCGTTATCACGCCCTACAAGGCCGGTCTTTCCAATGACGAGTCCATCGAACTGCTGGAGCGCCTGGTGGCACACACCCGCGATCCGCAGTTCCACTATTTCCACCAGTGGCAGCCGGGTGACATGGTGCTGTGGGACAACTGGCGTGCCATGCACTGCGCCACCGGCACTCCGGTTGGCGTGCGCCGACGCATCAACCGCACCACCATTCAGGGTGATGTGCAGCTGGGGCGTGTCTTGCTGGAGGAGTGACCCATGCGCATCGTTATGATGTTCGATTTTCCGGCACTGAGTGAACGGATTCGTGAAATCGTACCGGAGGCTGACATCCTGACGCTGTCCCCAGCCGATCCGTTGGATCAGGAAGGACGGACCTCCGGCGGCGGTAATCCGGTCTCTCCCTGGGGGAAGCCGGCCAAGGGCGGCAAGACCAGGAAGAAGAGCAAATCCCGCCGGTTGATTGTGAAGGGGCGGAAATAAGTCAAAAGGATTAAGATTATGGCCAGATCCGT
>CAYMHL010000444.1:0-1501 GCA_964390205.1 uncultured Marinobacterium sp.
GAATGTCGTCATTGAAGACAATGTAACCTGTTCTTTTGAAGTAACCTTTATCGCGCATGGCGTAAAAGAAGACAAATCGCAGGATGAAAAATATATTATCTTGCGGCAGGGCTGTTATATCGGCGCAAGAGCCATTATTTTACCCGGGGTTGAAATCGGCGAAAAGGCTGTTGTCGGCGCCGGCGCCGTGGTGACCAAAGATATCCCGGCGGGAGCCGTTGTCGCCGGAAATCCCGCAAAAATAATCCGGTGGCGCCAAGGCTATGGGAAATAACGGCTTCGGTACCTTCGCACCTGTACTCGGCCCCCGGTACTTTTAGCCGCATACGGCTAAACTGTCCATAGGCTAACTTTACAATCTCTTAAATTAAATTTTCAAGTGCAACTTTTAGATTTCTTGAATTTGCCTTTCAAAACACTCCTTCGGAGTCGCAAAATTCAAACATTTTCGCGGTCGATTATTTAATGCCTCGACAGCTTGTTTAACCTCCTTGATCGTTACATTTTTTAAAGACTCTCCCTTGGGGAAATATTGCCGCAACAGACCATTTGTATTTTCATTGGTTCCCCGTTCCCACGGATGATGTGGCAGCGCAAAAAAGAAATCACATCTCAATGCTTTTCCTATTTTCTTGTGACCAGAAAACTCAATCCCATTATCTGCTGTCAATGTCCGGATTGGACATTGAATCTCGCTTAAACTGCTTATCAGACGTTTCGTAATCTGCCGACGACTTCGATCTGGTGATCTTGTAGCCACCGTGTAACGAGTTTTCCGTTCAACAGCGGTAATCAACGCGACTTTTTCTTTTTTACCGGCGACAGTATCAAGTTCCCAGTCTCCCAAGCGCGTTCTGCCTTCGACAACGGCAGGACGCTCCGTAATCATTCGGCGATCCTGAATTGCGCCACGTCGTTCCGTGGTGTGTCTCCGCCGATAGTGCTTTTTTCGCCTTAACTTCTGGTAAAGACATCCTCCGGATTCGCGATCTTTCCGAAGGAAATTGTAGATCGTTTGATGGCTTATTTGAGCTATTCCTTCTTGGTGCAGTCTTCCTGAAATCTGTTCGGGACTCCAGAAAAGATCCAAACGATCAAGAACTATCTTCTGCATATCTGCTCTCATCTTTACCGGCTTGCCCGACTTCTTCCGCCTACGAAGATATTTGCAGTGTGCCGAACGAAAATCGTATATTCCAAGCTTCTCATTCCTGTTCCGTTGAAGCTCTCGGGTGACGGTTGATGGATGCACCTCCAATAATGTTGCGATCATCTTTTTGCGATGTCCGGCTTGATATAATTTGCTGAGAGTGTATCTTTGTTCTCTGGTCAAGTGACGATATGATGTCATGGCAGCCTCTCTGGTTGTTGTGGTCAAGAACATCAATATCGTCCTTGACCATCTTTTTTTCAACCGAGAAATTGCACTTCGCTATTTAATCTACCCTTGATATGGGTGAATTTCTTTTTGAGGTAACGTTTTTCGCAAGCCTTTACCAAG